>JAKOND010000008.1 GCA_022702125.1 Burkholderiaceae bacterium
CAGGTCGCCGACCCGGGCCTTGAGCAATTCGGTGCCGAACTGGTTGACGCTGCCGGCGCCGGACGACGCGTAGTTGTACTGGCCCGGCTTCGCCTTGATGGCGGCGATCAGCTCCGCCGGGCTCTTCGCCGGGAAGTCGTTGTTGACCGCGACGATGAACGGACCCTTGGCGAACATGGCCACCGGCGCGAAGCCCTTGACCGGATCGAAGGGCAACTTGGTCTGCACCGCCGCGTTGGTCGTCATGCTCGACGACACCGCCACCAGCGTGTAGCCGTCGGGCGCGGCGCGCGCCACCTGCGCGGTGCCGGTGTTGCCGCTCGCGCCGGGGCGGTTGTCGATGAGCACCGGCTGCCTGAGGCTGTCGCCCAGTTCCTTGGCGACCTGGCGCGCGAAGGTATCGTTGGAGCCGCCGGCCGGATAGGGCACCACGATCGTGATCGGCTTGGACGGATAGCTCTCCTGCGCCAGGGCGGCGCCCGCGCACAGGCAGGCGCCGGCGATCAGGACGAGGGCGACGGCGCGCCGGGGAAGGGTCGGACGGGAATGCATGCGTTGTCTCCTGGAGGGATGCCGCGGTGGTCCCGCGGTCGTGGATCGGGAATCCGGAATCGGAAAGCCCCGGGACGGCCGGGGCGCCGGTCAGCCGGCGACCAGCCCCAGGCCGCGGGCGCGCTCGACGATGGCGCGGGCGCGCAGCATGAAGGGCAGGTCGATCATCCGGCCGTCGACGACGTAGGCGCCCAGGCCGCGCGCCTCGGCGTCGCGGGTCGCCTCGACGACTTTCGCCGCATGCGCGATCTCCGCGTCGGTCGGGCGGAATACCTCGTTGGCGGCGGCGACCTGGCTGGGGTGGATGCAGGTCTTGCCCAGGAAGCCCAGGTTGCGCGCGAGCATCGCCTCGGCCCGGTAGCCCGCGGCGTCGCCGATGTCCGCGAAGGCGCTGTCGTAGGCGTAGACGCCGGCCTCGCCCGCGGCGATGCGCACCGCGAACATCGCCTGCTGGACCGCGGCCGTCTCGCGGCGCGCGATGCCCAGCGGTTCGAACAGGTCGCCCAGGCCGAGCTGCAGCCCCTGGACGCGGGGATGGGACCGCGCGAGGTAGGCGGCCGTCCGGAGGGCGGAGGGCGTTTCGATGTTCAGGAGCAGCCCGATGGGCGCGCGCACCCCGTTCGCCCGCTCCGCCGCGTCCAGCGCATCGGCGGCGGCCTGCACATGCGCGGGGCTCTCGGGCTTGGGGAGGTTGACCAGGTGCACGCCGGGGAGGGCCACCGCGGCGATGTCGCGCTCGAAATGCGGCGTGTCCATCGCGTTGACGCGCACGATCACCGTCTTGCCGTGCCCGGCGGACGCGCCGTCCGCCAGCAGCCGCGCCACCGTCTCGCGGGCCTCGTCCTTGCGCGCTTCGGTGACCGCGTCCTCCAGGTCGAGGCAGATGCCGTCGGCGGCGCCGGCCAGCGCCTTGGCGAACAACTCGGGCCGCGTGCCCGGAACGAACAGTTTGCTTCTCATGGGCGCAGTGTCCGCGCTCCCCGAGGAAAGAAAAACAGGGGTCTTCTATGATCAGATCGTAGGAAAAGCATCTTCTCCATGGAAACCGACTACCTGCACAGCTTCCTCCTGGTCGTCGATTCGGGCTCGATGTCCGAGGCGGCGCGCCGGCTCGACCTCACGCCGGCCGCGGTGGCGCAGCAGATCCGCGCGCTGGAGCGCGCGCTGGGCGCGGCGCTGCTGGCGCGGTCCGGCCGCACGGTGCAGCCGACCGAGGCCGGCCACCGGCTGGTGCACCGGGCGCGCAACCTGCTGCGCGAGGTGGGCGATCTCCCGTCGCTGCTGGGCACCGAGGCCGCCGCCGGCGAACTGACGCTGGGCACGATCAACACCGCGCTGCACGGCCTGCTGCCGGACATCCTGGCCGCCTTCGTCGCCGCCCATCCCGGCGTGAAGGTGTTCCTGCAGTCGGGCACCACCGCGGCGCTGTACAAGGGCGTGCAGCAGGGCGGGCTCGATGCGGCCGTGTGCCTCTATCCGCCCTTCGCGCTGGCCAAGACCTTCGACTGGTTGCCGCTGCGCGAGGAGCCGCTGGTCCTGCTGGCGCCGGGCCGGCTCGCGGGGCGCGATCCGCACGAACTGCTGCGCGGCTCGCCGCTGATCCGCTACGACCGCAGCCTCGGCGGCGGCAAGCAGGCCGACCGCTACCTGCGCGCGGCCGGCATCGTGCCGCAGGAGCGTTTCGAGCTGAGTTCGCTGCTGGCCATCGCGATGATGGTGGCGCGCGGCCTGGGGGTGTCGGTGGTGCCGGACATCGCCTCGCCGCTGCTCGACCACCAGGACGTGGTCAAGATGCCGCTGCCCCTGCCGTCGGAGCCGCGCCGTTTCGGCATGCTGTGGCTGCGCGCGTCGCCGCGGCTGCGGCTGGTCCAGGGGCTCGCGGCCAGCGCCGCCGGCCTGGGCGCGCCCGGCGGCACCGCCGTCCCGGCGGCTACTTGACCTGCTGTTTGCCGAGCTTGCGCGCCAGCGTCCGCCGGTGCATGCCCAGCCGCCGGGCCGTCTCGGAGATGTTGAATCCGGTCTCGGCCAGGGTCTCGTGGATGCGCTCCCATTCCAGCGTCTTGATCGAGGTGGACCGGTTGGTCAGGCCGACCTCGGTGTTGCCTTCCATCAGGCCGAAGGCGGCCTCGATGTCGTCGGTGTTGGAGGGCTTGGCCAGGTAGTGGCAGGCGCCGAGCTTGATGGCCTCGACGGCGGTGGCGATGCTGGCGAAGCCGGTCAGCACCACGATCAGCATGCCCGGCGCGTGCTGGTGCAGCA
This sequence comes from Burkholderiaceae bacterium, assembly GCA_022702125.1. Taxonomy (GTDB): domain Bacteria; phylum Pseudomonadota; class Gammaproteobacteria; order Burkholderiales; family Burkholderiaceae_C; genus JAKOND01. The sequence continues at coordinate 2,812 of JAKOND010000008.1, forward strand.
TCTGCACGCAGGACAGGCCCGAGGCGTCGCCGTTGAGCTTGAGGTCGACCACCGCGTAGCCGGGCGAGAAGCCGGGCAGCAGCGTCTCCACCTGGTCGAGCCGGCTGGCGACGCGCACCGTGTAGCCGCGTCGCTCGAAGGACCGGCAGAGGGTGCGCGCGAAGGCGGCGTCGTCCTCGACGATCAGCAGCTGGCGTTCAGGCGGCGGGAGGGTTTCGTCGGGCGTGTCCATGGGGTTCCTCGTCCTCGGCATCGTCGGTGTCGTCATCGTGCAGGTCGAGCGCGATGGCGTCCAGCGGCAGGGTCAGCACCACCTCGGCGCCGCCCTCCGGGCGGTTGCGGGCGGCGACGTTGCCGCCGAGCGTGCGCGCCACGTTGACCACCAGGAACAGGCCGAGCCCGCCGCCCGGGCGGCCCTTGCTCGACTGGTAGGGCTTGCCGAACTGCGCCAGCATGGCCGGCAGGAAGCCCGGACCCCGGTCGGCGACCGTCAGCACCAGAGCGCCGTCGTGGCGCGATACGTCCAGCCCCACCCACTGGGGCGAGGCGTCCAGCGCATTGTCGAGGACGTTGCAGATCATCTGCTGCAGCGTGGAATCGGACACCAGCCGCAGGTCCTCGCCGAAGCGGTTGCGGTACTCCAGCGCCTTGACCGGCCGGGTGGCGCGCCAGTCGGCGACCAGGCCGTCGAGGAATGCGGCGAGCGTGGTTTCCTCGGACGATTCGCCGCGCGCCTCGCCGGCCGACACCAGGATGCCGCTGACGATGGACTTGCAGCGCTGCAGCTGGATCTGCATCTCGGTGATCTCCTGCAGCAGTTCCGGATCGGACGCGAAGTGCGGCAGGCGCTTCCAGTCGCCCAGGATCACCGCCAGCGTGGCCAGCGGCGTACCGAGCTCGTGCGCGGCGCCGGAGGCCAGCAGGCCCATGCGGACGATGTGCTCTTCCTCGGCCGCGCGCTGGCGCAGGGTGGCCAGGTGCGCGTCGCGCGTGCGCAGGTTGCGGGCGATGCGGGTGATGAAGGTCACCAGCAGCGCGGCATTGAGCGCGAAGCACACCAGCAGGCCCTGGATGTAGGGGTTGGCCAGTCCGGCGCCGGGGTCGAAGGGCAGGGCGAGCGGCCGCGAGAACAGCGCCAGTCCCGCCACGCAGGCGCTGGTGATCGCCACCAGCAGCCAGACCGCCCGGGTCTCCAGCAGCACCGCGCCCAGGATGATCTGCAGCAGGTAGAGGAAGATGAACGGGTTGGTGGCGCCGCCGCTGAGGTAGAGCAGCACGGTGAGCACGCCCACGTCCACCAGCAGCGCGATGCACAGTTCGCGGTCGGTGACCGGACGGCGCCGGCGCCAGCGCGGCAGGCTCGCGACGTTGAAGCCGACCAGGCAGACCAGCACCCGCAGCATCGCGTCGAGCGGCAGCTGGATGCCGTAGCCGAAGTGCACGATCCCGATGGCGACGATCTGCCCCACGACCGCGATCCACCGCAGCTGCACCAGCTGCTGCAGGTTCTTCAGGCCGGCCGCGGTTTCGAGCGGAGCGGTGCCCCGGGAGAAGGCGGTGCGGGCCGCGTTAATCGCGTGCTGCATCGGCGGAGGCGGGATGGCGCGCGGCCTGCCGGCGGCGCACGCGCCGTTCGTCCCGGCCCACGTAGCAGGCGGCGCCCGCCACCATCAGCGCGAGGGCGTACCAGGTGAGGGCGTAGACCAGGTGGTTGTTGTGGAAGGACACCACGGTCAGGCCGCCGGCGGGCCAGGCGCGGTCGGTGGCGGCCGCGGTTCCGATAGCGGCACCTCCCGCGGCACCTTCCGCGGTGCCGCCCGCGGGTCCGGTCGCGTCCGCATCGAGGAAGTAGGGCGCCGTGCGCTGCAGGCCCCGCGCCGCCGCGATGGCTTCCACGTCGCGCGAATGCCAGCGGCCGGCGGCCGGATCGTTGCGCCGCAGGAAGGCGCCGCCGGGCTCGGTGATGCGCAGCAGTCCGGTGACGGTGGACTCGCCGCGCGGCGCGGCGGCGGCACGGGCGGCCGGGTCGCGCGCCTCGGGCGGCACGAAGCCGCGGTTGACCAGCACGGTGGTGCCGTCGGCCAGGCGCATCGGCGTCATCACCCAGAATCCGCTGCCGAGCGCGGTGGCCGCCTGCACCAGGGTTTCCCGGTCGTGCAGGAAGGTGCCGGTCAGGCGCAGGTGCCGGTAGGCATCGCCGGCGTCGATCCGCGGCCAGGTTTCCGGACGCGGCGGCGCGGCGGCCGGGGCCCGCACCCGTTCGTCCACCTTCGCGATCAGGTCGAGCTTCCAGGCGCGCCGCTCGACCTGCCAGGTGCCGAGCGCAAAAAAACCGGCGAAGGCCGCCGCCGCGAGGATCGCGAGCAGGGCCAGGACGCCGGTGCTGCGGGGACCGCGCCCCTCCTGCTCCTGCGCGGGCTGCGCGGTGCGGGGGGACGGGGAATCCACCGTGGCCTCGTGCCGTGGCACGGTCAAGGCATGTTCTTCATGTCGTGGACCGACATGGGCATCATGTTGGTGTTCATGTGGTACATGACCCACAGCGAGCCGCTGAGCGTGATCACCACCAGCACCAGCGTGAAGATCAGCGCCAGCATCGTCCAGCCGCCCTCGGACTTGGTGTTCATGTGCAGGAAGTAGATCATGTGGACCACGATCTGCACCACCGCGAAGGCCAGGATGACCAGCGCGGTCGTGCTGGACTTGTCGAACACCTTGCCCATCACCAGCCAGAACGGGATCGCCGTCAGGATCACCGACAGGATGAAGCCGGTGGCGTAGCCGCGCAGGGTGCTGTGGCTCGCGCCATCGTCATCGTCGTGGCCGTGGTGGTCGTCGTGGTGGGCGGCCTCTTCCAGCTCGATGTGGTGGCCGTGGGCCAGGTTGCGGTTCGGGGCTTGGGGGGCGCTCATGGCAGGACTCCCATCAGGTAAACGAAGGTGAAGACGCCGATCCAGACCACGTCCAGGAAGTGCCAGAACATCGACAGGCACATCAGCCGGCGGCGGTTCTCGCCGACCAGGCCGCGCTGCTTGAGCTGCACCATCAGCACCACCAGCCAGACGATGCCGAAGCTCACGTGCAGGCCGTGGGTGCCGACGAGGGCGAAGAAGGAGGACAGGAAGGCGCTGCGCTGCGGGCCGGCGCCTTCGTGGATCAGGTGCGCGAACTCGTAGAGCTCCAGTCCGATGAACGCACAGCCCAGCAGGCCGGTGATGGCCAGCCACGCCAGGGTGGCGTTCAGCTTCTTCTTCTGCATCTCCAGCATCGCGAAGCCGTAGGTGATCGACGACAGCAGCAGCATGGAGGTGTTGAGCGCCACCAGCGGCAGGTCGAACAGGTCGGCGCCCGACGGGCCGGCCGCATAGCTGCGGCCGAGCACGCCGTAGACGGCGAACAGGCAGGCGAAGATGAGGCAGTCGCTCATCAGGTAGAGCCAGAAGCCCAGCAGCGTGCCGTTCTGCACATGGTGCTCGCCCGGCACGTAGAAGCGCAGGTTGTCCGGTGCGGTCACGCCGGCGCTCGGATTGGGAGACAGGGTGGTATCAGACATGGCTGGCCAGCATTTGGGTACGTGCGGTCTCGACCCGGACGACTTCGTCCGCATCGATGTAGTAGTCGCGCTTGTAGTTGAAGGTGTGGGCGATCGCCACGGCCAGCAGGGCCACGAAGGACACCCCGACCAGCAGCCACATGTGCCAGATCATCGCGAAACCGAACACGGTGCTCAGGCCCGCCAGCGCGATGCCGGCCCAGGTGTTCTTGGGCATGTGGATCGGCAGGAATCCTTCGCCCGGGCGCTGGTAGCCGCGCTGCTTCATCTGCCACCAGGCGTCGCCGTCGTGGATCTGCGGGGTGAAGGCGAAGTTGTAGGCGGGCGGCGGCGAGGAGGTCGACCATTCCAGGGTACGGCCGCCCCACGGGTCGCCGGTGAAGTCGCGCAGCGACTCGCGGCGGCGGAAGCTGACCACCAGCTGGATGATGAAGCTGGCGATGCCGAGCGCGATCAGCACGGCGCCGACCGCGGCGATCTGGAACCAGATCTGCAGCGACGGATCGTCGAAGTGGTTCATGCGGCGGGTCACGCCCATCAGGCCCAGCACGTAGACCGGCGCGAAGGCGACCCAGAAGCCGACCAGCCAGAACCAGAACGAGCACTTGCCCCAGAACGGGTCGAGCTTGTAGCCGAAGGCCTTCGGGAACCAGTAGGTGATGCCGGCCATCAGGCCGAACAGCACGCCGCCGATGATCACGTTGTGGAAGTGGGCGATCAGGAACAGGCTGTTGTGCAGAACGAAGTCGGCCGGGGGAACGGCCAGCAGCACGCCGGTCATGCCGCCGATGACGAAGGTGATCATGAAACCGATCGTCCAGAGCATCGGCACCTCGAAGGTGATGCGCCCCTTGTACATGGTGAACAGCCAGTTGAAGATCTTCGCCCCGGTCGGGATCGAGATGATCATCGTGGTGATGCCGAAGAACGAGTTGACGCTCGCCCCCGAGCCCATGGTGAAGAAGTGGTGCAGCCACACCAGGTAGGACAGGATGGTGATCACGATCGTGGCGTAGACCATCGACGCGTAGCCGAACAGGCGCTTGCGGCTGAAGGTGGACACCACTTCCGAGAAGATGCCGAAGACCGGCAGCACCAGGATGTAGACCTCGGGGTGGCCCCATATCCAGATCAGGTTCACGTACATCATGGCGTTGCCGCCGAAATCGTTCGTGAAGAAATTGGTGCCGGCGTAGCGGTCGAGCGACAGCAGGGCGAGCACGGCGGTCAGCACCGGGAAGGCGGCGATGATCAGCACGTTGGTGCAGAGCGAGGTCCAGGTGAAGATGGGCATCTTCATCAGGCCCATGCCGGGCGCGCGCATCTTGACGATGGTGGCCAGCAGGTTGATGCCCGAGAGCAAGGTCCCCACCCCCGCGATCTGCAGGGACCAGATGTAGTAATCCACCCCCACGTCGGGGCTGTAGAGCAGGCCCGACAGCGGCGGATACGCCAGCCAGCCGGTGCGCGCGAACTCGCCGACGAACAGCGACAGCATCACCAGCACCGCGCCGCTGGCGGTCATCCAGAAGCTGAAGTTGTTCAGGAACGGGAAGGCCACGTCGCGCGCGCCGATCTGCAGCGGCACCACGTAGTTCATGAAGCCGGTGACCAGCGGCATCGCCACGAAGAAGATCATGATCACGCCGTGGGCGGTGAAGACCTGGTCGTAGTGGTGCGGCGGCAGGAAGCCCATCGAATCCCCGAAGGCCACGGCCTGCTGCATGCGCATCATCAACGCGTCGGCGAAGCCGCGCAGCAGCATCACCAGTCCGAGGACGATGTACATGATGCCGATCTTCTTGTGGTCGATGCTGGTGAACCATTCGCGCCACAGGTAGCCCCAGACGCGGAAATAGGTCAGCGCCCCGAGGAGCGCGGCACCGCCGAGCGCGACCATGGCGAAGGTCGCGATCAGGATGGGTTCGTGGAGCGGGATCGCCTCCCACGTGAGGCGGCCGAAGATGAGCTTCGTGAGTTCGAGATGGTCCAACATTCTGGGTCCGGATGCCAAGGTTGAGATGGCGCTGGTTGCGCCGCCGGGCTGGCGGCGCAAGGCAAGGGGCGAGGTCGGTGCGGGGAGCGTCGTCCGGCGGTGCGTTTACGACGGGCGGTCGGCCGAGGCGGCCAGGGCGCCGGTGGGGTCGGCCGGCGTGCACATCGCGCCGACATAAGTGCGCGCCGGCATGCCTTCGAGGCCCAGCCGGTTGCGGGTCGCCGGGTCGAGCGTCGCCAGGTTGTGGATGCCGGCCGCACCGCCCTGGCCGCCCTGGGCGTCGATGGCCATCATGTCCTTCATGCACATGCGGTTGGCTTCGACGCAGCGGTTGACGATGGCGTCGTACAGGCCGTTCGCGACCGTAGCGTAATGCTCCACCGGGTGGCGCTCGCTGGGTTTTTCCAGCTGCAGGTAGCCTTCGCGGGTCAGCGCGCCCTTGCCGGCCCTGGCGGCTTCGACCCAGCGGTCGAAGCCGGCCTGGTCCAGGCCATGGAACTTGAAGCGCATGTCCGAGAAGCCGGCGCCGCTGTAGTTGGCCGAGAAGCCCTGGTACTCGCCGGGCTTGTTGATGACCGCGTGCAGCCGGGTCTCCATGCCGGGCATGGCGTAGATCTGGCCGGCCAGGGCGGGCACGAAGAAGGAGTTCATGACCGAGGAGGCGGTGATCTTGAACTGGATCGGGCGATCCACCGGCGCGGCCAGTTCGTTGACGGTGGCGATGCCCTGCTCGGGGTAGATGAACAGCCACTTCCAGTCGAGCGCGACCACCTGCACCTCCAACGGCTTGACGCCTTCCGGCACGGCGCGGCCGGCCTCGATGCGGTCGAGCGGGCGGTACGGGTCGAGCGTGTGGGTGCTGATCCAGGTGATGGCGCCCAGCGCGATCACGATGAGCAGCGGAGCCGACCAGATGATCAGCTCGAGCATGGTGGAGTGGTCCCAGTCGGGCGAGTAGGTTTCCTCGGACTTCGGATGGGACTTGCTGTAGCGCCAGGCGAACACCAGGGTCAGGATGATCACCGGAACGATGATCAGCAGCATCAGCCCGGTCGAGATGAGGATGAGGTCGCGTTGCTGGAGCGCCACGTCGCCGGACGGGCGCATGACGACCGCGTTGCAGCCTGCGAGGAGGCTGGCGGCGGGCAGCAGGAGCAGTCCGCGAAGGTTCTTGATGGAGGGCATGCCGGACAGAAAAAAGAAGCGTGGCCGCGATAGCCGCAGAATCTACGCCGATCGGGGGACGAAGGGCATTGGACGTTTTGTCCTATGGTGTCATCGCCCCGCCGATGCCACCCTCGGGCATCATACGGGGCAACACCCGCATCACGAGTACGCATGATGGCCAGCAGTATCAGTCCGCAACACGCATCCGAACCCTCGACGCACTCCGCCGAGCGCGATATCCGCAACATCACCGCCGACGGCCATTCCGAGGTGGCGCCGGGCGAGATCGCCATCGGCGTGATCATCGGCCGGGCGTCGGAGTACTTCGACTTCTTCGTCTACGGGATCGCGTCGGTGCTGGTCTTCCCGTCGGTGTTCTTCCCCTTCGAGGACCGGCTGCAGGCCACGCTCTACGCGTTCACCATCTTCTCGTTCGCCTTCCTGGCGCGTCCCTTCGGCACCGCGCTGTTCATGGGCATCCAGCGCCGCTGGGGGCGCAGCGCCAAGCTCACGATGGCGCTGTTCCTGATGGGCATCTCCACCGCCGGCATCGCCTTCGTGCCGGGCCACGCCTCGCTGGGCGCCTACTCGATCGTGCTGCTGGCCTTCTTCCGCGTCTGCCAGGGCATCGCGTTCGGCGGTTCGTGGGACGGCCTGCCGTCGCTGCTGGCGCTCAACGCGCCGGCCGAGCGCCGCGGCTGGTATGCGATGCTGAGCCAGCTCGGCGCGCCGATCGGCTTCATCATCGCCACCGGGCTGTTCCTGTTCCTGTATTCCAACCTGAGCCAGAAGGATTTCCTGGACTGGGGCTGGCGCTATCCGTTCTACGTGGCCTTCGCGATCAACGTGGTGGCGCTGTTCGCCCGGCTGCGGCTGGTGGTGACCCAGGAATACACCAAGCTGCTGGAAGAGCGCGAGCTGGAGCCCACCGGCGTGATGGAAATGCTGCGCACCCAGGGCTACAACATCTTCATCGGCGCCTTCGCCGCGCTGGCCAGCTACGCGCTGTTCCACCTGGTGACGGTGTTCCCGCTGTCGTGGATCACGCTGACCTCGACCCAGCCGGTGGCCGACGTGCTGGGGGTGCAGGTCATCGGCGGCGGCATCGCCATCCTGGCGACCATCGCCTCCGGCCTGATCGCCGACCGCATCGGCCGGCGCAACACGCTGGGCGCCCTGGCGGTGCTGATCGCGATCTTCAGCGCCTTCGCGCCGCGGCTGCTGGGCGGCGACCCGTCGGGCCAGAACACCTTCATCCTGGTGGGCTTCGCGCTGCTGGGCCTGTCGTACGGCCAGGCGGCCGGCGCGGTGACGGCCAACTTCTCGTCCAAGTACCGCTACACCGGCGCGGCCCTGACCGCCGACTTCGCCTGGCTGGTCGGCGCGGCCTTCGCCCCGCTGGTGGCGCTGGGCCTGTCGGCGCACTTCGGTCTGGGCTACGTGAGCCTGTACCTGCTGTCGGGTGCGGTCTGCACGCTGGCGGCGCTGCGCGTGAACCGCGCGCTGGCGCAGCGGGACTGACACCGCACGGCGTCTCCCCCGATGCCTCCCGCGCCGGCCCGGCGCGGGGAAGGCGATCCGCGAAACGGCCGCTTCCGCGAGGGAGCGGCCGTTTCGCCTTTCAGCGTGCGGCGCAGCGGGGCAGGAGCTGCCGGGTGGCCAGGGTCGTGGCGGAATCGTCGGCGCCGCCGGTGTCGCGGGTGTAGGCGCAGCCGTAGTCGGCGTTCGCCAGCACCGCGGGCGTGACGACGTCGTCGCCGGCCGGCTTCACGCCTTTCTCGACCCAGTCGGCCATGGCCCGGAAGGTCTCGGTCTGCTCGGCCACGGTGAAGTCGCAGTGGCTGGGCGCGCGGATGGCGCGCTGCACCAGCCAGTTGCCGTTGCCGGCGGCATCGGCGCGCTCCCGGTAGATCTGCTCCATCCGGAAGGGCACGTACATGTCGCCCAGGGTGTGGATGGTGACCACCGGGATGTGGAACTCGCCGTTGACTTGCGGGAACCAGCGCAGGCCGTCGCGGCGCAGGCGGTTGGCATCCGGCGCGGCCACCGACCGGGCGATGGTGGCGTTGAACTGCGTCAGCTCCGCCGCGTCGGCCGCGTAGCGGTAGACGATGCGGGTGGTGTCCACCGCGTTGCGGTTGAGGATGCCGTTGATGGTGCCGTCGCGCCCGAAGGTGCCCCAGACGGTGTTCTGCAGGGCGTTGTTCGCGAAGCCCTGGTCGAAGATCGGCCGCGGACCGCCGGTCAGGTTCATGACCACGTCCTTGAGCTTCCGGCCCTGGGCCGTGGGATTGGCGAAGGAGGTCTGGCTGTTGAACAGGGCGGTGCGGACCTGCGGCCCGACGGTGGCCCAGTCGGCGGTCGGAAAGCGTTCCGCCGGGAAGCCGGCGAGCTTCTGCGCCGCCAGCTGGTAGGCGCCGAAGTAATCGTAGAGCGAGAGGTCGCCGAGCACGCCGCACATCGGCGCCGCGCCGTCGTAGCGGCGGGTGTTGCGCGCGGTGGTGAAAGTCTCGTCCTCGATGGCGGCGGCGGCGACATGGCCGCCCATCGACACTCCGGTGATGTAGGTGCGGGTGGGGGCGGACAGCACGCGGCCGTTGCTCGCGGCGATCTGCACGAAGGCGTTGGCCAGGGCGTTGGTGTCCTCGACGCCGGCGCGCACGTCGTAGTAGTTCTTGCTGTAGCTCGACGCGGCCCAGGCGTAGCCGTTGTCGATCAGGTGGCGGCGGATGGCGGGGTTGCTGACCGTCAGCAGGTTGCCCTCGCCGGCGTAGCCGTGGGCGTACATCACCAGCGTGCCGTTCCAGTTGCGCGGCACCTCGATGCGGTAGCCGGCCGCGCCGAGCGTGCCCGACCAGCGGTCGGTCGGGGCGGAGCTGCCGTCGAGGGCCGCGAACGCCAGGGCCTGCGGATTGACGGCGAAGGCGTTGCGGCCGTCCTGCAGCCGGGTTTCCTCGGGCGTGTTGTCGTGGTTGCTGCTGCCGCCGCATGCGGACAGGAGCAGGGCGGATGCGGCCGCGATGGCGACGCACGCGGCGCGGAGGGGAAAGGGGGCGACGGACATTCGAAATTCTCCAAAGCGCGAATCTGCCCGGATCGGGCGGGGGCAGTGTGAACCTGGACTGAACCCGCCATGCTCCGGGATTGCCCGCAGGAACCCCGCGCCGGAGTCACCTGGGCGACGCGTCGTCGCGCCGGTCGCCGCACACCCGGTCGACCAGCGCCTGCGCATACGAGGGCAGGGCCGCGCGGTCGCGCACCAGCAGGTAGCGTTCGCGCACGCACCAGGCATCGGTGAGTTCCACCAGCGCCAGCCCCATCGCGTCGCGGTTGCGCAACGCGGCCGACTCCGGCACCACGCCCACGCCGACGCCGCTGCCGATCATCCGGCACATGGCGTCGAAGCTGCCGAGCTGGATGCGCAGCCGCAACGTGCGTCCCAGGTCCTCGACGATGCGGCCCAGGAAGGCCTGCAGCGTGCTGCCGGGCACCATGCCCACCGCGTCCTCGTCCAGCGTTTCGGCGAAGGCGATGCGCTGGCGCTGCGCCAGCCGGTGGCCGCGCGCGGTGACCAGCACCAGCCGGTCGGTGCTGAAGTGGATCGCCTCCAGGCCATGGGTGTCCATCGCGCCGGCGACGATGCCGATGTCGGCCTGGCCGTCGCGCACGCCCTGGGGGATGAGCGCATTGGGCCGCTCCTGCAGGTCGATGTTGACCTTCGGATGGGCCGCCAGGAAGTCCGGCAGCAGTTCGGGCAGGATGTCGCTGACGGCGGTGGTGTTGGCCTGGACCCGCAGGTGGCCGTGCAGGCCGGTGCCGTACTCGCGCAGGTCCTCGCGGAGCTGCTGGGCCTGGCGCAGCACCTGCCGGGCATGGTGCAGGAAGGCGTTGCCGGCCGGCGTGGTCCGCATGCCGCGCGGCTGGCGCAGGAACAGCGGCAGCCCCGACCGGGTCTCCAGCGCCTTGATGCGCGCGCTGGCCGCGGGCAGCGACAGGTGCTGGTGCGCGGCGGCCCGGGTCAGGTTGCCTTCCTCGGCGGCGCGCACGAACAGCCGCAGGTCGGTCAGGTCGAAGTCGAGGTCCATCGCGCCATGGTAGTGCGCTTCGCCGCGAGCCTTCGAAATCCTGGAAGGCTGGCTTGCAAATTCGTGGCTTGTCTCCGGAAAGGAATCCGCAGACCATTCGGCTATTCAAAAGAATGCCGATGGAGACAACGATGGCCGAATCGCAACCCCCGACTTTCCTCCGGCGCGCCGTGCGCCGCCGCGCCCTCCTGGCCGTCCCGGTCCTGGGCATGGCCCTGCTGGCCTTCTCCGGCCAGCCGGCCGGGGCGCAGGCGGCCTATCCGGCGCGACCGGTGGTGCTGGTCGTGCCGCAGGCGGCCGGCGGCACCAACGACATCGTCGGCCGGCTGGTCGGCCAGAAGGTCGGCGAGATGCTGGGCGGCAGCGCGGTGGTGGAGAACCGGCCGGGCGCGGGCGGCAACATCGGCACCCAGTACGTCGCCCGGGCGCCCAAGGACGGCCACATCCTGCTGCTGACCATCAGCAGCAGCCAGGCCATCAACCCGGCGCTCTACCGCAATCCCGGCTTCGACCCGGTGAAGGACTTCGCGCCGGTGGGCCTGGTCGGCGCGGTGCCCAACGTGCTGCTGGCGAACCCGTCCTTCCCGGCCAAATCGATGCCCGAGCTGCTGGCGCTGGCCCGGGCCGGGCAGCCGCAGGCCTACCGCTTCGCCTCGGCGGGCAACGGCACGCTCAACCACCTGCTCGGCGAGATGCTCAACCACATGGCCGGCATCGAGCTGCAGCACGTGCCCTACAAGGGCGTGGCCCCGGCGATCAACGACGTGCTGGGCAACCAGCTGCCGCTGGTCTTCGCGAGCCTGCCGTCGGCGCTGCCGCACATCCAGTCGGGCCGGCTGCGGCCGCTGGCGGTCAGCGGCGCGCGGCGCTCGCCCGCGCTGCCCGAGGTGCCGGCCATCGCCGAGACGGTGCCGGGCTACGACGGCACCCTGTGGATCGGCCTCTACGCGCCGGCCGGCGTGCCGCCGGAGGTGCTGGCGCGGCTGCGCCAGGCGATGGCCGGGGCGCTCGCGGCGCCGGACCTGCGCGCCTCCCTGGAGAAGCAGGGCGTGGAGATCGCGCCCCCGACCAGCCCCGAGCAGTTCGCCGAGCTGCTGCAGCGCGACCTGAAGAAGTGGGCCGGCATCGTCAAGGCGTCCGGCGCGTCGCTGGACTGATCCGGACGCATCGCCGCCGGCTCCGCATCCCTTCCTCCATCCGACTTCCTCCGACCGACCGTTCCTCCATGCACGCTGCCACCTCCACCGCATCCCTCGACCCGTCCGTGCTCGCCCACCTCAAGACCTGGGAAGGCCGCACCGAGACGGTCGCCGACCACATCGACGCCACGCCGCTGCGCGGACTCTCGGCCACGCTGGACCGCGACGACCCGCCGCCGGCGGATGGCGCGCCGGTGCCGGAACTGGGCCACTGGCTGTATTTCCTGCCGCAGCACCGCCAGTCGGAGATCGGCCCGGACGGCCACGCGCGGCGCGGCGGCTTCCTGCCGCCGGTGCCGCTGCCGCGCCGGATGTGGGCCGGCGGACGGCTGCGCTGGGAGGCCGGCAATCCGCTGCGGGTGGGCGACGCGGCCGAACGCCGGTCGCGCATCGTCTCGGTCGACCACAAGTCCGGGCGCAGCGGCGAGCTGGTGTTCGTGCTGGTGCGCCACGAGGTGCGCAACGACCGCGGCCTGGCGCTGACCGAGGAACACGACATCGTCTACCGGGGCGAGCCCGGCGGCGCGGCCGCGGCCCCCGCGATCCCCGCGATCCCCGCCGCATCGGCCGCGGCCCCCGCCGATGCCGGTGCCGGTGCCGACGGCGCGGCCGTCTTCGGCCGCGAGCTGCTGCCCGACGACGTGCTGCTGTTCCGCTATTCGGCGCTGACCTTCAACGGCCACCGCATCCACTACGACCGCCGCTACGTGACCGGGGTCGAGGGCTATCCGGGCCTGATCGTCCACGGCCCGCTGATCGCCACGCTGCTGGTGGACCTGCTGCGCCGCGAGCATCCGGGCGCGCGGCTGGCGCGCTTCGATTTCCGGGCGGTGCGGCCGTCCTTCGACGGCGCGCCGCTGCGCATCCAGGGCCGGCCGCGTCCGGGCGAGCCGGGCGGCTTCGACCTGTGGGCCAGCGACGCCGCCTCCGGCGCGCTCGCGATGCAGGGCGCCGCGACGCTCGCCTGAGCCGCCGGCCCCGCCCGAAACGCCTTCCCGCCGATTCCGCACCGGCTTCCTTCCGTCCGACCCCGACCCGCCACCCGCACGCATCCCATGAAGACCACCCTGCCCACCCCCGACGCCTACCAGGACATGCGCGAGGCGCTGCGCGCGCTGTGCGCCGGATTCGATTCCGCCTACTGGCAGAAGCTCGAGACCGAGCACGCCTACCCCGAAGCCTTCGTCGACGCGCTGACCGGCGCCGGCTGGCTGGCCGCGCTGGTGCCGGCGGAGTACGGCGGCTCGGGCCTGGGGCTGGCCGAGGCCTCGGTCATCATGGAGGAGATCAACCTGTCCGGCGGCAACGCCGGCTCCTGCCACGGCCAGATGTACAACATGGGCACGCTGCTGCGCCACGGCAGCGAGGCGCAGAAGCGGCAGTACCTGCCGAGGATCGCCACCGGCGAGCTGCGGCTGCAGGCCATGGCGGTGACCGAGCCCACCACCGGCACCGACACCACCCAGCTCAAGACCACCGCGGTGCGCCAGGGCGACCGCTACGTCGTCAACGGCCAGAAGGTCTGGATCTCGCGCATCCAGCACTCGGACCTGATGATCCTGCTGGCGCGCACCACGCCGCTGGCCGAGGTCCAGCGCAAGTCCGAGGGCATGTCGGTCTTCATCGTCGACCTGGAGCAGGCGATCGGCCACGGCATGACGGTTCGGCCGATCCCCAACATGGTCAACCACGAGACCAACGAGGTGTTCTTCGACAACCTGGAGATCCCGGCCGAGAACCTGATCGGCGAGGAGGGGCAGGGCTTCCGCTACATCCTCGACGGCCTGAACGCCGAGCGCACGCTGATCGCGGCCGAGTGCATCGGCGACGCCTACTGGTTCATCGACAGGGCGCGCCGCTACGCCGCCGACCGCCAGGTCTTCGGCCGGCCCATCGGCCAGAACCAGGGCGTGCAGTTCCCGATCGCCGCCGACTACATCGAGACCGAGGCCGCCAACCTGATGCGCTTCAGGGCCTGCGAGCTGTTCGACGCCGGCCGGCCCTGCGGCGCCCAGGCCAACATGGCCAAGTACCTGGCGGCCAAGGCCAGCTGGGAGGCGGCCAACACCTGCCTGCAGACGCACGGCGGCTTCGGCTTCGCCAACGAATACGACGTGGAGCGCAAGTTCCGCGAGACCCGGCTCTACCAGGTGGCGCCGATCTCGACCAACCTCATCTATTCCTACGTGGCCGAGCACCTGCTCGGGCTGCCGCGGTCGTTCTGACAGGGGAGGGCCGGACATGACACGCCCCCTCGACGGCATCACCGTCGTCTCGCTCGAGCACGCGATCGCCGCGCCGTTCTGCACCCGCCAGCTGGCCGACCTGGGCGCCCGGGTCATCAAGGTCGAACGGCCCGGCGCCGGGGATTTCGCCCGCGCCTACGACCAGCGGGTGGACGGCGAGGCCTCGCACTTCGTCTGGGTCAACCGCTCGAAGGAGAGCCTCACGCTCGACCTGAAGCAGCCGGCCGCGCTGGCGGTGCTGCGCGCGCTGATCGCCGACGCCGACGTGCTGGTGCAGAACCTCGCGCCCGGCGCCGCCGCCCGCATGGGCCTGGGCGCCGAGGCGCTGCAGGCGGAGCACCCGGCGCTGATCGTCTGCGACATCTCGGGCTACGGCGACGACGGCCCCTACCGCGACAAGAAGGCCTACGACCTGCTGATCCAGGCCGAGGCCGGTTTCCTGTCGGTGACCGGCGGCCCCGAGGCGCCGGCCAAGTCGGGCAACTCCATCGCCGACATCGCCGCCGGCATGTACGCGTACACCGGCATCCTGGCCGCGCTGCTGCAGCGCGGGCGCACCGGGCGCGGCTCGCACGTCGACGTGTCGATGCTCGAATCGCTGGCCGAGTGGATGGGCTACCCGATGTACTACGCCTACGACGGCGCGGAACCGCCGCCGCGCGCCGGGGCCTCGCATTCGACCATCTACCCCTACGGCCCGTTCCCGGCGGGCGACGGCGGCACGGTGATCCTGGGACTGCAGAACGAGCGCGAATGGCAGGCCTTCTGCGAACGGGTGCTGCGCCGGCCGGCGCTGGCCGCCGATCCGCGCTTCGACAGCAACGCGCGCCGCAGCGCGAACCGCGAGGCGCTGCGCGCGCTGATCCTGGAGGCTTTCGCCGCGCTGACCGCCGCCGAGGTGGAGGCGCGGCTGGACGGCGCGCGCATCGCCAACGCCCGGATGAACGACATGGCCGGGCTCTGGGGCCACCCGCAGCTGCGGGCGCGGGACCGCTGGCGCCGGGTGGGATCGCCGGCGGGCGACATCCCGGCGCTGTTGCCGCCGGGCCGGCAGAGCGCCTTCGACTACCGCATGGACCCGGTGCCCGCCGTCGGCGCCCACACCGACGCCATCCTGCGCGCGCTGGGCCGCAGCGACGGCGACATCGCCGCGCTGCGCGCCAGCGGCGCGATCTGACCGCATCCCCTTCCAGAAAGCACGCCGATGGCATCGACCTCCGACACCCCGGGCGCGACGCCGCTCGACCCCTCGGCCACCGCCCGCCTGGCGGCATTCGCCGCCGGACTGCGCATCGAGGACATCCCCGCGCCGGTGCTGCGCCGCACCGAGGACCTGCTGGCCGACTGGCTGGGCTCGGCGCTGGCCGGACAGGGCGCCCGGCCGGTGCGGGCCATCGCCGCCTTCGCGCGCGCCATGGGACCCGCCGACGGGCCGAGCGAGCTGCTGGTGGGCGGCGGGCGCAGCAGCCCGTACTTCGCGGCGATGGTCAACGCCGCCGCCTCGCACGTGGCGGAGCAGGACGACGTGCATAACGGCGCGGTGTTCCATCCGGCCACGGTGGTGTTCCCGGCGGCGCTCGCCCTGGCGCAGTCGCTCGGCGCGAGCGGCGCGCGGCTGCTGGCGGCCTCGGTCGCGGGCTACGAGGTCGGCATCCGCGTCGGCGAATTCCTGGGCCGGTCGCACTACAAGGTGTTCCACACCACCGGCACCGCGGGCACCCTGGCGGCCGCGGCCGCCGCCGGCCACCTCCTGGGGCTGGACGCGGCGCGCATGCGGCACGCCTTCGGCTCGGCGGGAACCCAGTCGGCCGGGCTGTGGGAATTCCTGCGCACCGCGGCCGATTCCAAGCAGCTGCACACCGCCCACGCGGCCTCCGCCGGGCTGATGTCCGCGCTGCTGGCGCAGGACGGCTTCACCGGCGCGGCCGAGATCCTGGAAGGCCCGCAGGGCCTGGCCGCCGGCATGTCGCGCGACGCCGACGCGTCGCGGCTGGCCGACGGCCTGGGCACGCGCTGGGCGGTGGCCGAGACCTCCTTCAAGTTCCACGCCTCCTGCCGCCACACCCATCCCGCCGCCGACGCGATGCTGCAGGTGGTGCGGGCGCACGGGTTGCGGCCGGACGACATCGCGCGGGTGGTGGCGCGGGTGCACCAGGGCGCCATCGACGTGCTGGGGCCGGTGGTGCGGCCGGCCACGGTGCACCAGTCCAAGTTCTCGATGGGCACGGTGCTGGCCCTGGCGGCGCGCTTCGGGCGGGCGAGCCTCGCCGATTTCGACGCGCACTACGCCGACCCGGAGACCGCGGCCCTGGCGGCGCGGGTCGCGATGGAGCGCGACGACGAGGTCGACGCCGCCTACCCGCGACGCTGGATCGGCAAGATCACCGTGCACACCGCCGACGGCCGGGTGCTGGAGGGCCGGGTGGACGAGCCCAAGGGCGACCCGGGCAACACGCTGGACCGCGCCGAGGTGACCGACAAGGCGCTGCGGCTGGCGGCCTACGGCGGCACGCCGGCGGACGCGGCGGCGCGGGCGCTGGAGCGCGTCTGGGCGCTGGCCGGTGCGCCGGTCGTGGAGACGCTGGTCGATGCGTCCGCCGCTGGCGCATCCGCCTCCGTGCCGCCGTCGCCCGCGGGCCCCGCCGCCCGATCCGCCATCGCCCGGGCCCGCACCTTCCTCTTCGTGCCGGCCGACCGCCCCGAGCGCATCGCCAAGGCGCTGGCCTCCGGCGCCGGCGCGGTGGTGGTGGACCTGGAGGACGCGGTGGCCCCCGACGCCAAGGACGCGGCCCGGGGCGGGCTGGACGCGGTGTTCGCCGGCTTCGACGCCGCCGCGCGGGGCCGCCTGCTGGTGCGCCTCAACGCCGTCGGCACGCCCTGGTACGACGACGATGCAGCGGCATTGGCCCGGTGGGCGGCCGCGGGGCTGGGCGGCGCGATGCTCGCCAAGGCCGAGGACCCGGAGACGCTGGCCCGGCTGTCGCGCGGCGCGGGGCCGGACTGCGCGCTGCTGCCGCTGATCGAGTCGCTGGCCGGCTGGGACGCCGCCGACGCGCTGGCCGCCGCGCCCGGCGTCTGCCGGCTGGTGTTCGGCCACCTCGACTTCCAGCAGGACCTGGGCCTGGCCTGCGGGCCGGACGAGGCGGAGCTGGCGCCGGTGCGGCTGGCGCTGGTGGCGGCCTCGCGCCGGGCCGGCCTGGCGCCGCCGGTCGACGGCGTCACCACCGCGATCGACGATGCCGGGCGGCTGGCGTCGGACGCCGGGCGCGCGCTGCGCGGCGGCTTCGGCGCCAAGCTGTGCATCCACCCGCGCCAGGTCGCGCCGGTGGAGGCCGCCTTCGCCCCGTCGCCCGAGGCCTCCGCCTGGGCCGCGCGGGTGGTGGAGGCGATGCGCGCCAGCCAGGGCGGCGCGGTGCGGCTCGACGGCCGCATGGTCGATGCGCCGGTGCTGCGGCAGGCCGAACGCATCCTGGCGCGCACGGCATCGGCGCCCGTCGCGCCGGGGTCCGCGGGTTAACCGGACTTACGCGCAGCCTGCCGCGGTGGCAGGCTGTGCCGGTAGGAGACACGGAACCCCCGCCGATGCAGCGCGGGCCGTGTCGTGGCAGCAGCAAACCCTGTTCATCGCAAGGAAGACAACATGAACGTTCGACCGAAGTCCCCGATCCGCAGAACCTTCGCCGTGGGCGCGACGGCCGCGGCGGCCCTGCTGGCGCTCGGCGCCTGGCAGCCCGCCGACGCCCAGGACGCCTGGCCCGACCGGGCGATCACGCTGGTGGTGCCGTACTCGGCGGGCGGGCCGACCGACGTGGTGGCGCGGATGCTGGCGGTGCCGATGGGCAAGTCGCTCGGCCAGACGGTGATCGTCGAGAACACGGTGGGCGCGGGCGGCACCATCGCCGCGGCGCGGGTCGCCAAGGCCGCGCCCAACGGCTACACCATCCTGATCCACCACATGGGCATGGCGACCGCGCCGGCGCTCTACAAGAAGCTGTCCTTCGACCCGCTCAAGGACTTCGAGTACGTCGGCCAGGTGCTCGACGTGCCGATGACGCTGCTGGCGCGCAAGGACTTCCCCGCCACGACCTTCCCCGAACTGCTAGCCTACGTGAAGGCCAACGGCGACAAGGTGACCCTGGCCCACGCGGGCCTGGGCGCGGTGTCGCAGCTGTGCGGGATGCTGTTCGCCTACCAGGTCGGCATCAAGCCGACCCAGGTGCCGTACCGGGGCGCCGGCCCGGCGATGGCCGACCTGATGGGCGGGCAGGTCGACCTGCTGTGCGACCAGACCACCCAGACGGTGCCGGTCATCAAGGACAAGCGCGCCAAGATCTTCGGCGTGACCACCGCCAAGCGGCTGGCCAGCCTGCCCGACGTGCCGACGCTCGACGAGCAGGGCCTCAAGGGCTTCGAGGTCAAGGTGTGGCACGGCATCTACGCGCCCAAGGGCACGCCGCAGCCGGTGGTCGACAAGCTGGTCGCCGCGCTGCGCGCCGGCCTGCAGGACCCGACGGTGCGCCAGCGCCTGGCCGACCTCAGCTCCGAGGTGGCGCCGATGGACAAGGTCAGCCCGGCCGGCCTGCGCACCCACCTGGAGGCGGAGATCGTGAAGTGGGGCAAGGTGATCCGCGAGTCGGGCGTGCAGGCGACCGACGGGTCCTGAGCCGCGGGAAGTGCGGGGCGCCCCGTGCGTCCCGTGCCCGGATTTTCGACGGCCTTATCCGGTGCGGGCCGGGATGCTGCCTTGGCCTGCAGCTATGCTATCGATAGCAGTAGGGTCCGGTCCGCCGCGCGCCGTCATTCCGCCGCGCTGCGGGTGCCGCGCGCGACCTTCCGCGCCGGCGCCGGGGTCTTGGGCCGGTAGTCGCACCAGGGCGCGACGCTGCACTCCCAGCACTTGGGCGTGCGCGCCACGCAGACGTAGCGGCCGTGCAGCAGCAGCCAGTGGTGGGCGTGCTGCAGGTAGCCGGCCGGCACCCGCTTGAGCAGCGCCTGTTCCACCTCCAGCGGGTTCTTCCCCGGCGCGAGGCCGGTGCGGTTCGAGACCCGGAAGATGTGCGTGTCCACCGCCAGCGTCAGCTCGCCGAAGGCGGTGTTGAGCACCACGTTGGCGGTCTTGCGGCCGACGCCCGGCAATGCCTCCAGCGCGGCCCGGTCGCGCGGCACCTCGCCGCCGTGGCGCTCGACCAGCAGCCGGCAGGCCTCGACCAGGTAGCGCGCCTTGTTGCGGTGGAAGTTGATGTTGCGGATGTAGCCCTCGACCCGTTCCACGCCCAGGTCCGCGATGGCCTGCGGCGTGTTCGCGACGGGATAGAGCAGCCGGGTCGCCTTGTTCACGCTCACGTCGGTGGCCTGCGCCGACAGCAGCACCGCCGCCAGCAGCTCGAAGGGCGTGGTGTATTCGAGTTCGGTCGTGGGCGCGGGATTGGCGGCCGCCAGCGTGGCGAAGAACGGCGCGATGTCGGCTTTTTTCATGGCGCGCAGTGTAGGCGCGCGCGTCCCGGGCGCCGGTATCCGTTCGCAGCCGGTCGGCCGGGGCGGATGGGGGGCGCCCCTCTGTCCGGCGCGGCCTCAGGGCGTGTCGAACTGGTAGCTCAGCAGCAGGCTCAGCCGCGGGCGGCGTTCCGGGTTGTTGGGCGACGGATCGCCGGTGGGCTTGGCCGCGGCCAGGTCCAGCGCGTAGTGCTTGTTGTCGCTCAGGCGCACGCCGAGCGCCACCGACCGCAGTTGCGCGTCGCGGTCCGGCGCGAGCCGGCTGTGGACCCGGGCCGCCTCCACCAGCAGGTAGGGCTCGATCTGCTGCAGCCAGCGGCCCGCGTCCAGCGGGAAGGCGCGGTTGACCTCGGCGCCCACGCCCAGGCCCGAATCGCCCGCGATCTCGCCCGGCGCGTAGCCGCGTCCGAAGCGGCTGCCGCCGAAGGACACCCGCTCGGTCACCGGCACGATGTTCGGGCTGTACTGCCCGCCCGCCGACAGCGCGGTGCCCCAGCGGCCGGTGTAGCGGTCGCGCTGCGCGACGTCGAAGGCGACGCGGCTGAAATCGAGCCGGGCCGGGTTGGGGGCCGCGGTGCCGGCGAAGTTGATGCGGTTCTCGGCCGAGGCGCCCAGGCCGTCGATGCCCTGCGAGAAGCTCGCCGTGGCGGTGCGGCTGCGCGTCGGCTGGGCCGAGACGTAGGCCGCCTGCGCGGTCAGCGCGCGCACCCGGACGTCCTCGGTCAGCGCGGCGGCGCTGAAGCGGTTGCGGTACTCGTCCTCGTTGTCGGTGGCGTAGAAACCGCCGCTCACGGTCAGCGCGTGGTTGCGGTCCAGCAGCAGCGGGTAGGAGGCCCCGAGGTCCAGCCGGCGGTTGGTCACCTCGCGCGTCAGCAGCGGGCTCAGGGCGCCCACGTCGGGCCGGCCCCGGTAGTGCGACAGGGCGGCCCGCAGCGTCAGGCCCTCGGTGCCCACCATCTGGGTGTAGCCGACGTTGGCGAAGCGGTCCTTGCGGAAGTCGCCTAGCAGCGCGGAGGCGCTGAGCTGGCCGCCGGGCAGGAAGGGGATCGGGTCGTTCCACTGGCCCGAGAGCACGCCGCGCGGCGTGGGCTGGCGCAGGTCGGCGCCGAGCGAGACGTTGTAGGGCTTGCGGCGCACCGTCAGCTTGAGGTCGGTGCCGCCGTCGGTGGTGGTGGGCTGCGGCGCCTGCGCGCCGACCGTCACGCCGGGCAGGCGCGACATGAGCTGGGTGTAGCGGTCGAAGGTCGCGGTGCGCAGCGGCTTGTCGCGCACGAGTTCCTCGGCCAGGGCGCGCAGCCGCGCTTCGGCCGGGCCGGCGTCGCCGTCGATGGCGACGGCGCGGATGTGGCCCTCGACCACCACCACCTGCACGGCGCCGTCCCGGAATTCCTGCGGCGGCACGAAGGCGAAGGACAGCGCGTAGCCGCGCTGCTGGTAGAGGGCGGTGACCGCGCGGCCCACCTCGACGATGCGTCCCACGGTCACCGGCTGGCCCGACAGGGGGATGAAGATCCGGGCCACCTCGTCGAACGGCACCGAGCGCACGCCGGTGATGTCGAAGCGCCGCGGCACCACCTGCCGCGCCAGCAGGTCGGCCGCCGCCGCCGGGGCCGGCGTGACCTGCAGGCGCAGGTCCGGCTCCACCGCGGCCGGCTGCCGGCCCGGCGCGTCGGGCAGCGTGGCCAGCGGGTTGCCGCCCTGCGCCGGGGCCTGCTGGGCCTGTGCCGGCAGCGCCGCCGCCGCCAGCCAGGCCAGGCCCGCGACGGCGAGGGCCGGCCGGAGTCGCCCGGCCGGTCGATGCGTCAGGGTGTCGCGGTGGCTCACCGGCGACCGCCCAGCCCGCCGAGCAGGCCACCCACGATGCCGCCGGTCGAAGCGACCGCGCCGCCGACGCCGACGCCCACGCCCGCGCCGGCCGAGGCGACCGGTGTCGAGACGCCCGCGCCGGCCACGACGCCGCCCACCGTGCCCACGGCGGCGTTCAGCACGCCGCCGACCGAGGCCGCCGGCGCGTTGCCCGACGTGCCGCCGGCGCCGCCGAGCGACGCCACCGTGCTGCCGACGGCGGCCACCAGGCCGCCCGCCGGTGCCGCGGCCGGCGCGGCCGATGCCACCGAGGTGCCCGCCTGCTGCACCGCGCCGCCGACCTGGGTCAGCAGGTTGCCGGCTCCGCCGGTGCCGCCCAGCAGCCCGCCGATGCCCGCCGCCGGCGTGCCGACGCCGCCCAGGCCCGCCACCGTGCTGCCGACGGAGGCCACCAGGCCGCCCGCCGGTGCCGCGGCCGGCGCGGCCGATGCCACCGAGGTGCCCACCTGCTGCACCGCGCCGCCGACCTGGGTCAGCAGGTTGCCGGCTCCGCCGGTGCCGCCCAGCAGGCCGCCGATGCCGGTCGCGGCCGTGGAGCCCGGTGCGGACAGCAGTCCGCCGGCGCTTCCCACCAGCGTGCCGACCGAGCCCACCAGCGCGCCTGCCTGGATGCCGCCCGGCGCGGTGGTCGCCCCGAGCGGGGTGCCGACCTGCTGGATGGCGGAGCCCGCCTGCGTCAGCAGGCCGCTGACCGGTGCGCCCGCGCCGGTCACGCCGCCGATCGCCTGGGTGGTGCCCACCAGCGTGGATGCCAGCGGCGTCGCGGCATTGCCGATGCCCGCCGTGAGCTGCTGCACGCCGCTGCTGCCGACCACATCGCCCACGCCGCTGCCGAGCGCGCGCACCAGCAGGCCCTTCTGGTCGACCGCATCGCCCAGCGCGGTGGTCAGGTTGCCGACCAGGGGCGTGCCCTGGCCGACCGAGCCGACCGTATCGCCGAGGCTGGAGACCGCGGCGCCGAGCTTCTGCACCGTCGGGTCCAGGCTGGCCAGCGTGGTGCCGACCGGGTCGGCGTTGGTGCCGAGCTGGCCCAGGCCCGCGGCGATGCCCTGGCCGGCCGTGGCCACGGCGGCGCCGGCGTTCTGCAGCACGCCGCCCACGGCCGTGCTGCCGACCAGTCCGCCGCCCAGGTTCGAGGCCGCCACGTTGCTGCCGATCGCGCTGACCAGCCCGCCGGCTTCGGTCACGACCGTGCTGGTCTTGCCGGTGATGTTGTTGATGATGGCCAGGGCGCTGGCCTGGGGCAGGGACGTGCCGCCGCCGGTTCCGGACGTCCCGCCGCCCGTGCCCGGAATGCCGACGGTGCCCGTGCCGCCGCCGCCGACGGCAACGCCACCGCCGCCGACGGTGACGCCACCGCTGCCACCAGCGGCAACGCCACCGCCGCTACCGCCGCTACCGCCGGCGCTGATGCCGCCGCTGCCGGTCGTGATGCCATCGGCGACGGCCGTCATTTCGTTGCCTTTCGTGGCATCGACGCCGGGGGCGGTTGCGCCTATGGTCGAATTCATCTGGTTGGCGCCGATGGAAGATTCCCGAGCCATGCCTGCGGTGGTATTGGATGTCCCGGACGTTCCGCCGCTATCCATTGCCACACTGCCGCGAGAAGAGCATCCTGAGATGGCCAGCACGGCCGCCAACGCCAATGGGGCAAGGCAGCGGGTGGGAATGCCGGCGGTGCGAGTCTGGTAGGCCATGATGATGTAACCCTTCGTGTTAAAAAAATTACATCGCAAGTCGTATACCAGCCAAAAGCGCACAATGATTTATTCAGAAAAACAACAAAAGCACCTAAAATCTCTTAAAAAACGATAAAAGATGTCATGTTATTTTTCACTTCAGGAGTTGTTTAACTTTTGTTACGAAAAACTCTACGTAGCATCTTCACATTCCAGCAAGTAACGTAACCATGGCGTACATGCTCATCCATTGGCATCAAGACTAGTTTCTCAACGGACCTGGAATACCTATGAGTCGCCCATTCGGGAAGAGTGAATTGGTCTACCAGTCCCTGCTGATGCGCAACCTGCTGCGCCAGGTCGAGGCATTCGCGGATTGCGATCACCCGGTGCTCATCGAGGGGGAGACCGGCGTCGGCAAGGAGCACATGGCGGCGCTCATCCACCAGGGGCACTCGCGCTACGGGCGGGGCCCGTTCGTGCCGGTCAACTGCGGGGCGGTGCCCGACGGCCTGTTCGAATCGCTGTTCTTCGGCCACAGCCGCGGCGCCTTCACCGGCGCGGTCCAGGCGCACAAGGGCTTCTTCGAGCGCGCCCAGGAAGGAACCCTGTTCCTCGACGAGGTCGGCGAGCTGCCGCTCTACCAGCAGGTGCGCCTGCTGCGGGTGCTGGAAGACGGCGTGGTCACCCGGGTCGGCTCCGAGACCCCGCTGAACACCGATTTCCGGCTGGTCGCGGCGACCAACCGCAACCTGGTGGACATGGTGCGCCAGGGCACCTTCCGGGCCGATCTCTACTACCGCATCGCGGTGATCGAGCTCCATGTCCCCAGCCTGCACGAGCGGGGCGTCGAGGAGCGGCTGGCCATCTTCCGCTCGGTGCTGGTCCGCGTGCTGCAGCAGCCGCCGGCGACCGAGGACTACCTGCTCGACCCCCCGGCCTGGCTGCTGGACCGGGTGGCGATCATGCAGTTCCCCGGCAACATCCGGCAGCTGCGCAACCTGGCCGAGCGCATCGGGGTGATCACCCGCCAGATGGGCCACTGGCACCAGACGATGATCGAGAACGTGCTGGCGCTGTCCGAGTCCATGTCCGGACCCGCGCCCGACGCGGCGCTGGGGGCGCTGCCCGCGGGCCCGGTGATGCCCGCCCCCGGCCGGCGGGTGCGCCTGGGCACCGAGGAGCGCCAGCGCATCGTCGAGGCGCTGGACGCCCACGACTGGCGGCGCCAGGAGGCCGCCAGCCATCTCGGCATCAGCCGCAAGACCCTTTGGGAGAAGATGCGCAAGTACGGCATCGGCGAGACGGGCGGGCAGGCGGCGAACGAGCGCACGGCGGACGGCGAGCGCGCGCAGGGCACTTCCTGACGGCGTAGGAGAATAGGCTTTCCCGTCCGTCCGGCGCCTCCGCGCCTTTTTCCAACGCCTACCGCCATGCAATTCGCCAGCCGCCTCGACGCCATTGAAACCTCCGCCATCCGCGATCTGTTCAAGCTGCTGGGCACGCCCGGCATCGTCAGCTTCGCCGGCGGCTTCCCGGACAGCGCGATGTTCGACGTGGACGGCATCAAGGAGGCGGCCGCGCGCGCCCTGACCGACCATGCCGGCCCGGCGCTGCAGTACGGCGCCACCGAAGGCTTCCCGGCGCTGCGCGAGGAACTGGCGCGGTTCATGCAGGCCAAGGGCGCGCCGGTCGCGCCGGAAGAGCTGATCGTCACCACCGGCAGCCAGCAGGCGCTCGATTTGGTGGGCAAGACGCTGATCTCGCCCGGCGACAAGGTGATCGTGGAGGCGCCGACCTTCCTCGCCACCATCCAGTGCTTCCGCCTGTACGGCGGCAACCTGGTCGGCGCGCCGATCGATGCGCAGGGCGTGGATACCGACCGGCTGGAGGCGCTGATCGCCGAGCACCGCCCGAAGCTGGTCTACCTGATCCCGACCTTCGGCAACCCGAGCGGCGCGCTGCTGCCGCTGGAGCGGCGCCTGAAGGTGCTGGAGCTGGCGGTGAAGCACCGGGTGGTGATCGTCGAGGACGACCCGTACGGCGACCTCTACTTCGGCGAGGCGCCGCCGCCCTCGCTGCTGGCCCTGTCCGACCGGGTGCCCGGCAGCCGCGACTGGCTGGTGCACCTGGGCTCCCTGAGCAAGGTGCTGGCGCCGGGCCTGCGGCTGGGCTGGATGATCGCGCCGCCGGCGCTGCTGGCGCGGGCCGCGATGTGCAAGCAGTTCAGCGACGCCAACACCAGCACCTTCGCGCAGGCGACGGCGGCCGAATACCTGAAGGCCGGACGCATGCCGGGCACGCTGGATTTCGTGCGCGGCGTCTATGCCGGGCGCGCCCGTGCCATGGGCGAAGGGCTGAAGCGCGAACTCGGCGACGCGGTGGCCTTCACGCAGCCGCAGGGCGGCCTGTTCTTCTGGGCGCGGCTGACCGGCGCGAACGGCGGACCGTCCGACGCCGGCGCCTTCAACCGCCGCGCCATCGAGGAGAAGGTGGCCTTCGTGCCGGGCGCGCCGTTCTTCGCGACCGATCCGGACGTCGCCACGCTGCGGCTGAGCTTCGCCACCGCCGACGTCGAGAAGATCGCCGAAGGCACCGCCCGCCTGGGCCGGGCGCTGCGGGCGGCCTGAGGAACGGGACGGCCGGCCGGCTGGCGCATCGGCGACCGGCCGCTCGCCGGAGCCCGCCTCAGCGCAGCACTTCCAGCAGCCGGTCGAGGCCGCCCTCGTCGATCGCCACCTGCGCCTCGGCGCGGACGCGCGGCTTGGCATGGAAGGCGACCGACAGGCCGGCCGCGCCCATCATCGGCAGGTCGTTGGCGCCGTCGCCCACCGCGATCGTGCGCCGCGGGTCGATGCCCAGCAGCGAGGCCACCTCCAGCAGCGTGCGGCGCTTCTCGGCGCCGTCGCAGATGTCGCCCCAGCTCTGCGCCGCCACCCGGCCGGTCAGCACGCCGTCGCGCTCCTCCAGCAGGTTGGACCGCGCGAAGTCGATGCCGAGCCGGTCGCGCACCCGGTCGGCGAAGAAGGTGAAGCCGCCCGAGACCAGCAGCACCTTGAGCCCCGCCGCCTTGCAGGCCGCGACCAGCTCCTCCGCGCCCGGCGACAGGCGCAGCCGCTCGTCGTAGACCCGCTGCAGCGAGGCCACCGGCACGCCCTGGAGCAGCGCCACCCGGCGGCGCAGGCTCTCCTTGAAGTCGGCGATCTCGCCGCGCATCGTGGCCTCGGTGATCGCGGCGACCTCGGCCTTCCTGCCCACCGCGTCGGCGATCTCGTCGATGCACTCGATGGTGATCAGCGTCGAGTCCATGTCGAAGGCGATCAGCCGGAAGTCGGCCAGGCGCAGCGGCGAGTCGATGCGCTGCAGCACGAGGCCGGGAGCGGACGGGGCGGGCGGGGCGGAAGCGTGGGGCGGGGTCATGCGGAAGGCGTCGTGGGTACGGTGGAGGGAGAGATCGGTCGGTCTGCTATCGTTTCGGGAGCTGGCAGCCAAGGCGGGATGCGGGCAGGGCGGGTATTTCATGGATGAAAATACCGGCCCGTGCCGGCGCGGCCGTCCCGGCCGGGAAGGCCTCAGGCCAGGGCCGCCTCGACCTTCGGCTGGCCGAGCGAGCGCAGCACGTCGCGCACCATCTGCGCCCGGTCCTTCGGCTCCTTGAGTTCGCGCTCGATGCGCAGCTTCTCGTTGCCGGCGAGCTTGATGTGCCGGTTCTTCTGGATCAGGTCGATGATGCGCATCGGGTCGATCGGCGGGTTCGGCCGGAAGGTGATGTTGATCACGCCGGGGGCCGCGTCCACCTTGGCCACGCCGTAGGGCTTGGCCAGCACCCGCAGCCGGTGCACGTCGATCAGCGTCTGGGCCTGCGGCGGCAGCTTGCCGAAGCGGTCCACGATTTCCTCCAGCAGGCCGTCGATCTGGTCGTTGGATTTGGCGGTGGCCAGCTTCTTGTAGAAGGACAGCCGCAGGTGCACGTCGCCGCAGTAGTCGTCGGGCAGCAGGGCGGGGGCGTGGAGGTTGATCTCGGTGGTGGCGGCCAGCGGCGCCAGCAGGTCCGGCTCGCGGCCGGCCTTGAGCTCCTTGACCGCCTCGTTGAGCATCTCGTTGTAGAGCTGGAAGCCGA
>JAKOND010000022.1 GCA_022702125.1 Burkholderiaceae bacterium
CAGGGGGCTACCGTCCCGCTGAACGTGACGGGTCTGCCGGGCATTTCGATGCGCTTCGGGACGAGCGACGCAGGCATGCCGATCAACGTGCAGCTGGTCGGCAGCTGGATGGAGGAGTCGACCATCCTGCATGCCGCATCGCTGCTGGAGAGCGTCAGCAAGGTGCGTGACCTGCATCCGGCGCTTTGAGCAGGACGTGCGGCTACCCCAGCGGTTGCACGAGGCCTGGCTCAGCAGGCATGTATGTTCGTTCGCGAAGATGATGCGGCATCTGGCACGCGGCGCCTGAGTCATGGCGAAAAAATAAAGACATTCAGGGTACGGGGAGCGTTGTTGCATGGCCCGCCGCCGGTCGCCCTCACCAAGGCTGAACTTGAGTGCCTCGTGGCATGGGCAATCGCCAGAGAGTGAAGGTCCGCACGACGAACGGGGCCGAGTACAACGCCGCGGTGAAGCGCTGCGGCTCCTTGATGGTCTGGCTGGATCCGGATCTCCCATGGCAGATGGGTGCTCCCGGGCGAGCCGGCAGACCTGCGGTGTTCAGCGAGGCGGCGATCCCGTTCTGCCTGACGCTCCCCTGTATGTTCGGCTTGGGTTTGCGCCAGGCCACCGGACGGGCTGAGAGTCTCTCAATCTCGCCTGGCTCGACCGGAAAGTCCCTGATGCACGGCCGCGCGATCTGGAAGAAGCGGAGCGGCTAC
Source organism: Burkholderiaceae bacterium (assembly GCA_022702125.1). Lineage (GTDB taxonomy): Bacteria > Pseudomonadota > Gammaproteobacteria > Burkholderiales > Burkholderiaceae_C > JAKOND01. The sequence goes on from JAKOND010000022.1 coordinate 702, forward strand.
CACCGGCGCAGTCTGGTCGAGACGAAGACAGGATGCATCAAGCGCTTGGGAGAGCGGTTGATGGCGCGGGACTGTGATCGGCATATTAAGGAACTGCAGGTCCGGGCATCGATTCTGAATCGGTTCACCCGGCTGGGCACACCGCGGAGGTGTGCATGTGCCATCACTCCGTCCAGGGTCAGGGGAAGTTCGGCCTCGAATAAGTTAACGCAACAGCCCCCCAGCCAAGACTGGTCGGTCGCACATCCGAATGGATGAAGCATCCGGAGGACCGGGCGAAAGGGCTCGGTGAAGTTCAGCCTCAAGCCGAAGGCGAGACGACCCTGCGCCTCGTCAACCGCTTCCGCACCATGAGCGACAACCATCGGTGGTTCTCATATGCACCTTGCTGCCGCGCTCGCGCTTGTAGCCGTCGCATCCGCTGCGCGGGACGCTCTCGCGGGTCGACTACCAAATACGACTGTTCAGGACCACCGCACTGGGATGGCCTGGGCGGACAGAGGCGAGGCGGATCATGGAACGCAGATCTTTCTACGGCCGTAGCTGATAACGTTGAGGTCGAAAAAATGCTCAGCTGGAAACAGCTTCTTGCATCCCGGTCACGGTCAACCCTGCTCGAATTTCAGCTGAGTCGACGCAAGTGCTGAATGAACTGCGTCTACCAGTGCTGTCGCTCCATATGGCTTGTGCAGGATCACACTGCCGCTCAGTTCGCCACGGGGCAGGGGAGAGGCGTCGCCGCTCGCAAAAACCATCGGTAGATCGTGCACGCGACTCCGCAGCATGGCGGCCAGTTCAGTGCCCGATGCGCCTGGGAGATTGATGTCGGTCACCACGACCGCCGGGTGATGGCGAAGGGCCTGTTGGCTGGCTTCTTCAGCACTGCCAGCCTCTATGACGGTAAACCCTGCGTCAGACAGCATGGCGGCGGAAGCCATACGGATCAGCGAATCATCCTCCACTAGCAGAACAATGGCTTGGGAAGGTGACGGCTTCGCGGGTGCTGGTGCGGACGGCCCAGAACGTGAGGTGACAGCACCCGGCAGGGACATTTTGTGCTGAGCCCTATTCGCCAACACATGTCGCACCTTGCGGGCGAGAGCTTCTCTTGAATAAGGTTTTGAGAGCAGTTCCACACCCGCATCAAGCCGACCGCCATGCACAATCGAGTTTTCGGTATAGCCTGATGTGAAAAGCACCGCCAAGTCAGGAATGCGCTGTCGCGCCTGACGTGCCATTTCGGGGCTTTTGAGCGTGCCCGGCATCACCACATCGGTGAACAGCAGGTCCACCGGGATGCCGCTCTCCACGACCGCCAGGCCCTTGGCCGCATCCGAGGCCTGCAGCACCCGGTAGCCCAGGTCCGAGAGCATGGCGACGACGACCTCGCGCACCTCCGTGTCGTCTTCGACCACCAGGACCACTTCGCTGCCGCCCACCACCGTTCCGGTGTCCAGCCGCACCGGCATGTCCTCGGACTGCATCGCGCGCGGCAGGAACAGCTTGACGGTGGTGCCGTGGCCGATTTCCGAGTAGATCTTGATATGTCCGTTGGACTGCTTGACGAAGCCGTAGACCATCGACAGTCCCAGGCCCGAACCCTTGCCTTCGGCCTTGGTCGAGAAGAAGGGTTCGAAGACCCGCGCCATTACCTCGGGCGTCATGCCCGTGCCGGTGTCGGAAACGGCCAGCATCACGTACTGGCCTGCCGTCACCTCGTCGTGCTGCCGGGCGTACTCCTCATCGAGGTGGATATTCGCCAACTCGACAGTCAACTTGCCCGAGCCGTTCATCGCATCCCGCGCATTGATTGCCAGGTTGAGCAACGCGTTCTCGATCTGCGTCGGGTGGACAAAAGTATTCCAGAGACCGCCGCCGAGCACCGTCTCGATCTCCACTGCACCGCCGAGTGCGCGGCGCAGCATGTCGTCCATACCCTGCACCATGCGGGTGGCATTGACCACCCGCGGCTCCAGCGCCTGGCGGCGCCCAAAGGCCAGTAACTGCGCCGCCAGCTTGGCACCCCGCGAAACGCCCGCCATGGCATTGGCCACCAAGCGCTCCGCCCGCTCATTACCGGCGATGTCCTTGGACAGCAGCTGGAGGCTGCCGGAAACGACCTGCAGCAGATTGTTGAAGTCATGCGCCACGCCGCCGGTCAGCTTACCGACCGATTCCAGCTTCTGCGCCTGCGCCAGCTTGGCCTCGGCCTGGCGGCGCTCGCCGATCTCGGCGATCACCCGGGCCTCGAGGTTCTCGTTGAGGATGCGCAACTGCTCTTCCGCGCGCTCGCGGTGGCGCACTTGCGAGGCAAGCATAGCCGTGTGCGCCTGCAGTTCTCTTTCGGCGGCGCGCTGGTCAGTGATGTCGGTGTGCACGCCGACCCATTCCTCGATCCGGCCGTCCGCGCTCAGGATGGGCAACCCGCGCACGGCGAAACTGCGCCACGCGCCGTCGCTGCGCCGCACCCGGTGCTCGTGGACGAACATGGTGTTTTCCTGCACAGCGGTGTTCCATGTTGCGATCGCATCCTGCGCATCATCGGGGTGCACTGCCGATGCCCAGCCATAGCCTTCGTATTCCATCTGGGACTGGCCGGTCAGCGCGGCCCATCCAGGCTGCTCGCCGGTCATACGGCCATCGGCGCTGTTAGTCCAAAGCACGCCGTGCACCGCGTCCATGGCCGTGCGGAAACGCCGATTGCTGATCCTCAATGCCTCCTCTTGACGAGCACGTTCGGTTACATCAAGCACGGTGCACATCACGCCCGCCACATGGTCGTCTGTATCGTAGACCGGCGTGTAGAACAGGTCGAACACATGGTGCTGCGGGAGATTCTCGCGCATCAAAGTCATCGCTTGGTCGCGGTAGCAGATGATCTCGCCTCGCAGACCGCGTTCCAGGATGCCGCGATTCCAGTCCCAGATCTCGGGCCAGATGGCGGCGGTAGACGCACCGAGCGCCGCTGGATGGTGCTGGCCGGCGATCGCCCGGTAACCATCGTTATAGAGCATCACATGCTCCGGTCCCCACATCAGCACTTTGGGCACCGGCGAGTTCACGATGTTGGAGATGGTCGAGCGCAGGGTGGGCGACCAAGATTCGATGCTGCGGAAAGGCGTGTGGGACCAGTCGCGGCTGCGGATCAATGCACCGCATTCTCCTCCGCCGGGCGGCCATTGACCTTCACTGCGCATCATTGATGCGGCCGGTCCACCTGTGGATTCTGACGGAGCGAAAGTAGCGGATTGCGGCATGACGGAATAGATGGGAGCTGGAATAGTTATGGAAAAGCAATGAATTCGCTTACCAGACGCGATGAAATGCCATTTTACTTTTTGTGGTATTTCCCCATTTTCAAGCATGAATCAACGCCTGCTGTCGTTGGCACCGAACGATCGAACAAGAATGGATTGTTTTGAGCGCATGGGAAAGGCATGCCGCATCAGGCTCGCTGGTAGGGCACGGACTCGTTTTCAGACGGCCTTCAAGGCACTTGAGGACTTCATGATGACCAGGCCAGGCCAGGCTGTCGCGGGCGTCCGAGATGGCGCCGGCGGCTTCTAGGTAGGAGCAGGAAGTCCTCGTCGCTGGCGTACGGGTCGAAGGCCTGGCGGTGGTGGAGAAGGTGCCGGTTGGGCCGGTGCTGCGCTGCCCAGCGCGGTGCGTAGGCAGCTGACAAGAGCGATCTCGCTACACAAAAGCAATAGCTTTACATAAGATATATCGTATTAAATATTAATAACTTATAAGACAGGAGCTTTATGGATGGTTTTCAGTCTGATAACACCGTAAAAGTAGCTGAAATTTCAACTGCCCAGTACAACTGCATTGTGTCCTTGGCCAGCCCCTGACAGCGGGCCTCATCATGCCCCAACTTGCGCCTGAGGACGAGCAACGGGTAGTTGACCTGCGCCCGGATACCAGCCTTTATTCGCTTGAGTTGCTTGTCCAGACCCTCAATCTGTTTGATCGGGTCAAGCTGATGGCGTTTGCACAGCCGCATAGCGATGTTCCCGTTTACGTCGCGACCGACTCATGCCGTTGGCCCACGCCTTGTTTAGTCGGCGTCGGCACAGACTTCCTGGTCGCTGATCCGCACCAAGCTGTTGGCTTTGATCACGTCGCTGACGGCACCGCTGGTGTCGCGCACCGTATGCACTAGGCCCGAGTCAGCGTCGACTCCAATATGGCACTTCAGGCCGAAGTGCCACCGTTGTTCTTTGCGGCTTTGCTTCCTCCCCGGGTCGCGCCCGCCGTTGTCGTCCTTAGCCAAACTGGGCGCTGCGATCAAGGAGGCTTCTGCTACCGTGCCGCTCAAAGGCATCACGCCTTTGGCGCTCAACAATTTGTTTACAATGTGCAGAATCTGCACAGCCAGCTTGTGCTTCTCCAGCATATGGCGAAACCGCAGAACCGTGCTCTCTTCAAGCAACCGCGTGTCCTAGGATCCAAGGCGCGCGAACTCCGAGAACACCTGCATGTGGTGCATGCATTTCTTACATTGCCCGGTCACTCCTTTTCGATACGTGCTGACTGCGCCCTCCTCGCCATTCGATTTCTAAATTTCCGATATCCAGTTCGGGAAACGATAGCTGTCTATTGTCGTTTAGAGCGATGATCGATTATTGAAGTATTGCTCCGTTATTCATTTAGCACTTAATATTCTATTATTTCTTTTAAAGTGACGTAACTAACTTAGGAAGTTTCAGGCAAGTTCTAATTTATTTTAAACATAAAATGAGAGCATTATTAACGCTGGAAAATGCGTCCCTGCAGCTGCGACATGATCGCGTTGATATGCTCCACGGCCAAGTTGCCCCGATGCACATGGCGCACGCGCAGCTCGGTACCGACGGTGAAGCGGTGCGAGATCTCCACGTTATAGCTGCGCAGTGCCCAGCTCACCATGCTCTGCGAATACCCCGCCTGCCCCAGGTCGCGCCATTGCACCCCCGTGATGCCCTTTTCCCACGGGAAAACCCCAGAACCCATCCAGACCCCGTTCTCGTCGGTGAAGAGCCGCACCGATTTGGTGTACATCACCGAGTAGACGGTCCACAGAATCGCGACCACCGGGCCTGCGACGGGCAGCCAAGTCTCGGTGTGCAAGTGGCCGAAACGGTCCAGAGCAGTCGAAAGCAGGAAGGCCCCGACGATGCACAGCAGCAGCCGGACCAGGAACGCCCAGGTCTCGCGCACATAGGCCACCCAGCTCAGGCGGAAGACGAGGAAAGGGCTGTTGCGCTCGTGCTCGACGGCACGGCCCGCCATGTCCATGGTCAAGATACGGGTCTCGTTCATGGTTATCGCTCTCTCGGTTGGTAGGTACGGTGGTCGGCCGGATGGCTACTCCAGCTGGTGGACTGAATCACGGTCAGGATCTTGGCCGTGATCTGTTGCACGGTACGCCACCGGGTGACGCCCCGCTCCTCATTCATTGCGTTGATGCGGATGCGCTTTCTGCGGCCCACGAAGAAAGCCACGAACTCCTTGCTGAACTTCAGCGAATGCGTCGACCGAAGCTGGAACTCCTGCGCCTCAATCCGTTCCCTGAGCAAGTCGGCTTGGTCCCTGCCGATCGCGCCCTCGCCCATCGCTGCGTCGATGCTCATAATCAGCTCCTGTCCAGATCAGGCCGGATTCGGTTGTCATGACGGACCGTGGTGCGGGCCTGCCGGCCCACCAAGCTTTCCGCAAGTTCTCTCGCCAATACACGGTCGGCGACATCGCTGGAGCGTTGGAGCGCATCGATGATCCGTTCGTAGGAGCTGGCCGCTTGCATTTCCGTGTCTCTCCACCGGTGCACGCGCTTGCGGTCGGCCTGCGCCGGCGCCGGGTTGGTGGACAGGCCGCGTGTTTCCAGGCGCGTGACCGCCCAAGGCTTGTTCATGCGCTGCTGGTGCATGCGCGAGGCGCGCCGCGTGGCTTCGGCCTCGACGCCGCGCTTGCGCAGCTCGTGCGCGAAGCGTTCCCGCCAGCGCTGCAGATCGGCCTTGCGCGGGTTCAGGCGCACGCCATCCATGCCCTCGGCCTTGACCGAGATGTGGCAGTGCACATGCGGCCGGTCGAAGTGCTGGCCCATGGCCCATTGGTGGCCAGCGAACTCGATGGCGGCCGTGGCCTGGACCGCCGCGAAGAGCGCCCGCTCGTCCGTGCCCTCGGGCATGGAGAACATGATGTTGAAAGCCAGCCGCGTGTTGGCTTCCTCAGGCATGGTCGGCCCGACGTGCTGCCATTTCCAGGCCAGGTCGTTGACTTCGTCCTCGCCGCGGTGGGCATGCCCGTCCTGGTCGTAGACCACGCCCTGGCCATCCTGGCCGATGTAGTTCAGGTGCTTGCGCACGGATCGCATCGTCTGGTTCTTGCCAGGCGTGATTTTGACCATCACCTGCCGGCCCTGGCGGACGATGGCTCGCAGTCGGGCGCGGACGTCGGCCTTGCTGCCCTTGCCGGGATAGTCCTCCGGCTCCCGGGCGCCGACGGGCGATCCGGTCCAGGTCGAGGGCTTGCGCGCACTGCGGGCCGGCTTCTTGACTTTGCGGCCGAGCTGCAGGGATTCCGTCCAGCCGCGGAAGTCGTCATCCCATGCGCGGGCGAATTTCAGACTCTCAGTTGCCACCGCCGTGCTCCCTGCGCCATCGCGGCGCTGACCTTCTCGACATGCTGCCGGACGTCGCCCTCCACGCGGGCCAGTGCCTCGGCGATATCCGTCTCGCCCTCCTGGCGACGCAGCGCGGCGAGGTCGACAGCGATCTGCGCCATGTGGGCATTGCTCTGAGTGAGGGCTTCGATCTCGGCTTGGCCATAGCTGGGGGACTTCGTCAGCGCGGCGCGCACCGCGGCGATGACCCATTCCTGGAAGCCGAAGCCCTGGGCCTGGGCTGCCGCTTCGATCGCGGCGTCCTCTGAGGGGGTGAATTGCACCTCGCGGCCGACCTTGGGGCCGCGGTCGGGGTGCTGGGTCACGGTCACGCACACCGCTTTGGGGATGCGGATTGCTGATGGCTCTGCGCCTTCGGACAAGGCTTGTTCGACCAGGGCGCGCAGCGCTTTGTTCGGGACCAAACCGCGGTCGGCGCACCACTGCATCCATGCGCGTTTCATCTCCAAGCCCAAGTCGATCTTGATTTGGCCGGCTGCTCGCGATGGGAGGGTGGTCGATGTCTTGAGCATTATGTGAGTGTACCCACGATTAACGGCGATAGCCTATCCTGCAATGTCTTTTCTTCGTTGGTATTCTCAAATTCTGTCTGTCCGCAGTCATTTTTCCGGGTTACGAGCGGATATTTAACGGGTACTTTTCGATTACTTAATGAATTCTTAGAGAATATTTACTGATTTCTGAACGAGTAATGATCGGGTATTGATCGGGCGGCCTGATGGATAAAATCCACGCATGAGGCTCAAACCGACCGAACCACCAGGACACGCTCGAAGGAAGCTGCGTGGGCTTGTCAGTGAAATCGCGCGTCTGCGGATTGAGGGCTACAGCATCCGGGCGATTCGCCAGGCCTTGGCCGCCGAGGGCATCGACGTGGCATGGTCCTCGGTGCAACGGGAAGTGGCGCGCCTGGCGTCGCCACCGCCGCCCGCGGCGACGGCATGCCAGCCCGCGGCACGACCGGCGAAACCGGGCAAGGCAGCGGCCGCGCCCCAGCCCGCCAGGGCTGCGGAAGCGGCGCAGCCCGGGACGTCACCGGGCGCAGCGGTCGATGTAGGGCGCTACTTCGATCTGCACGCCACCAATCCACTGTTCAGGAACAAGGGCACCAAGCC
>JAKOND010000031.1 GCA_022702125.1 Burkholderiaceae bacterium
CCGCGACCTACCAGCCCCAGCCCAGATGCAGCGGCAGGTACACCGCCATGCCGCCGCCGATGGTCCAGAGCACGCTGCGCCGCCAGAGGTGGCAGGCGATGCCGGCGGCGGCGGCGAACAGCCGCGCGTCCTGCCAGCCGGCGCCCAGGAACTGGCCCTGCACGGTGACGATCTCCGGCGCGATCACCGCCGCCAGCGCCGCGCCGGGCGCGTACCGCAGCCCGCGCTCGGCCCAGCGCGGCAGCCGCAGCGCGCGCCGCGACAGCAGGAAGAAGCCGCGCGAGACCACCGTCACCGCCGTCAGGCCGGCGATCACCGCCAGGGTCCAGGCATCGGTCTCGCCCGCGGGCAGGAGCGCCGGGGGCGTCATGGCGCGGGCGTTCCGGCGCGGTCCGGCGCACGGGGCTCCAGCGCCAGGCCGACCGCCACCGCCGCAGCGATGGCCAGCATGATGTTGAGCCGGAACGGCGCGAAGTACGCCGCGACCGACACCGCCGCCGCCGCCAGCGCGGCCAGCAGCCGCAGCCGGTCGGCCGCCAGCGAGCACAGGATGCCGAGCAGGCTCAGGATGCCGGCGAACTGCAGCCCCCACTGCTGCGGCACCGCCTCGGCCGCCAGCAGTCCGGCCACGCTCGGCACCATCCACGAGATCCAGGTGACCCAGGCCGCGCCCGCCAGGTGGGCCTGCTCGGCCCGGCGGCCGGCGTCGGTGGCGGCGGGCACCGGATGGCGGCGGATGAAGAGCACGTAGCTCGCATCGGCGAGCAGGTAGCCGCACAGCAGGCGACGGCGCGCCGGCAGGTGCAGCAGGTAGGGCCGCATGTGCAGGCTGAAGACCACGAAACGCATGTTGACGCAGAAGGCCGTGGCCAGGATCAGCCAGGCCGGCGCGCCGGCCACCATCAGCGGCGTCGCCGCCATCTGCGAGCTGCCGGCGAAGACCAGCAGCGTCATCGCCAGCGATTCGACCGGGCTCAGGCCCGCCGCGACCATGGTGACGCCCATCATCAGCCCCCAGGCCGCGATGCCGGGCGCCTGCGGCAGCATGTCGCGCACGCCCTGCCGGAAGGCGGGCTCGCGCCAGTGCGGCGGCCGCCAGCCCGCGAGCCGGGCCGGCGCGCGGGACAGGGCCTGGAGTCGCGCGCGCATCAGGGCGCCGGCGCGGGCGCCGGGGGCGCGTCGAGCACGGCGCCGGGCCGCAGCGCCGGCCAGCCGCGCAGGAAGTCGGCCGCCGGCAGCCGCTTGCCGCCGGCGCGCTGCAGCACGGTGGCGCGCAGCCGGCCGCGGCCGCACTGCACCACCAGGCCGTCCGCGTCGGCGGCGAGGACCGTGCCGGGCGCCGGCGCCCCGGCGGCACCGCCGGCCGGCGCATCGTCGGCCAGCGCCTCGCCGGCCCAGAGCTTGAGCGTCTCGCCGTCCAGGGCGGCCTGCGCGCCCGGGAAGGGATCGAAGGCGCGCATCCGGCGGGCGATGGCCGCGGCGTCCTGGCGCCAGTCGATGGCGGCTTCGGCCTTCTCGATCTTGCGGGCGTAGTTCACGCCGTCCTGGGGCTGGGGCACCGGACGCAGCGCGCCCCGCTCGGCCAGGTCGAGCGCCGCGACGACCATCCGGCCGCCGAGCGCGGCCAGCCGGTCGTGCAGGCGGGCCACGGTGTCGTCCGGCGCGATGGCGATGCGCTCTTCGGCCAGCATGTCGCCGGTGTCCAGGCCGGCGTCCATCCGCATGATGGTGATTCCGGTCTCGGCATCGCCCGCCTCGATGGCGCGGTGGATCGGCGCGGCGCCGCGCCAGCGCGGCAGCAGGCTGGCGTGGATGTTGAAGCAGCCCAGGCGCGGCGCGTCGAGCACCCACTGCGGCAGGATCAGGCCGTAGGCGGCTACCACCATCGCATCGGCCCGCGCCGCCTCGATGGCCTGCCGCGCGGCCCGCGCCTCGTCGGGGAAGCGGCCGTCGAGCCGCAGGCTGCGCGGCTGCGCCACCGGGATCGCACGGTCGACCGCGAACTGCTTGACCGGCGAGGCCTGCAGCTTCATGCCGCGCCCGGCGGGCCGGTCGGGCTGCGACAGCACCAGGGCGATGTCGAAGCCGGCGGCATGGAGCTGTTCGAGGGCGGCGCGGGCGAATTCCGGCGTGCCGGCGAAGATGATGCGCATGGGAATCGGAAAGAGCGGGGGAAAGGCCCGCGCCCAGGGCGCGGACAGGGTACGGGCGGGGTGCCGGCGCCGGCGCCGGATCAGAACGGCGCCAGGTCCAGGCCGCGCATCTCGTCGGCGAACATCAGCCGGCGCACCACCCCGGACGGGTCGATGTGCACATGGAAGAGGCGCGGGTTGTTGATCTCGAGGAAGCGGTAGGTCCAGACGATGCCGTCGAAGCTCGCCACCCGGCCGACGTAGGACGGCGCGCCCAGCAGGCGCTGCACGTCGGCGGCGGTCCAGCCGTCCTGCACCTGGTAGAGCGACCGGGTCTCCAGCGCCTGGGTGCGCGACTGCAGCACGCCGCGCGCGTCGAAGTCGAGGTTGAACACCTCACGGCCGGCCGGCAGCCGCGAATACTGCAGCCGCTCGCCGCCGTCGGGCAACGGATAGCGTCCGGTCGGCGGGCCGAGCCGGGCGAGCACGTCCTGCCGCTGCGCGCCGGGCGGCACGAAGTCGGGCGCGGCGCAGCCCGCCAGGACCAGTGCAAGGCCGAGGGCCAGCGCCCGCGCGGCCCGGCCGGACAGCCGGCGCAGCGGGGAGGGATTCCGGGAAACGGACGCATCGACAGGCATGGGGAACCTTTCAGTCGGGATCAGGCCGCCTTCTCTTCCCGCTGCAGCTTGACCATCTTGGTGCGGATGCGGTTGCGCTTGAGCGGCGAGAGGTACTGGACGAACACCTTGCCGTCGAGGTGGTCGATCTCGTGCTGCACGCAGACCGCCAGCAGGCCGTCGGCCTCGAAGTCGTAGGGCTGGCCGTCGCGGTCGAGCGCGCGCACCTTGACCTGCGCGGCGCGCTCGACGCCGTCGTAGACGCCGGGCACCGACAGGCAGCCTTCCTCGCCCACCACGCGCTCGTCGCTGGCCCAGGTGATCTGCGGATTGACCAGCACCAGCGGCTTGTTGCGCTCCTCCGACACGTCGATCACCACCACCCGCCGGTGCACGTCGACCTGCGTGGCCGCCAGGCCGATGCCGCTGGCCGCGTACATCGTCTCGAGCATGTCGTCCACCAGCGTGCGGACGCGGTCGTCCACCGCCTCCACCGGGCGCGCCACGGTGTGGAGCTTGGGATCGGGATAGCAGAGGATGGGAAGGACGGCCATGGTGTGCGACGGGAAATGCGGGGAAAAGGCGGCGAAGGCGCGGAAACGGCGGCCCGGATCGGGAAAGGACGCGGAGGGGCGCACGCGCGGGGACCGGGTATTTTCGTCAAATTCTCGGTCGCGCGGCCGGGCCATGGCCAAAAGCATTGCCCGGGTGCGGACATGCAGGCAAAATCCGCGTGTATTTATTTGTAACCATATCTTTCTGCGGTACGCATCCGTCACAGGATTCCGCGGCCGACAGCCAAGGCCCCCTATGCGCTCCACCTGCCCGTCCCAGGCCGCTCTCTCCCCGCCGCATCCCGCCGCGTCCCCCGTGGCGTCCGCCGCCCCGGCCGGGGCCTGGCGCCTGCTGCTGGCCGGCGCCGGACTGCTGGCCGGCCTGGCGGCGTCCGCCCAGACCGCGCCGCCCTACCCGGTCACCGAGGGCCAGCGCGCCGTCGCGCAGCAGACCGCGCAGACCGGCATCCCCGAGTCCGAACTGGCCGCCAACGCCCCCGACCAGTACCGGGTGAAGCCCGGCGACACGCTCTGGGACATCGCCGGCATGTTCCTGCGCAGCCCCTGGCGCTGGCCGGAGCTGTGGGGCATGAACCTGCAGGACATCCGCAACCCGCACCTGATCTACCCCGGCCAGACGCTCTACCTGGAGCGCATCGGCGGCCGCGCGCGGCTGTCCGCCCGCCTCGGCGGCGCCCCGGGCGGCGAGCCGCCGACCGTGCGGGTCTCCCCGCGCACCCGCGCCGAGTCGCTGGCCGACAGCCTGCTGCCGACCCTCAAGCCCCACCTGATCGAGCCCTTCCTGGCCGAGCCCGTCGTCATCGACGAGAACTTCCTGGCGCAGGCGCCGCGCCTGGTCGGGGTGGCCGACACCCGGGTGCTGATCACCCGCGGCGACCGCGCCTACGTGCGCAGCAGCGGCGGCCCGCCGCTGGCCGAGCCCGCGCCCGGCACGCCGCCGGCGCGCTACCGCATCTTCCGCAGCGCCACCGCGCTGGTCGACCCGGCCTCGGGCGCGCTGCTGGGCTACGAGGCGCAGTACGTCGGCCGGGCGGTGCTGGTGCACGGCGAGTCGGTGCAGACGGTGCTGCGCGACGGCAAGGAACTGCAGGAGATCGTGCCCGCCAGCGTGGACATCACCGGCGCCAAGGAGGAAATGCGCGTCGGCGACCGGCTGCTGCCCGAGCCGCCGCGCCAGTTCCCCAACTACGTGCCCCGCGCGCCCGAGGTGCCGATCGACAACGCCCGGGTGGTGTCGATCTACGGCAGCGCGGTGGCCTCGGCGGCGCAGAACCAGGTGGTGTCGATCAACAAGGGCAGCGCCGACGGCATCGCGCCGGGCCACGTGCTGGCGCTGCTGTCCGAGGGCGCGCGCATCCTCGACGCCAGCCAGCCCGGCGAGCGCACCCGCATCAAGCTGCCCGACGAGCGCAACGGCGTGCTGATGGTGTTCCGCACCTTCGACCGGGTGTCCTACGGGCTGATCCTGCAGATCCGCGAGGGCGTGAAGGTCGGCGACCGGCTGGTCAGCCCGCGCTGACCGCCTCCGGGGCCGCCGGCCGCGCGCGGCCGGCGCGCCACAATCGGTGCCCTCCCCCTCCCCGACCGCTGCCGCATGCCCACCCTGGACCGCGACGAACTCTCCGCCTGGCTGCGCCTGGAACTCACGCCCGGCGTCGGCCCCAGCACCGCGCGCAAGCTCATGGCCGCCTTCGGGCTGCCGGAGGCGATCTTCGACCAGCCGACCGCCGCGCTGCAGCGGCTGGCCCCGCCCGCGCTGGTGGCCGCGCTGCGGCAGGCGCCCGACGCGCTGCCCGCCCTGCTCGACACCACCTGGGCCTGGCTGCACGACAGCCCCGGCCGCCACGTCCTGACGCTGGCCGACGCCGACTACCCCGCCGGCCTGCTCGCCACCGAGGACCCGCCGCTGATGCTCTACCTGACCGGCGCGGCGCCGCTGCCCGACTGGTCGGCGCTGCGCTGCATCGCGATGGTGGGCAGCCGCCATCCGACGCCGCAGGGCGCCGAGAATGCGCGCCAGTTCGGCCGCCACTTCGCCGGCCTGGGCATCACCGTCGCGTCGGGGCTGGCGCAGGGGATCGACGCGGCCGCGCACCAGGGCGCGCTCGACGGCGCGGCCGACGGCATGCTGGCGACCCTCGCCGTGGTCGGCACCGGCCTCGACCGGGTCTATCCCAGGCAGAACCTGGAACTGGCCCGGGGCATCGCCGCCCGCGGCCTGCTGGTCAGCGAGTACCCGCTGGGCACGCCGCCGGTGGCGGCCAACTTCCCGCGCCGCAACCGCATCATCGCCGCGCTGTCGCAGGGCACGCTGGTGGTCGAGGCGGCGCAGCCCTCGGGCTCGCTGATCACCGCGCGCATCGCGGCCGAGCAGGGCAAGGAGGTGTTCGCCATCCCCGGCTCGATCCACTCGCCGCAGTCGCGCGGCTGCCACGCGCTGATCCGCCAGGGCGCCAAGCTGGTCGAATCGGCGCAGGACGTGCTCGAGGAGCTGCGGATGCCGGCGGGGACCGCTCCGGCCTCCCGAACCGCGAATGCTATCGATTCGGTAGCTGCAAGCCCAGGAAAGACGAGCGCCGCCCCGGGAAAACCCGTGCATCCCTCGCCGCCCGAAACCCCGGAGGACGCCGTGCCCGCCGACCGCGACGGCCTGCTGCCCGCGCTCGGCTACGACCCGGTCGGACTCGACGCCCTGTCGGCCCGCACCGGCCTGGACGCGGCCGCGCTGCAGGTGCGGCTGCTCGAACT
>JAKOND010000038.1 GCA_022702125.1 Burkholderiaceae bacterium
GCACACCACCCACGATGCGCAGCGCCTTGCCCTCGTCGGTGAGGGGGTTGAACGCGGGATAGGCTGGTGGCCCCTGCGGGCCGATGAGCATCGGCGTCGTGACGATCCGGCCGTCGTAGGGCTGGGCCGGGATGAGCACCGGCGCCTGAGCCGCGCCTGCGATGCCGGACGAATCCGACCCGGGGTGGATGATGAGGTCGATGCGCCCCAACCACTCGACCTGCGCAGGGTTCGACGGATCCGGCTGGCGCATGATGTCGCCCCGCACCGCCGTCGGCCGGGCGACACGCCCCACGCGGCCCGCCACCGGCAGATCGATCCGGAAGTACGGCGCATCCCCGCCGACGAACGCCAGCGTTCTATCTGCCGTTGAGGCCGACATGACCACCGGGCCGCCCCGGATCGGGGTGAAGTCGACGGACAGGGCCGTGCCGGAGAAGTCGATGGATTCGCCGGGCCGGACCGCGATGGGCTGGGCCAAGAGGATGTCGGCGGTGTCGATGACGGCGGTGGCGTTCATGCTGCAGCCTTCGTGAAGCAGGGCGCCTTCGGCACCGCTTGTGCGGTAGCCACCGCTGGTCGCAGATTGACGGGCGGATGTACCGCGAGGAGTCGCCCCATGGAAGATATTCAAGCGTTCCCAATCGCGTTCGTAGAAGCTTCGACGCTCGTTGAGGAAGCGCAGGTCGTTGTATTTAGGTGCAAGCAGGAAGACGATTCTCCATTCAACATCGCCGTTCCATACGATCAGCTTGCAAATTTAATGCTTGTCGCAAGCCAAGCATCATCAGCCATTCGCAAATCCGGATCGTCTGATCCCAAAAAAAAGATCACTTATCCAGTAGAGTGGTGGGAGGCTGGTGTGGCTGAAGAGGATCCGAACGTGGTGCTACTGTCGATCCGATTGGATGGTGGATCTGAGATGACGTACCACTTCCACCGCAACGCGATTGCTCTGATGCGCGAAGTTTTTGGTAATATCTTGGGGCAGGGAACGTCGGCCCCGCCTGATACATCGAAGCATTAGTCATAGTTTTCTCCTAGGTTTGCGGTGTCGGGACCAGCCGGCACCGCTCAGCGCCTCAGAGCGTCGCGCCGAAGCGCCAGAGATCGTCGAGGTCGGCCGAGTCCTTGCCGATGGCCTGCCCAAGCATCGCGGCCATGGGGTGCGCTCGCTCGAACACCGTGGCGCCCGAGATCAGCATGACGGCGGCGAAGTGCTGGGCTTCGTCCTTGATCGTGTCCACGGCGGCCTGAAGCTGCGCCGGGATGGCGCCGGTCTTCACGGCGGCCAGGGCCTCGGCCTCGGTGATGAGGCCGCGCAGGGCGAGTGCCTGGAAGAACTGCCGATCCGAGATGGAGGCCGGCACCGGATTGCGCGCAGCGATCTCGTCCGCCGTCAGGTCGCGAACGCCCCCCGTACCCGTGAAGCGGAACCCCTTCTTGTCGATGACGAGGCCCGTCACTGCGTCGGTGAGCGCCTGGGTGTCGGGATCGTAAGCCGGATCGGACATATCGACCGGCCAGAAGGCTGTACCGCGCAGGCCGAACCGCTCGTCGGTTCCGTCGAGATCGCGCAGGGCTTCATTGGGCCAGCCGTCCACGGCGTAGTGCGGGCGGCCAGGCGAGCCGATGCGAGAGAAGTCGGCGCGGCGGATCTGCTGGTATGTCATGGGGTTTCGTCCACGATGCGGATTTCGCCGGCGCCGCTGGAGCTAAGGCTGGCAGAGCCTGAGCCGCCGCCGCCGCCAGGATGCCCGCCGGGGGTGCCGTTCAGCCCGCCCGTGCCGCCCGTGCCTAACGGAGTCCCGTCGCCGCCCGCCACGCCGCCGGTCTGGCCCACGCCGTTTGTGCCGGGAACGTTGATGTCGCCCCCTGAGGCCGTGCCAGCAGTTTGATTACTTGCCGCCGGGCACGAGATGGAAAGTCCGCCGCCAGACAGCGTTGTGGCTGAAATAATGTTTTGACTGCCGTCCGGCCCGTAGAGGCCACCGAAGCTGATGGCGCACGTAAGGACCGTGCCTTTGGCCAGCGATATCGTCTTGCGTGCAAAGCCGCCGCCGCCAGCGCCGACGGTGGCGGGAATACCGCCGGCACCCCAGACGTAGAACGTGTACTTGCTCGTCCTCGGCACGACCCATGACGTGTCGCGGGGCCTGAGGATCGCAACGACCTTTGGTCCCGCCGACGCGCCCCGCGCCGCCACCCCGAACGGCATCGCCAGATCCGCCTCAAACGGCCCGGCTGCCATCAGAAAATCTTCCCGATGCCGTAGCCGATGAGCGCCCCAGCCGGCTGCGCCACGGCGGACGCAAGCCAGAGCGAATAGCCCTCGGGGATGATGAGGGGGGCTGCGCTGGTCCAAGCGAAGGCAATGGGCGTGACGCCGGCCGTGGTGGAAACCGTGAGCGCAGCGTGCGCGACGCTGCCCACCTCGTAGGTCTGGCCGGCGGTGGCGCCGAGTGACAGGAACGCCAAGAGCTTGCCAGCGGTCAACGTTGCCGTCACCTCAACGGTGAGGCCGGTGATGACCTGCCGGTTGTTGGCGGTCGCCGCCAGGATCTGCACCGCGTTGGTCTGATCGTTCAGAGCCGTTTTTGCCGTCGACGGCAGGGCGATGGGGCCGGCCGCGATGGGGCCGATGGCGTAGTTCGGGGCGAGGTTCGGCGTGAAGGGCATAGTCGATCCTCAGGAAAGGCTGTCGGGGCCGAGCGCGAGGCCGACGATCTGGCCGCGGGTGAAGGACGGCGCGACGCCATAGAACCAGGCCGACACACCGTCGGAGAACAGCACGGCCTCGGCGCGCGGCGTCGCCAGGACGCGCGTTGACGCCACGTTGATCGTTTCTCCAACCGCCGCTGCGATGGTCAGGGTGTTGGTGGCCGAGATGCCGGCCGCGATGTCGAGGAT
>JAKOND010000090.1 GCA_022702125.1 Burkholderiaceae bacterium
AGCCTGGGCTGCCGTCCCCCTTTTGCTCCGGCGCTGTGCTGGTGTGCGCGCACGATAGTTGAGTCGATCAGGGCGTATTTGTTGTCCGCATCGCCTGCGAGCCGCTCGAAGACCCGTTGCCACACGCCTGTCTTGCTCCACCGCGAGTGACGCAGATGCACGACGCGGAAGTCGCCGAAGCGCTCCGGCAGGTCCCGCCACGGGATGCCGGCGCGGTAGCTATAGAGCACGGCGTCGACGAAGAGGCGGTCGTCACGGGCCGTCACACCCACAGGGCCTGATCGGCCGGGCTGCAGGTCCTGGATGCGGGCCCATCGGTCGTCTCGGAGGGCGTATCTGCGGTTCACGGGGTTTCGGCCTGGATTGCGGTTCGGCCCGTGTGAACGCGCTTCCTCATGGAATTGACGACACGCCCTTGCGCATCATGTAGCTATAGCGCTTTGCCTCGTCCCGAGTCGAGGCAGTGCGGGCCGTCCGCGCCTGCGCGGTGGGCTACTCGCGTTGCTGCGGCATGATGGTGCCAATTACTGAGCTTGAGGCAGGATTGGAGGCCCAGGCCAGTGGGCTCAGCGTCGCCAGCCCGCTACCCACGCAGGCGTGCGCGCATATGAACTGCTTGACTTGGTACAAGACCGGCCCGAGGCGATGCAGGAGCGCATGGCGCATGCATGATGCGCGATCGTGCGCAGATGCTGGCCAGCCCTACCCTTTTCTTAATCTCCATGAATGCGTATGCACGGTCTATGCAGTCCTGCTAGTCGCCGGCCGCAGATATCTGAATTTCGGCATCAACGCGCTACAGAGCCGGCTACACATCAGGTCTGACATTGGGTGATCCATACGCGGGCACTTCTCCCTGAACTCGCTGTCACCTCACCTCAGTTTCCACGCAGCTTAATTTTCCAACTTTTGCTTAAATTGGAACCAAGCAGGGGCAGTGTAGGCGCCGTTTGGTGACATTATCAGGTGCTTGGCATGCAACGGGGGATCGCCTCACCGTGCAGCCAAGCTAGCACACCTTCAACCAGGTCAGCGTAGAACCGCTCGAACACCGGCTGCGATACGAAGCCGAGGTGCGGTGACAGCAGCGCATTGGGCAGCGCGCGCAACGGATGCTCGTTTGGCAACGGTTCTTGTGAGAACACGTCGAGCGCGCCAGCGCCTGGTCGCCCGGCTTGCAAGGCGGCGACCAGCGCAGACTCGTCGGCCAACCCTGCTCGCGAGGTATTGACGAAGATCGCATCGGGACGCATCTGCGCAAAGCGCGTTGCATCGAACAACTGGCGCGTCGCTTCAGTCATCACCAGATGCAGGCTGACGACCTTGGACGTTTGCACCAGCTCGTCGAGCGACACAGCACGCGCGCCATGCTCGGCAGCGCGCTCGGGCGTCATGCGCGGGCTCCACGTTACGACGTCCATGCCGAATGCCTTCGCTACCCTTGCGACACGACCGCCGATCTCACCGAGACCGACGAGGCCGAGACGCTCGCCGTGCAATCCCTGACCCAGTGCACCGCCGTCTCGCCATTGCCCGCCTTGCAGCGCCTGCACAGCTTGCGGCAAACGCTTCACGGCAGCGAGGATCAACGCCCAGGTCAACTCGCAGGTGCTTTCTTTCGACGGACCCCATTGGGTGAAGCCTACTGACACGCCGCGCTTCTGCAATGCGGCGAGATCGAGCGCGTTGTTGCGCGTACCCGTGAACGCGACGTACTTGAGCTTGGGCATGGCATCGATGAGTGTGGCATCGACGGAGGTGCGGTCGCGCATCAACAGCAATGCGTCGGCGTCATATACCGCTTCCCGCAACGCATCGCTGCTCAATGGTTCATTGTGGACGCGCAGCTCGGCCAGCGCTTCGACCGCGCTCCAGTCGACCAGACGGCGGGCTGCATGTTCGTAGTCGTCGAGGAGTACGACGAGGGGGCGATTCGGCATCGGATCTTCCAGGCTTTTATCGGTTTTGCGTAGCGATGGTATCGATCAAGAGCGCGGCATTCAGTTCGCGAATGCGCTGGTCGATGTAGTAGCCGCCGTATTCGGTGTAGCGAAGAAAGGGCCGCGTGCAACGTACGCATTGCCAGATCTCGCAGCGGTTGTAGGGGAAGTGACCGAGCGCGATCGGCGCATCGGCCGCGTCGTAGCGCGTGCCTTGCGGATGGTGTTCTTCGAGCGTCGGCTCGTCGTATGGATCGAGATCGTTGGTGCGGCCTACGAGGCGCAGCAAAGACGCGTCGAAGGTGGCGGGAAGGCTTTCCCAGCCGGCGCACTTCAACGCGCTGCAGGCGCACGACGCACCAACCAGCGTGTACTGAGAAGCGACCGCGACGATCTGCGTGGTGTTTAGCGTGGGCATCGACATATTAGTCCGGCGTGGCGCCCGAGGTCTTGACGACCTTGGTCCACTTGTCGCGATCCTTCTGGGCGAAGGCTTGGAATTCCGGCGTAGTCATCGCCATCGGCTCGGCGCCTAGAGCAAAGAGGCGCGCCCTCATCTCAGTGCTGGACAGTGCTTCACGCACCGCATCGTTGAGCTTCGTAGCGATGGCCGGGTCGAGGCCGGCGGGTGCCAGGAGGCCGTACCATGGCTTCGCATCGAAGCCGGGCAAGCCGAGCTCTGCGACGGTCGGAATGTCAGAGAACGCGGCGGAGCGATTCGCGCCGGTGCTGGCCAGCACCTTGATCTTGCCGCCCTTGACGTGCGGCATGGCGGGCACAGGATTTTCGAACGAGATCGGCACCTGACCGGAAAGCAAATCGTTCATCGCAGGGCCCGATCCCTTGTACGGGATATGCTGCATCTTGATGCCGGCCGCCTGGTTGAACATCTCGCCGATGATGTGCTGTGGTGTGCCTGAGCCGGCCGATGCGAAGTTGATCTTCTCGCCCTTCTTGACGCGGGCGATCAGGTCATTGATCGAGGTGATGCCGGATGCCGCATTGGCTAGCACCACGAACGATGCATTGGCGACGGGCGCGACGAAAGTAAAGTCCTTGATCGAATCGTATGGAATCTTGGCATAAAGCGAAGGCGATATCACGATCGGGCCGCTGGCAGCCAGTAGCAGTGTGTAGCCATCGGGTGCCGCTTTCGATACATAGTCGGTGCCGACGTTGCCACCCGCGCCGCCCTTGTTTTCGACGATGACGGTCTGCCCGAGTTTTTGCTGCAGCGGCTGTGCGAGCAGGCGCGCCAGCACGTCGGTGGTGCCGCCCGGTGCATAGGGCGAAATGATTCGTATCGACTGCTTGGTAGGCCAAGCCGGTGCCTGCGCTTGCGTAAGGTTCGGCATGAGCGCCGTGGCGGCAAAAACCGTAAGAACGGTGGAAAGTGTGCGGCGCTGCATTATGTCGAAGGTCTCCAAATTTGTTTGGTCCCGAGCTTGCCACAGATGACACATGGCTGTATCAAGACTCGCTAACAACATCGGTCTACGAACCGTAAGCAGATGATGGCTGCGGCCAATGAAAGCAGCGCTTGATGAATGATGAGTCGGCGCATGAAGCGAATTCGTAGCTTGCCGAAGGCCTCGCCAGCGACTCACAAAGATGCATGCCGGCAAAGGAGATGACTACCGGCAGTGCTGAATCACCCCGGCTGAACTAGACACCTTCGAGCCTCAAACCTGAGGCCCAATAGGAGGTGCCATGACAAGCAAGCAACCATATCCCGAAGAGTTCAAGATCGAAGCGGTCAAGCAGATCACGGAGCGGGGCCACAGGGTGGCCGAGGTTTCCGCCCGGATCGGCGTCAGCCAGCACAGCCTGTACAAGTGGATCAAGCTCTTCGCGGTGCCTGCACCTGAGCGGCAGGCCCAGGTGTCCCAGACCGAGGAGCTGCGACGCCTGAAGGCCGAACTCAGGCGCGTGACCGAGGAGCGCGACATCCTAAAAAAGGCCGCCGCGTACTTTGCCAAGCAGTCCGGGTGAGGTACGTGTTCATCGAGCAGCACGAGCAGGAATACAGCGTGCGGCGCATGTGCAAGGTGATGCAGGTCGATCCCAGCGGCTACTACGCGTGGAAGACCGAGCCGCAGAGCCTGCGGGCCAAAGACGATCAGCGGCTGGTGGGCCTGCTCAAGCAGGCGTGGCTGGAGAGCGGTGGCGTCTACGGCTACCGCAAGCTGACCTTGGACATGCGCGACCTGGGCGAGCGCTGCAGCAAGCATCGGGTGGCGCGCTTGCTCAAGGCCGAAGGCCTGCGCTCGCAGACGGGCTATGGCCGCAGGCCTGGTGTGCAAGGCGGCAAGCCTGCCGTGGTCGCACCCAACCATCTGCAACGTCGGTTCACGGTGGCCGAGCCCAACCAGTCCTGGGTCACCGACATCACCTACATCCGAACCCACGAAGGC
>JAKOND010000102.1 GCA_022702125.1 Burkholderiaceae bacterium
GTCGTGCAGCAGCTGCAGCAGGAACGCACCGCTCGGCGGCTCCTTCACGTTGAGGTAGGGCCAGTCGCTGCCCCACACCAGATGCTCCGGGTGGGCTCGCTGCAGCGCCTGCTGGTATGGCGCCAGCGCCTCGGCCCAACGGCCGCGGTCCGGCAGCGCCAGCAGGTTGCGGTAGGCGCAGAGCTTGACCCACGCCCGGCCCTCGGCCAGCAGGTCGAGCAGGCAGCGGAAGCCCGGCTCGTCGATGCCGGCGGCGACGTCGAAGCCCGCCATGTGGTCGATCACGACCGGCACCGGCAGCGCGCGGATGCGGTCGGCGATGCCCGGCAGGATGTGCCGGTCGGTCCAGAGTTCGGCATGCAGGCCCGCGTCGGCCAGCGCGCCGGCCATGGCTTCGAGTTCTTCGAAGGCGGCGCTGCCGGCGAAGTTGCTCGCCGCGCCGCCGCGCGCGCTGTAGCGCAGGGCGCGCACCCCGCGTTCGCGCAGGCCGGCGAGCGAGGGCAGGGCGCCGGGCTGTCCGGCGGGCGGGGACACCAGCACGCCGCGCAGTTGCGGCCGGGCGGCGAGGATGTCCAGGACCCGGCGGTGGTCCAGGCCGTAGGCGCTCGGATGCACCAGCACGCCCCGGGCCAGGCCCAGCGCGTCGAGGTGCGCCAGGTAGGCGTCCGGCGGCGCCTCGGGCGGCGTGTAGGCGCGCCCTTCCGCGAGCGGGTAGCGGTCGTAGGGGCCGAACACGTGGGCGTGGCAATCCCAGCCGCCGGAGGCGTCGGGGGCCGCCGGCGAGGCGGCGGAAGCGTCGTCGGCGGCGGCGCTCATCGCAGTTCTTCCTCCTGCGGCAGCAGGAAGGCCGGCTCCACGCCGGCGGGCAGCGGGATCTCGTGGGCGTTGAGGGTCATCGCCACCATCGTGTAGTAGCCGACCAGGGCGGTGAGTTCCACCGTGCCTTTCTCGCCCAGGGCCGCGACGGCCGCCGCGTGGGTGCGGGCGCTGACCGAGTGCGAGCGGTTGAGTTCCAGCGCGTACCGGTAGACGGCCTCGTCGGTCGCGTCCAGCCCGCGCGGCGGGCGCTGCGCCAGCAGGTCGTCGAGCGTGTCTTCCGACAGGCCGGCCTTCGCGCCCTCGGGCCGGTGGGCGAACCATTCGAAGACCGAGCGGCAGTGCCGGCCGGTGACCAGGATGGCCAGCTCGGAGTGGCGCGGCGCGAGCGAGGTGCCGTAGCGCAGCAGCGCGCCCAGCGCCTGCCAGCGGTCGGCCAGCTCCGCGTTGTGCAGCGCGGCGCGCAGCGGCCCCTTGATCTCGCCGCGCGGGCCGGACACCACCTTCCGGTGGACCGCCAGCTGCTCGGGCGACATGGTTTCGGGGGAGGGCAGGGAAATGCGGGGCATGGCGTCTCTTTCTCTTTCTGGAAGGGTTCACGGGCCGGCGCGCGGCGCCGGACGCGGTCCGCGCCACTCTAGGGGAGGCCGCCGCCGGCGACCACCCGCCCCGGCGCAAGGCTGGCATGCCCGGCCGGACATGGCGCGCCGGCCTCAGGCTCCGGCGTCCGGCCCCCGCGCGGCGGAGTGCCACATGCCGCGCCGGCCCTGTTCCTCGACGATCCCGCGCACCGCAGATGCCACCACCTGCACCGCCCGCGCCGGGCCCTTGCTCTTGGCCATCGCCATGGTGATGCTGCGCTGCATGCGCGGGTCGGCGATCTTGGCGGCCTGCAGGCGGCCCTCCTCGATCTCGTGCCAGACCGCGTGCAGCGGCAGCACCGAGTAGAGCCGCTCCTGCGCCGCGAGCGACTTGAAGAGCGGCAGCGAGTCGGCCTCGATCACCGGCGCCACCGTCAGCTTGTCGTGGCGCGCCACCGCGTCGAGCGCGTTGCGCAGGCCGTTGGGCGCGCTCGGCAGGATGAAGGGCAGGCCGTCGAGCGCGGCCACCGGGATGTCGCCGCCGGCGGTGCGCGGGTCGCCGACGGGGCCGACCAGGTAGCTGTCGACCGTGGCGAGCTTCTGCTCCTGCTCGGGCAGGGCGGCGTAGCGGTAGAGGATGGCCAGGTCCACCCGGGCGTCGGTCAGCCATTCCTCGACCTGGCCGCTGGAGCCTTCGAGGATCTTGAGATGCACCGCCGGATGGTGCTCCCGCAGGTGGGAGAAGAGCTTGCCGACCAGGGCCGGCGAGATCGACGGCAGCAGCCCCAGCGTCACCCGGCCGGCGGGCTGCTGCAGGTCGCTGCGGATGTCGGCCTCCAGCTGCTGCGCGCCGTGCAGCAGGGCGCGCACCGGCTCCAGGATGCGCGCGCCGGTCTCCGACAGCTCCACGCCGCGGCCGGTGCGGGTGAACAGCCGGCAGCCGCACTGCCGCTCCAGGGCGTTGATCTGGCGGCTGAGGAGCGACTGGTTGCTGTCCAGGAACAGGGCCGCGCGGGTCAGGCTGCCGAGTTCGGCGATGGCGAGGAACGAGCGCCAGACCGTCAGGTCGCTGGCGAGGTCGAGTCGGATGTCGGTGGCTTTGCCGGTCTGCATGTTGTTCAGTCTCCTGTCAGGAATTATCCGGCCGGCCCGTGGCCCGGTTCATAGCAGCTATGCGCCCGCGGTGGATGGCCGGATCGGGCGGCTGCTTCCAGAATGCCCGCAAAGGTCTGGCCCCCGCCGCAGCGGGCGCGCGCAGGAGACAAACCCGATACCGCGAGAACGATCGCCATGACGAGCCACCCGCCTTCACCGGCCGCGGACGACACCGCCGTGTCCGCCTTCCGCGACAGCGCCGCCGATTTCCTGGGCGCCGCCGACCAGCGCCAGCGGGTGCGCCGCCTGCAGGACGCGCCGGGTGGCTTCGACCGTGCCTACTGGCGGGAGATCGCCGGGCTGGGCTGGCTGTCCATCCTGGTGCCGGAGCAGGACGGCGGCCTGGGGCTGGGCCTGGCGGAGGTCTGTGCCATCGCGGGGCAGGCCGGCTACCACCTGCTGCCCGAACCGTTCGTGGACGCCGGCGTGCATCCGGCGCAGCTGCTGGCCGCGCTGCCCGCCGGTGCGCGGCGCTCCGAACTGCTGGCCGCCATCGCAGCGGGGGACGCCGTGGCCGGCGTCGCATGGCAATCGCGCATGGGGCAGACGGAGGTCGAGATGCCCGAGGCCGGGGCGGTGCGCCAAGACGGACGGCTGGCGCTTTCGGGCACGCTGCGCTTCGCGCAGCCGGCGACCGGGGCCGACGGATGGATCGCGCATGTGCGACTCGACGGGGAGTCCGCCCTGGCCTGGCTGCCGGCCGGTGCGCTGGCGCAGGCCCCGGCGGAACGCCTGGCGGTGGACGGCAGCGCGCAGTGCGACCTGCGGCTCGACGGCGCGTCGGTGGACGCATCGGCCCTGCTGGCGACCGGCGGCGCGGCGCTCGACGCCCTGGCCCGCGCCAACGATTTCGCCCGCATCGCGCAGAGCGCGGAGCTGGCCGGCATCGCCCGACGGGCCTTCGAGATCACCCGCCGGTACCTGTGCGACCGGGTGCAGTTCGGCAAGCCCATCGGCAGCTTCCAGGCGCTGCAGCACCGGCTGGTGGATGGCTGGATGCAGGTGGAGCTGGCCGAGGCCTGCCTGCGGGAGGTGCTGGCCCAGGCC
>JAKOND010000052.1 GCA_022702125.1 Burkholderiaceae bacterium
CCAGCGGCGCCAGGCCCTCGGTGGCCTCGTCGAGCACCAGCAGGTAGGGGTTGGTCATCAGCGCCCGGCCGATGGCCAGCATCTGCTGCTCGCCGCCCGAGAGCTGGTTGCCCATGTTGCGCGAGCGCTCGGCCAGCCGGGGGAACAGGTCGTAGACCCGCTCCAGCGTCCACGGGTCGGGCGACTGGTTGCGGTTGGCGCCGAAGGCGCGCAGGTTCTCCGACACCGACAGGTTGGGGAAGATCTGCCGGCCCTCGGGCACCACGGCGAGGCCCATGCGGGCGATGCGGTCGGGCTCCAGGCGCTCGATGCGCTCGCCGCGGAAGCGCACCGTGCCGCCCCGCGGCCGCACCAGGCCGAGCAGCGAGCGCACCGTGGTGGTCTTGCCCATGCCGTTGCGGCCGAGCAGGGTGGCGACGTCGCCCGCGTCGATGCGCAGGCCCACGCCGAACAGCACCTGGCTGCTGCCGTAGGCGGTCCGCAGGTCGTCCACCTCCAGCAGCGCGGGGCGGGCGGGCGCGGGCGCCGCACCGGCGGGGGCCGCCGGGGCGGCGGGGCGGTCGGCCATCGTGTCGTTCGTCATGCCGCGGCCTCCGCCGGCAGCTCGTCGCCCAGGTAGGCGCGGCGCACCTCGGGGTGGTTGCGGATCTCGGACGGCGTGCCGCAGGCGATCACCTTGCCGAAGACCAGCACCGAGATGCGGTCGGCCAGCCGGAACACCGCGTCCATGTCGTGCTCCACCAGCAGCAGCGTGGTGGCGCCGCGCAGCGACTGCAGCAGCGCGACCATGCGCTCGGACTCGTCCGGGCCCATGCCGGCCATCGGCTCGTCGAGCAGCAGCAGCCGGGGCGCGGTGGCGAGCGCCAGCCCGACCTCCAGCTGGCGCTGCTCGCCGTGGGCCAGCGCGCCGGCCAGCGCATGCATCTGCGGCCCCAGGCCGACGCGCTCGACCACCGCCTCGGCCTCCGCGTACCGGGCGCGCTCGCCGCGCGCGGCCCGCCAGAAGCGCATGCTGCTGCCCTGGCGCGCCTGCACCGCCAGCGCCACGTTGTCGCGCACCGACAGGCGCCGGAAGATGCTGGTGATCTGGTAAGAGCGGGCCAGTCCGCGCAGCACCCGCTGCGGCATCGGCAGGCGGACGATGTCCTCGCCGCCGAACACGATGCGGCCGGCGTCGGGCGCCAGCGCGCCGGAGATCTGGTGGATCAGCGTGGTCTTGCCGGCGCCGTTGGGGCCGATCAGCGCATGCAGCTCGCCGGGCCACACCCGGAGGTCCGCGCGGTCGGTGGCGACCAGGCCGCCGAAGCGCTTGACCAGGCCGTCGATGTGCAGCAGCGGCGCGGCGTCCTGCGGGGCGCTCATGCCTTCTTCTCCCGCCGCAGCAGGCCCGCCAGCCCGCGCGGCGCGGCCAGCACCACCAGCAGCAGCACCGCGCCGAGGATGAACTGCCAGTGGATGGTGTAGGCCGACAGCACCTCCTCCAGCAGCAGGAACGCCACCGCGCCGATGAAGCCGCCCCACGGGTGGCCGACGCCGCCCAGGATGACCATCACCAGCAGCAGGCCCGACTGGTTCCATTGCAGCAGCGAGGGGCTCACGAAGCCCGACTGGTTGGCCAGCAGCGCGCCGGCGAGGCCCGCCAGGCCGCCCGCCAGGGTGAAGGCCGCCAGCTGGTAGCGGTAGACCGGGAAGCCGATGGCGCCCATGCGGGTCTCGTTCTCGCGGATCGCCTGCAGCGCATGGCCGAAGCGGGCGTTGAGCAGGCGCTGGATGCCCAGGAAGGCGAGCACGAAGAGCGCCAGCACCACGTAGTAGAAGCGGGTGTCGCTGGCGAGGTCGAAGCCGCCGCCCACCGCCGAGCGGCCGGGCAGCGCGAGGCCGTCCTCGCCGCCCCAGGCCTTCACCGACACCATCAGGTAGAACAGCATTTGCGCGAAGGCCAGCGTGATCATGATGAAGTAGACGCCCCGGGTGCGCAGGCTGACCGCGCCCACCGCCAGCGCGAACAGCGCGCTGGCCAGCACCGCCGCCGGCCAGGCGATCCAGGCCGACGCCACGCCCTGCTGCATCAGGATGCCCACCGCGTAGGCCCCGGTGCCGACGAAGGCCGCGTGGCCGAAGCTCACCATGCCGCCGAAGCCCAGGATCAGGTTGAGGCTGGTGGCGGCCAGCGCGAAGACCAGGATGCGGGTGGCGAGGCCGATGTAGAAGTCCTCGCCGGCGGCGGCGGCCAGCGGCGGCAGCGCGGCGAGCAGCAGCAGGACCGGCACCGTCCAGCGCGGATGCAGCGCATGGTCGAGCAGGCCGGCGGGCGCGGCGGCGGTCGCCGCCGGGATCGATGCCGGAGCGGGAGCCGCGGCGGAGGATGCGCTGGCGGCGGCGCCGCGCGCGGGCAGCGGGGTCGCGGGGGGCGGGGCGGTCGTCATGCGGTCGGGTCCTTCGTCAGCCGTGCGCCGGGAACAGCCCGCGGGGCTTCCAGAACAGCACGGCGGCCATCAGCAGGTAGATGAGCATGGAGGCCAGCGCCGGTCCGGCGCTGCCGGCGGCCTCGGGGCCCATCCAGCGGTCGAAGGCCAGCGGGATCAGGGCGCGTCCGGCGGTGTCCACCACGCCCACCAGCAGCGCGCCGAACAGCGCGCCGCGGATCGAGCCGATGCCGCCGATCACGATCACCACGAAGGCGAGGATCAGGATGCTCTCGCCCATGCCCACCTGCACCGCCAGCAGCGGCCCGAGCATGCCGCCGGCCACCGCGCACAGCGCTGCGCCCAGGCCGAACACCGCGGTGAACAGCCGCCGCACGTCGGTGCCCATGGCCAGCGCCATCTCGCGGTTGGAGGCGCCGGCGCGCACCCGCATGCCGAGCCGGGTGCGCGTCACCAGGACGTAGAGCAGCGCCGCGACGCCCAGGCCCACGCCGATGATCAGCAGCCGGTAGGCGGGGTAGGAGAAGCCCGGCAGCAGCTCGACCGGCCCCGCCAGGCTCTCCGGCGGGTTGAGCGCGATCGGCTGCGAGCCCCAGAGCATGCGCACGCCCTCGTTGGCCATGAGCAGGATGGCGAAGGTGCCGAGCACCTGCGAGAGATGGTCGCGCTTGTAGAGCCGGCGCAGCACCGCGACCTCCAGAAGCATGCCCACCAGCGCGGTGCCGGCCACGCCCGCGGCCAGCCCGATCCAGAAGGAGCCCGAGGCGGCGGCGGCGGTGGCGATCAGGTAGGCGCCCACCATGTAGAGCGAGCCGTGCGCGAGGTTGATCATGTCCATGATGCCGAACACCAGCGTCAGGCCGGCGGCCAGCAGGAACAGCATCAGCCCGAACTGCAGCCCGTTGAGCGACTGCTCCAGCACCAGCACGCCGGTCATGCCGCCGGCATCTTGCAGCTGCCGACGTAGGCGTCCGCATGGTTCTTGAACACGGTGCCGAGCGTGCGGTTGGTCACGCGGCCCTGGCCGTCCTTGGTGACCACGCGCAGGTAGTAGTCCTGGATCGGGAAGTGGTTGGCGTTGAACTTGAACGGCCCGCGCACCGACTCGAAGCGCGCCGCCTCCAGCGCCTTGCGCACCGCGGCCTTGTCGTCGAGCCTGCCCTTGACGTCGCGCACCGCGCCGTCGATCAGCCGCGCCGCGTCGTAGCCCTGCGCCGCGTACAGCGTGGGCAGGCGGCCGTACTCCTTCTGGAAGTCGGCGACGAACTTCTTGTTGGCGGCGTTGTCCAGGTCGTGCGCCCAGAGCGAGCTGTTGAACATGCCCAGCATCGGCTCGCCCACCGCCTTGATCACGTCCTCGTCGGCCGAGAAGCCGGGGCCGAAGAGGGTCATGTCCTTCGACAGGCCCGCGCCCACGAACTGCTTGATGAAGTTGATGCCCAGGCCGCCGGGCAGGAAGATGTAGACCGCGTCGGGCTTGGCCGCGCGCATCTTGGCGATCTCGGCGCCGTAGTCGAGCTGGTTGAGCGGGGTGTAGCTCTCCAGCGCCACCTCGCCCTTGTAGAAGCGCTTGAAGCCGGCCAGCGCGTCCTTGCCGGCCGGGTAGTTGGGCGCCAGCAGCGCCACGCGCTTGAAGCCCTTGTCGGTCACCGTCTTGCCGACCGCCTCGTGGAGGTTGTCGTTCTGGTAGCTGGCGCTGAAGAAATAGGGGTTGCACTGCTCGCCGGCGTACTGCGAGGGGCCGGCGTTGGCGCTGATGTAGAAGGTCCGGGCCTGGAAGGTGGGCGCGCCGACGGCCAGCATCACGTTCGAGAACACCACGCCGGTCATGAAGTCGACCTTGTCGCGCTTGAGGAGGCGGTCGGCGGTCTGGCGGGCCACGTCGGGGCTCTGCTGGTCGTCGGCCACCACCACCTCGGCGGGCAGGCCGCCGAGCTTGCCGCCGCCGTGCTTGACCGCCAGCTGGAAGCCGTCGCGGATGTCGATGCCCAGGCCCGCGCCCGGGCCGGAGAGCGTGCTGAGCAGCCCGACCTTGACCGCATCGGCGGCCTGCGCGGAGCAGGCGAGCAGGGCGAGCGCGGCGAGCGCGGTCCGGGCCACGGGCGTGCGCAGGGAGGCGGAGGTACGGTTCATCGGGCGACCTTTCTGGCTTCGGAGCCAAAGCTGGGGATGGAGCGGGGGGTGTCGTTGCGCGGGGAGCCGGAAGCGGGCGGCGCGGCGCAGGCGGGCGTGCCTGCCGCCGCATCGGGATGCCCCAGGCGGAAGCGCTGGAGTTTGCCTGTTTCGGTGCGCGGCAAGGACGCCACGAACTCGATGGCGCGCGGATATTTGTACGGCGCCACCGTCCGCTTGACGAAATCCTGCAGCGCGCGCGCCGTATCGGGGCACGGCGCCTGGCCCGGCTGCAGCACCACGAAGGCCTTGACGATCTGGCCGCGCTCCGCGTCCGACACGCCGACGACGCCGCATTCGGCCACCGCCGGATGCAGCAGCAGGGCCTCCTCCACCTCGGGCGAGGCGATGTTGTAGCCGGCCGAGATGATCATGTCGTCGGTGCGCGACTGGTAGTGGAAGTAGCCGTCGTCGTCCATCAGGTAGGCGTCTCCGGTGAGGTTCCAGCCGTCCTGCACGTACTGCGCCTGGCGGGCGTCGTCCAGGTAGCGGCAGCCGGTCGGGCCCTGCACCGCGAGGCGCCCGACCGTGCGGGGCGGCAGCGTCCGGCCGGCGGCGTCCACCACCCGCGCCCGGTAGCCCGGCACCGGCACGCCGGTGGCGCCGGGCCGGGCGTGGGCCTCGTCGGCCGAGATGAAGATGTGCAGCATCTCGGTGGCGCCGATGCCGTCGATCAGCACCAGGCCGGTGGCCTGCCGCCACAGCGCGCGGGTGGCGGCCGGCAGCGCCTCGCCGGCCGAGACGCAGCGCCGCAGCGTGCCGGCGCGGAGCGCCTCGCCGTGCGCGGCCAGGGCGCGGTAGGAGGTGGGCGCGGTGAAGAGCACCGTGGCGCCGAAGTCGCGGATGCCGTCGAGCAGCTGCGCCGGCGAGGCCTTCTCCAGCAGCACGGCGGAGGCGCCGAAGGCCATCGGGAACAGCAGCAGCCCGCCCAGCCCGAAGGTGAAGGCCATCGGCGGGCTGCCGATGAACACGTCGTCCGGCGATGGACGCAGCACGTGCCTCGGCCAGCAGGCGCAGATCGCCATCACGTCGCGGTGGAAATGCATCGTGGCCTTGGGCACGCCGGTGGTGCCCGAGGTGAAGGCGAGGATGCAGGTGTCGTCGGCGGCGGTGTCGACGGTGTCGAACGGCGCGGGGTGGCGGGCCATCGCGGCCTCCAGGCCCGCGTCCGACGGGTCGTTGAAATAGCGCACCCGCCGCAGCACCGGGCATTCCCCGGCGGCGGTCCGCAGCTCGTCGGCCAGGCGCAGGTCGCACAGCGCATGGCTGACCTCGGCCTTGTCGACGATCGCCTGCAGTTCCTTGGCGCGCAGCAGCGGCATGGTCGCGACCGCGATGCCGCCGGCCTTCATCACCGCGAACCAGCAGGCCGCCAGCATCGGCGTGTTGGGCGCCCGCAGCAGCACCCGGTTGCCCGGCACCAGGCCCATGTCGGCGACCAGCACGTGGGCGATGCGGTCGGCCCGGTCGCGCAGGTCGGCGTAGGTCCAGCGCAGCCCGGCGCCCCGGACGCAGGGGCGGTCGCCCCAGCCGGAGGCGATGGCCCGGTCGAGCAGTTCGGCGGCGCAGTTCAGCCGGTCGGGAAACTGGAGTTCCGGCAGCTCGAAGAGGTACGCGGGCTGCATCTCGGCCGGCGGGAGCCGGTCGCGGGCGAAAGTGTCGATATGCGCGCTGGCCATGCGGAGAACCCCTTTTGGTGCGAAGCGTTCGGAACCGTGAATTACTTTAGGGTTAAAGCAATTGACGGGCCAGCGGGATCACCCTGATACGGCGCCCGGCGCGTTCCAGGCGCGCAGCAGGTCGCGCGCGATGATGAGCTGCTGCACCTCGGTGGCGCCCTCGTAGATGCGCAGGGAGCGGATCTCGCGGTAGAGCCGTTCGACCGGTTGCCCGGCACCAGGCCCATGTCGGCGACCAGCACGTGGGCGATGCGGTCGGC
>JAKOND010000225.1 GCA_022702125.1 Burkholderiaceae bacterium
CAGACGTCCGCCCCGGGCTGCTGCACCCTGCGGGCAGTGGCTCGTTCTGCGAATGGAAGGGGCCGGCGCGCTATTGGGATCTGGTGGATGGCGCACGCCGCCTGGACCAGGTCGCCTGGAGCTACCCCCATCCCTTGTCGGGCGCCGAGCCACTCGCCGACTGCGTGGCCTTCTATGCGCACCATCTCGACTGCCGTGTCGGCGGATCGAAAGCCCATCCACAGGCGGGCGCCTTCTACGGGGGGTGGATCACGCCCGACCTGGCCGGGCCCTTCAAGGGCGAACCGGGTAGCGGAGGTTGGTAGCCCGTCGGTTCCGGTGACCTTGGCGGCCGTTGGCTTCTGGCCGGCAACTGCTGCGCAGCCCCCGCCCGTAGCGCCGGAGCGGGATCGTCAACCGGAACGAAGCCCCGGACAAGAATTCTGAGCCGCAGGGTACCCGACAACCGCAGCCCGCCGCAGCTTCTTCTTCCATCTCCTCGGTCGAGCAAGAACGGAAACGCTTTTCGGACGCACGGCCTCAGCCCGCCCTCGGCCGCACCAGCGCCTTCTCGCCCGTCGCCATCTTCCCGTAGCCCGCGATGGCATCCAGCGTCAGGACCTGCGCCAGCGTCAGCTCCTTGGTGTAGCGGCTCGCGAAGGTGGTCGTCAACTCGTCGGCCACGCGCTGCTTGAGTTGCTGCACGCGGGCGGCGCCGGCCTTCTGCAGGAAGGGCAACAACAGCCAGCCGCCCACGCCCCAGGCCATGCCGATGCCGCGCGCCAGCTCGATCGGGCCGCGGTCGAGGCTGCCGTACACGTAGACCTGCTTGTGCACGGTGCTGCCGTAGCGGCTGTATGCCTGGCCGGGCCGGCGCAGGGCGGCCGCCTCCATGGCCACGAGGATCTGCCCGGCCAGCGTGCCGCCGCCGATGGCGTCGAACGCCAGCGTGGCGCCGGTCGCGGCCACGGCCTCGGTCAGCGCGGCCTGGAAATCCGCCGAGCCGGTGTCGACGACGTGCTGCGCGCCCTGTTCGCGCAGCAGCGCGGCCTGCTCGGGCTTGCGCACGAGATTGACCAGCCCTACGCCATCCTTCAGGCAGATGCGGTTGAGCATCTGGCCCAGGTTGGACGCGCCCACGGTGTGGACGAGCGCGCGGTGGCCTTCGTTGCGCAGGGTATCGACCATCCCCAGCGCGGTGAGCGGGTTGACGAAGCTGGACGCGCCGTCGGCGCTGGTCGCCCCTTCGGGCAGCAGGAGGCACTGGGCGGCGGGCACGGCGCGGTATTCGGCGAACATCGCGCCACCGAGCGCGGCGACCTTCCTGCCCAGGAGGGCCTGCGCGGCCGGCGACGCGCCCGCGGCGACCACCGTGCCCGCGCCTTCGTTGCCCACGGGCATCGACTCGCCCACGCGCGCGGCCATCGCCGCCATCACGGGGTCGGAGATCGGGGCCGTGACGACGGGGCGACCGGCGCTGCCGCTGGCCTGGGCCTTCGCCATGTCGGCACCGCCGAACAGCAGGCCCAGGTCGGAAGGGTTGAGCGGCGCCGCCTCGATGCGCACGACCACCTCGTCGGGCGTGGCCGGGCGGGGCATCGGCACCTCGGCGAGCGTCAGCTCCAGGGTGGCGTCGGGGCGGATCAGGGAGCGCAGTTGCAAGGGCATGGCGGGGTTCCGGAAAAGTGGGTGCGGATCGCGCGCGTCGCGTGGAATGGCAGAGCAGACGCCGCGGCCGCGCGGAAGAGGGCGGCGGCGCGCTACGGCGCCCCACAGGATCGTACGGAGTCAGTGAATCACGTGCTGGATTCGCGCCCCGTGAGTCGACAGCCTCCGCAGCCGCACCGGGGGAGTTTCGCCAAACCCCTTGTTGCGACAACACATGACCACACTGGTTGTATCAGCGCTCCAGGGCCAATGAGTCTCCGGCAGGACTGGTCGGCGTCCGCTATTGATCACCGCAGCCATTGACTGGAGAACGCGCGATTGACGACTTTCTGTCGCTTTCAGTCTGTAGCCGACGCTGCTGCCGGAGCATTGACACCTCGTCCCGGACAGTTGGTCACGGTGACCAACCGGATAGGGCCGGGTTCAGAACAGTGGGAACCTACCGCGGAGGTTCACCCTTCAGATGGCGTCGCGTTTTTTCGTGCGCTTGGTCGAACGCCGGGGATCCCGCTCCGCCGACAGTGCCACCGTCGGGTCCGATGCCTTTTCGAATGAAGGAAACGCATTGGTTTCGGTGTCGAGCCACGGCGGGTTCTGCGCGTACATCTCCGCGATGAGCTGCTTGATGGTCGGTATGTACCAGGAATCGTCGTTGAGTCGATGGCTGAGGATGATCGGCGAGGTGGCCTGTTCGTCGTCGATGAGCCGGTAGACCAGGTCCGATCGAAGCCGTGCCGCGGCCGGCACGATGCAGACACCCATCTCCGATGCCACCAGGCCGAGGGCGGCCTGGAGTTCCCTGACCTCGTGGACGTCGCCCAATTGGATGCCTTGATCGTGGATCAAGCTGAGCACGTGGTCGGCGAAGCTGGGACGCGGTTCTTTGGGAAAGACGATCAAGCGCTGACCCTGCATGTCCTTCAGCCTGATCCGTCCCTTGCTTGCGGCGAGCGATGAGCCGGGCCAGATCGCCAGCACGAGGCGCTCTTCCCGAAGCACGGTTCGCGCGACCGAGGTGTCGACACTCCTGATGCGTCCGAAACCCAGATCGATGCGGCCCGACTTCAATTCCACGATCTGCTGAACCGAACTCAGATCGACCAAATGAACATCGGTGCCGGGATGGCGATGGCGGAACATTCGCACCAGCATGGGCAAACCACCGTACAGGGTCGAAGGCACGTAACCGATCGAGATCGATTGCCGCAGGTTGCGCCCCGCCTGCTGTACGCCGTTCTTGATCTGTTCAACCCGTTGCAATACCTGCAGCGCCTGTTCGTGCAGTTGTCTTCCCGCTTCGGTCAGCCGGACGGGCCGGGTGCTGCGCTGAATCAACTGCACTCCGAGCTCTTCTTCCAGCAACTGGATCTGGCGGCTCAGCGGCGGTTGCGCGATGTTCATCTGCTCTGCCGCACGGGTGAAGTTCTTCGTGGTCGCGACTGCCACGAAATAACGCAATTGCCGGAGATCCATAAGGGAAAACGATAGCTGAAAGGGATGGAGGCTGCTCAAGCCGTTGATTTTAATGAATTTAAGCAATAACAATACTGATAAGGTATCGTACTAAACGAATTTGGTGTTGGATTGGATTCGGACCCGGTATTCCAATCCTTCCCATGCAACACACACTGAGCCAGCAAGACACCGTCAGCGTCGCGACGGGCAGAGTGGTCGTCGACAAGGTGGAGACCATGCTCGTCGACCTGCCGACCATCCGGCCTCACAAGCTGTCGATGACGACCATGAGCGGGCAGACGCTGATGATCGTGCGCATTCGCTGTTCCGACGGCACGACGGGCATCGGCGAAGGCACCACCATCGGCGGCCTGGCGTATGGCGGCGAGTCTCCCGAAGGCATGAAGCTCGCCATCGATACCTACTTCGCGCCGCAGATGGTGGGTGCGGACGCCAACCGTGTTCCGGCCCTGATGGCCCACCTGAACAAGGGTATCCGGGAGAACCGTTTCGCCAAGTGCGCCGTCGAAACCGCGCTGTTCGACGCGCTCGGTCATCGCACCGGTCTGCCCGTCTCGGAATTGCTGGGCGGCCGGTTGCGCGACCGGCTGCCAGTCGCATGGACCCTGGCCTCGGGCGACACCGGACGCGACATCGAGGAAGCCCGGCGCATGCTGGAGACGCGTCGCCACCAGCTCTTCAAGCTCAAGATCGGACGCAAGCCGGTGCGCGACGATGTCGCGCACGTCGCGGCGATCAAGCGGGCCCTCGGCGATGAGGCCTCGGTGCGGGTGGATGTGAACATGGCCTGGACAGAGCTGGAAGCGCATCGCGGAATCGCGGGTCTGGTGGATGCCGGCTGCGAGCTGGTGGAGCAGCCGGTATCCAGCGTCGATGCCATGGTGCGGCTGACGGGTCGCTATCCGATCGCCGTCATGGCCGACGAATCGCTGATGGGTCCGGCGACGGCCTTCGCGCTGGCGCGCAACGCCGGGGCGGACGTCTTCGCCATCAAGACCGAGCAATCGGGGGGCTTGCAGGCCGCGCAGCAGGTGGCCGCCATCGCCGATGCGGCGCAGATCGAGCTGTATGGCGGAACCATGCTCGAAGGCGCGGTCGGCTCCATCGCGTCGGCGCATGTCTTTTCCACATTCCGAGAGCTGAAGTGGGGCACCGAATTGTTCGGCCCCTTGCTGCTGACCGAAGAGATCCTGGCGCAACCGCTCGCATACCGGGACTTCCATC
>JAKOND010000226.1 GCA_022702125.1 Burkholderiaceae bacterium
GGCGTTTCGGCCAGCGCATCGGCGGCGGCGTCGAGCCGCGCGAGCGCATCGTCGGTCTCGGCGGCCGCGACCAGGCCCAGGTGGCGGCCGGGCAGCGCCAGCGCGGCGTCGCGCCGCAGCGCGCCGCGCCAATCGGCTGGATCGCGCAAGCTGTCCTGCAGCATGCGCGCATGCCGCTCGCTGGCGACGCGGTTGGCCAGCGTCCCGGCCCAGCGCAGGCCGTCGCGGTAGTGCTGCAGCCCGTGCGCCAGGGCGCCGAAGGTGCCGGCCATCGCGCCGGCGTCGATCACCGCCAGCACCGGCAGGCCGAAGCGCAGCGCCAGGTCGGCCGCGCTCGGGTCGCCGTCGTAAAGGCCCATGACGCCCTCGACGATCAGCAGGTCGGCGTCCCGCGCGGCCGCGTGCAGCCGGGCGCGGCAGCCGTCCTCGCCCACCATCCAGAGGTCGAGCGAATCCACCGGCGCGCCGCTGGCCAGCGCCAGCCACTGCGGGTCGAGGAAGTCGGGGCCGCACTTGAAGACCCGCACCCGCCGCCCGGCGCGCGCATGCAGCCGCGCCAGCCCGGCGGCGACGGTGGTCTTGCCCTGGCCCGAGGCCGGCGCCGCCACCAGCACCGCCGGACAGGCGACGCTGTCGTCGGCGGCCGCCGGGCAGGCGGTGCCACGGTCGGCGGGCGCCGGACAGGCGGCGCCGCGGGTCCGGGCCGCCGTGCCGGCCGCGGCATCGGCGGAAGGCATCGCCTCAGCCATGCGCCGCCCGCCGCATCAGCGCGGCGCCCATTTCACGCCCAGGTAGCCGGTCCGGCCGGGCGTGGCGTAGGTGCGCGCCAGCTGGTACTCCTTGTCGGTCAGGTTGTCGATGCGCGCGACCAGGGTGAAGTCCCGCGCGATGCGGGTGCTGGCGTAGAGGTTGACCAGCGTGTAGCCGCCCAGCGCCCGGGTGTTGGCCGCGTCGTCGAAGCGGCGGGCCGAGGCCTGCAGCTCGCCGCCGAAGGTCCAGCCGGCCCAGTCGGTGTCGGCGCCGAACGTGGCGTGGCGGCGGCTGCGGCGGGCCAGCAGCTTGTCGGTATCGAGGTTGCGCGGGTCCTGGAAGTCGGCCGACGCGCGCAGGCTGACGATGCCGACCTTCTGCGCGGCGGTCAGCGTCGCGCCCTTGAACTCGGCCCGGCCGACGTTGGCGTAGCAGCCGAAGTTGTCCCGACAGGCACCAGGCGCGCCGAAGTTGATCAGGTCCGTCACCCGGTTGCGGTAGACCACGATGCCGGCGCTGCTCGTGCCCTGCGTCCACTGCAGGCCGGCCTCCAGGTTGCGGCTCTGCTCGGGCTGCAGGCCGGCGATGCCGTAGTCGCTGAAGCGCTGGTAGAGCGTGGGCGCGCGGAAGGCGGTGCCGGCCGAGGCGGTCGCGCGCAGCTGCGGGGTGATCGCGTAGCCGTAGGCGGCGCTGCCGGTGGTCTTGCCGCCGAACTCGCTGTCGTCGTCGCGCCGCGCGTTGAGCTGCACCGTGTGCGCGCCCTGGTGGAATCCGTAGCCCAGCGCCAGCGCGTTCTGCGAGCGCTTGCGGTCGAAGGCGGGAGTGGCGATCGGCTGCTCCAGCCGGTCCTCGCGGCGCTCCAGCGCGGCGGTGGCCAGGTGCGGGCCGCTGCGCCATTCGTTCTGGAACAGGTAGCCGCGCAGGTCGGTGACGGTCAGGTAGCGCGACGGCGTGGTCTCGTAGCGGCTGCGCGAATCGGTCACCTGCAGCCGGGTGGTGTACTGGTCGGTCCATTTCGCCTGCCAGTTCAGGCTGCCGGTGCGCAGCTGGTGGTGGTTTTGATCGCCGACGGGGCGCGCGGCGCTGTAGCTGCTGTTGTCGTATCCCGACTCCAGGTTGTTCGCCAGCAGGCTGCCTTCCACGCGGTGGCGCGGATCGATCTGCAGGCCGACCCGCGCGCTGGCGTTGGTGGAACGGTAGCCGTCGCGGTCGGGGTTGCGCAGGCCGTCGGCGCGGGTGCGCAGGCTGTTGGGCTGGACGTTGAAGCCGTGGCTCTCCTCGTGCGCCGCGCCGAGCGCGTAGTCGATGGCCCGGCCCTCGCCCACCACGCCGGTCACGCCGGCCTCGGCCTTGCGCAGGCCGTAGCTGCCGATGCCGACGCCCGCGTAGGGCGCGGGCTTGCCGGACTCGCCCTTGCGGGTGAAGAGCTGGATCACGCCGTTGATGGCGTCCGATCCGTAGACCGCGGCCGCCGGGCCGCGCAGGATCTCGATGCGGTCGATCTGCGCCAGCGGGATCTGCTCCCAGATGGCGCCGCCGGTGGACTGCGAATCCAGCCGCACGCCGTCGAGGTAGACCGCGGTGAAGCGCGAGTCGGCGCCGCGGACGAACACGCTGGTGTTCTGGCCGGGTCCGCCGTTGCGCACGATCTCGATGCCGGGCTGGCGCGCCAGCACGTCGGCCACGCCGACCGCGCCGCTGCGGGCGATGGCCTCGGCGTCGATGACGGTCACGTCGGCCACCAGGTCCGACAGCGGCTGGGCCACGCGGGTGGCGGTCACCACGGTTTCGGACAGGGTGGAAGGCGCCGACTGCGCATGGGCGGCGGCGAAGGGGAATGCGGCGGCCAGCGCCAGGGGAAGCGCGGCGAGGCGCACGGAAGCGTTACAGGTTTTCATGGTCGGGGCGACACGGTGGCGCACACAGGAGCACAGGCCCGCACCGGCCTCCCCGCCGGTGATTGGGCATCACGGCCGCGCCGCCCCCGCCCGGCAGGGGCGAAGTCGGCGCGACCTCCTCGTTGGCCGGTATCCGGGCTGGCGGCGCGCCGTCCATCGCCTTCCCAGGCGCGTGTTCGAAGCGCGCCCAGTGGCTGTGTGGATGGAGGCTGAAACCGGGCTTCCCGACAGGAATCCCGGCGTCGTCCGCTTGACCGTTGCGGGGGCAGCGCAGGCTGGGCGGCGCCCCTGGCGGGCACCGGTCCTCCTGCTTCCCGTTGAACTGCGGGCTGTGAACCAGCGCCGCGAGCACCAACGCCCGGGATTCTACGGGGTACGCGGAGTCTTTTACGCCTGGAAACAAGGCATGCAACCCTACAATTCCGCACCATGGCCGACCTTTCCCTCCCCATCGACCAGATCGCCGAGCGCGTCGAGCAACTGCTCGCCCGCCATGCCGATCTGCAGCAGACCCACCGGCGACTCGTCGAAGAGAACGCCCGGCTGGTCCGCGAGCGCGACTCGCTGCAGTCGCGCCTGCGGGCATCGCGCGCACGCGCCGACGCCCTGCTGGACCGTCTGGAAGCGGCCCGGGTCGAACTGCCGCGCTTCGTCGCCCCCGCCCCGGCCGATGCGCCGCTGCCCGACGATGCGCAGGACACCGCGCCGACCGCCACCGCGCAGGAAGGCGCGCGGCCATGAAGCAGTTCGAAGTGGAAATCATGGGCCAGCCCTACGTGCTGGGCTGCCCCGAGGGCGGCGAGCACCGCTTCCATGCGGCGGTGGCGCAGGTCGACGACACCATGAACCGCATCCGCGACGCCGGCAAGGTGCGCGCCCGCGACCGCATCGCGGTGCTGGCGGCACTGAACCTGGCGCTGGAGCTGGTGGACCAGGCCGAGCGCCTGGCGGCCGTCCCGCCGCCCGCGCCCGCCGAGCCGGTGCGGGCCGAACCCGAGCCCGACGCCGACGCACTGCAGGCCGCCGCGCGGCTCCAGGCCCTGCTGCAGCGCCTGGACGAGGCCCTGGCGCAGGATGCGCCCGCTGCCGAGGAAATCGACGCATCGGCCGACGCATCCCAGGCGTCGGCGTCGCAGCCGCAGGACGATGCCGCGCAGTCGCCCGGTGCGGTGCGCGACACGGATCTCCGGACGGCCGGCGACGCCACCGGCGCGGAAGACGGCCCGGCCGCCCCGCGGAACGCTTCGGCCTCGGAGGCCGACGACATGCCGCCGCCGCCCGAGAACGCTTCTGCGGCGGCGGATTCCTCCGATCCCGCCAGCCACGGCACGTCGGCCGGGAATTCCATTCAGAATTCGGAACGGCCCGCCAGCGCGCTGCACGGATAACCCTTCGCGGGGTGGGCCGGCAGGGGCGGTTCGGGGCGGCATCAACCAGTACAATGGAGCCGTCCGCGGAGCATGCCGGGCTTTATATCTCCTTGAACCAATGCTCCCTGAGCATGGGCTTGGTACATTGCCTGGCAGGCGTGATCGTCTCGCGTCAGACGAACCCAATGCCTGGTTGCCCTCGCCCACCTGAACCCCCGGTTCAGGATGCCGGTCCGGTGGCTCTCGCGGACACCCTCTTCCCCCGACGGCGCTGACCTTTCCCGGTCAGCGCCGTCGTTCATTGGGGCTGCAGCATCCTGCGGGCGAAGTCCTCGGCCGGTATGCCCGGCGCGCACAGGTAGCCCTGGAACTGGTCGCAACCGAGACCGATCAGGCACTGGCGCTGCATTTCCGTTTCCACGCCTTCGGCCACCACCGAGAATTCCAGCGCCCGGCCCATGCTGACCATCGCGCTGACGATGGCCAGGTCGCTGCCGTCGTCCGGCAGGCCGCTGATGAACGAGCGGTCGATCTTGAGCTTCTGGATCGGGAATTTCTTCAGGTAGGCCAGGCTGGAGTACCCGGTGCCGAAATCGTCGATCGCCATCCGCACGCCGAGCGCTGCCAGGGCATGCAGGCGTTCCAGCGTCTCGTCCGCGTCCTGGACCAGGATGGATTCGGTGAGTTCCAGTTCCATCAGGTGCGGCGACAGGCCGAACTCCTGCAGCACGCCGCGCACCCGTTCCAGGAAATCGGCCTGCCGGAACTGCATCGCCGACACGTTGACCGACACCGCGACCGGCGTACCCGCGCGCTCCCACACGGCCGCCTGCCGGGTCGCCTCGCGCAGCACCCAGGCGCCGATGGCGACGATGAATCCCGACTCTTCCGCCAGCGGGATGAAGACCGCCGGAGACACCGGGCCGCGTTCCGCGTCCGTCCAGCGGATCAGGGCCTCGGCGCCCACCAGCGTGCCGTCGACCAGCGTGACCTGCGGCTGGTAGTGCAGCCGGAACTGCTCCTGCTCCAGCGCCTGGCGCATCGCATGCTCCATCTTCATGCGCGACAGCAGGTTGACGCTCATCTGCGGCTCGTAGAAGCGGAAGCCGCCCCGGGTGCCGCCCTTGACGCGGAACATCGCGGTATCGGCCTGCTTGATCAGCTCGTCGAGCGTCTGGCCGTCGCGCGGATACAGCGCCACGCCGACGCTGCACCCCACGGAGAAGCCGATGTCGTCCAGCGTGAACGGCTGCGCCATCGAGTCCAGGATGCGCCGCACCACCAGTTCGGCCCCCTCCGCGTCGGCCTGGTGGACGTAGAGGACGAATTCGTCGCCGCCCAGCCGGCACAGGGTGTCGACCTGGCGCAGGCAGGAGTTGATGCGCTGCGCCACCTGGATCAGCACACGGTCGCCGAACTGGTGTCCCAGCGAATCGTTGATGTTCTTGAAATGGTCCAGGTCCATGAACAGGATGGCGAACGGCGCATCGATCGCGCCGCGCTGCTGCAGCGTGCGTTCGACCCGGCGCGACAGCAGCAGCCGGTTGGGCAGGCCGGTCAGCGCATCGGTGTAGGCCAGTTCCTCGATTCGGCGCTGCTGGGCGTGCAGCCCGGTCAGGTCGCGGAAGAACCCGATGGTCTGGCTCAGCATGCCCCGCTCGTCCCGCAGCACCACCCAGGACAGGCGCACCGCGATCGAGCTGCCGTCGCCGCGCCGGTGCCACAGGTCGCCTTCCCAGATGCCGCCGTCGGCCCAGCGTCCGCGGATCTCCCCGACCAGCCGGCCCGGATCGGCGTCGTCGAACAGGTCGATGGCATTGCAGCCGACCAGGCCCTCCTCGACGCGCTGGCTCAGTTGCACGCAGGCCGGATTGACCGACGCGATCTGCAGCGCGCTGTCGGTGATGAACACGGCGTCCGGGCTGGAGGCGAAGACCTTGGCGGCCAGCCGCAGCGCATCGTCGGCCAGGGCCTTCTCGGTGACGTCGCGAAAGCAGAACACCTGCCCGGTGACGCGGCCCCGGGTCCGCTGCGGCAGCGTGGTGCGCTCGATCAGCTGGCCCGACCGCAGCGTGAGCAGGTCGTGCCGTTCGGTGCGGGACGATTCGGCGATCTCGGCCAGCCGGCGGACGTACTGGTCCGCGTCGATCACGCTGTCGGCGAGGCAGGCATGCACCGCCGCATCGTCGCGCTGGACCAGCAGGTCGGCCGGCACGTTCCACAGCTGGGCGAACCGGCGGTTGAAGGCCCGGATCGTGCCGTCGAGTCCGCAGACCAGGATGCCGTCGGCGGTGGATTCCAGCGTGGCGCGGAGTTCGGCGATGGTCTCTTCCAGCTCGTCCTCGATCTGCTGCTGCCGGTCGCGCTCGATCATGCCGACGAGGTAGGCGACATGGCCGTTCTCCAGGCGCACCTGGCGCACGCTGCGCTCCACATGCACCACCGTGCCGTCGAACCGCTGCAGCCGGGTGTGCGACACCATGGCCGGCGCGGGCGCGGATGCCGGATCGTGCGAGGCGACCTCCTCCCAGAAGAACAGGTCCTCCGGCGTCGAGAACAGCTCGCTGACCGTCCGGCCGACCAGTTCCTGGGGCCGGCAGCGCATCAGGCGCATGGCGACGGAATTGGCCTCGGCGATCCGCATCGTTTCCGGATCCACGATGCAGACGGCTTCCAGCAGACCATCGATCCAGCCAGAGGGCGTTCCGGCCGTCATGCCGCTCCCTCGGCCTGCATGTCGTCCACGCCGAATACATGCTCGAAGAAATAGCCCACCCGCTGCGGCGGCATCAGGTAATGCAGGGCCTGCTGCGGCACCTGCGTCGCGCGCAGGCTGCGGGTGATGCCGACCTCGGGGGAGGTTTCCAGGTTGAGCAGCAGCGCGTCCTCGCGCGGCACGGAGGTGTCGTGCACCAGCACCCGCGGACGCAGGGGGCGCGCCGGATTCACCGACACCACCATCGCCAGCCGTTCGTCGCTCAGCCGCACCAGGGAGCCCGGCGGATAGACCCCCATCATCCGCACGAAGGCGGCCAGCACCCGCGCATCGAAGCGCGCCTTCATCTGCGAGAAGATCACCGACAGCGCCTCGTGCGGCGTCAGGGTCGCGGCGACCAGCGCCGGGTTGCAGAGGTTGTCGTAGCGGTTGACCAGTGCGACCACCTTGCTGGCGAGCAGGAGCTGCTCCGCACCGCGCAAACGCAGCGGGAAGCCGCTGCCATCGACCATCTCGTGGTGCTGCGCGATGGCATCGATCGCCCCGCGCGGCAGGCCCATGCGCTCGGCCACCTCGACGCCCAGCCGGACGTGGCTCTGGTAGAGGCGGTGCTCGTGCATCAGGAAATTCTCCCCCGGATGGCGCACCCGGTCCGGCAGGCGCTCCTTGCCGATGTCGTGCAGCAGCGCCGCCTGGCCCAGGTCGAACAGTTCGTCCGGCGTCATGCCGAGCGACCGGCCCAGCAGCAGCGAGATCACCATCACGTTGAGCGAATGCTGCGCGCTGCGCTCCCCCGCCGTCTCCGACATCAGGCGGATCACGCCGTCGCCCTGCGCCTCCAGCATCTCGGAGATGGACCGGCGGACCAGTTCGGCGCTCTGCCGCGAAGCGTCCTCGGGCCGGGTCGCCACCTGGCCGACGATGGCGCGGAAATGCCGGCTGGCGTACAGGTAGCGTTGCTCGCACTGCCGCAGGCTGTTGCGCTGCGCGGCCAATGCGAGCGCATGCGCCTGCTTGCGCTCGGCCACGCCCTCCGACGGATCGGGCACCGGCCGATCAGGGCCGGCGGCCCGCGGTCCGGCATCGCCCGCGGCAGGAAGATCGGCCGGCGGATCTTCGGGTTCCGGTTCGCTGCACGCCGGATAGTGGCGCACCTGCCGGATCCCCAGCGACGCGACGGTGCGGATCTGCTCTTCGGACGAAATCCTGAACCGATTCAGCGTGAACGGATGCGCCATCCAGCCGACTTCGAGTTCGATGAACATGCCTTTGCGCAGCCGGCTGACATCGACCATTTCCGACCGGTT
Source organism: Burkholderiaceae bacterium (assembly GCA_022702125.1). Classification (GTDB taxonomy): domain Bacteria; phylum Pseudomonadota; class Gammaproteobacteria; order Burkholderiales; family Burkholderiaceae_C; genus JAKOND01. The sequence continues at coordinate 8,042 of JAKOND010000226.1, forward strand.
TTCACTCATGGATGCTTTTCGTGCTGGCAGCAGGTTACTTGGCGTTGCATCCATTATCCCGACGAATCCGGACGGCAGCGCACCGTTCGACGGGATCCCTGCCCGCGCAACCCTATTCATGACCCGTTCACGATAGGAACCCGGCTCATCCCGCCACGCCGCCGTCCGCCGCCGGCCCGCCGTAGGCGACGCGGCGCAGGCTGCGGCGCCACATCCAGACGCCCAGCAGGATCATCGGCACGCACAGCCACTGGCCCATGCTCATGCCCAGCGGCAGCAGGCCCAGGAAGCTGTCGGGCTCGCGGAAGAACTCGGCCACGAACCGCAGGCTGCCGTATCCGATCAGGAAGAAGGCCGCGACCTGGCCCGGACGGCGCGGCTTGCGGGCGAAGAGCCAGAGCAGCACGAACAGCAGCAGCCCTTCCAGCAGGAACTGGTAGATCTGCGACGGATGGCGCGGCAGCAGCGATCCGCTCTGCGGGAACACCATGCCCCACGGCAGGTCGGTGCTGCTGAAGCGGCCCCACAGCTCGCCGTTGATGAAGTTGCCGATGCGGCCGGCCGCGAGCCCGGTGGGCACGCAGGGCGCCACGAAATCCGCCACCTCCAGCCAGGACCGGCGCCGGCTGCGGGCGAACCAGGTCATCGACCCGATCACGCCCAGCAGCCCGCCGTGGAAGCTCATGCCGCCCTGCCAGATCGCGAAGATCTCCAGCGGGTGCGTCAGGTAGTAGCCCGGCTTGTAGAACAGGCAGTAGCCCAGCCGCCCGCCGATCACCACGCCCGCCACCCCGAGGAACAGGATGTCCTCCACGTCCTTCCGGGTCCACCGGGCGGTGCCCGCGGACGCCGAGGCGAAGGGCTCGTGCTTCAGGCGCCGGATGCCCAGGAGCATGAACAGGCCGAACGCCGCCAGGTAGGTGAGGCCGTACCAGTGCACGGCGAGCGGGCCGACCTGCAGGGCGATCGGATCGATAGTGGGATACATCAGCATGATGGCGGATATTGTGCCCGCCCCATCCGGCGCCTCCGTCCGCGTCAGGCGGCGCCGTCCGCGGCCTCCGGCAGGCGGTCGCGCACGAAGTCGACGAAGCGCTCCAGCGCCGGCGCGGCCGCCTCCACCGGCCACACCAGGCTGGTCTCGCAGACCGGCGTCGGCGGCGCGTCCCGCCCCCGCGCCGAGGACACCCTGGTCCGGTAGACGACGCCTTCGCGGCGGAACCGCATCACGCTCTCCGGCACCCAGGCCACGCCGATGCCGGCCGACACCAGGTTGACGATGGTCTGCATCTGGATCGCCTCCTGCGCCACCGTCGGCAGCCGGCCCGCCGCGCGGTACATGCCGAGCACGGCGTCGTGCAGCGAGGGCGCGATGCGGCGCGGGAACAGCACCGCCGGCTCGGCCCATACCGCGCCGTCGTCCAGGCGCGGCGCGGTCGCCAGCGGATGGCTGGCCGGCAGCGCCAGCACCATCGGCTCGGTCGCCACCCGCAGGTGCCGCAAACCGGAGGGCGCGAAGCCCGGCGAATGCAGCATCAGCCCGGCGTCGATCTCGCCGCGCTCCAGCGCCTGCAGCTGCACGTCGCCGGTGGCCTCGACCAGCTCCAGCGCGACCCGCGGGCAGGCGGCGCGGAAGGCGCGCACCCAGGCGGGCAGCTGCTCGAAGCCGATGGTGGACACGAAAGCCAGCCGCAGACGTCCGACCTCGCCCGACGCCGCCGCGCGCGCCCGCGCCGGCAGCGCGGCGGCCCGGGCCAGCAGGTCCCGCACGTCGGGCACCAGCGCCTCGCCGGCCGGCGTCAGCGCCACCCGGCGCCGGCTGCGGTCGAACAGCGGCACGCCCAGGGTCTTCTCCAGCTGGGCGATGGCCTGGGTCAGCGGCGGCTGGGTCATGTGCAGCCGCAGGGCGGCACGGCCGAAGTGCAACTCTTCGGCCACCGCCAGGAACTGCCGCCAGACCCGCAGTTCGACGCTGCCGTCTTTCCGGTCTTTCATATGCGCAGCATATCAATCGGGCGGGCTGAAACGATTGGAGCGGATCGGTCGATCGGCGCATACTCCGCCTGCATTTCCCCCCCACACGACCACCCCACGAGACGCACGATGGACACCAAAGTCATCCAGATCAACCGCCGCAGCGCCAACATCACCGAAGGCAAGTCGCGCGCGCCCAACCGCTCCATGTACTACGCCATGGGCTACGAGGAGAGCGACTTCAGGAAGCCGATGGTCGGCGTGGCCAACGGCCACAGCACCATCACCCCGTGCAACTCCGGCCTGCAGAAGCTGGCTGACGCCGCCGTCGCGGGCATCGAGGAGGCCGGCGGCAACGCGCAGATCTTCGGCACGCCCACCATCTCCGACGGCATGGCGATGGGCACCGAGGGCATGAAGTACAGCCTGGTCAGCCGCGAGGTCATCAGCGACTGCGTCGAGACCTGCGTGCAGGGCCAGTGGATGGACGGCGTCGTCGTCGTCGGCGGCTGCGACAAGAACATGCCCGGCGGCCTGATGGGCATGCTGCGCGCCAACGTGCCGGCCATCTACGTCTACGGCGGCACCATCCTGCCGGGCCGCTACCAGGGCAAGGACCTCAACATCGTGAGCGTGTTCGAGGCGGTGGGCCAGAACGCGGCCGGCACCCTGAGCGACCACGACCTCCACGAGATCGAGCGGCGCGCCATCCCCGGCACCGGGTCCTGCGGCGGCATGTACACCGCCAACACCATGAGCTCGGCCTTCGAGGCGCTGGGCATCAGCCTGCCCTACTCGTCCACCATGGCCAACCCGCACGACGAAAAGGAGAACTCGGCCAGGGAATCGGCCAAGGTGCTGATCGAGGCGATCCGGAAGGACATCAAGCCGCGCGACATCGTGACCCGCGAGGCCATCGAGAACGCGGTGGCGGTCATCATGGCCACCGGCGGCTCGACCAACGCGGTGCTGCACTTCCTGGCCATCGCGCACGCCGCGGGCGTCGAATGGACCATCGACGACTTCGAGCGCGTGCGCCAGAAGACCCCGGTGCTGTGCGACTTGAAGCCCAGCGGCCGGTACCTGGCGGTGGACCTGCACCGCGCCGGCGGCATCCCGCAGGTGATGAAGGTGCTGCTCAACGCTGGCCTGCTGCACGGCGACTGCATCACCATCACCGGCCAGACCATCGCCGAGGTGCTCGCCGACGTGCCCGACGTCCCGCGCGCCGACCAGGACGTGATCCGCCCGATCGACAACCCGATGTACGAACAGGGCCACCTCGCGATCCTCAAGGGCAACCTCAGCCCCGAGGGCGCGGTCGCCAAGATCACCGGCCTGAAGAATCCGGTCATCACCGGCCCGGCCCGCGTGTTCGACGACGAGCAGTCGGCGCTCCAGGCCATCCTCGACGGCAGGATCGTCGCCGGCGACGTGATGGTGCTGCGCTACCTCGGCCCCAAGGGCGGCCCGGGCATGCCCGAGATGCTGGCGCCCACCGGCGCGCTGATCGGCGCGGGCCTCGGCGAGTCGGTCGGCCTGATCACCGACGGCCGCTTCTCCGGCGGCACCTGGGGCATGGTGGTCGGCCACGTCGCGCCCGAGGCGGCGGCCGGCGGCACCATCGCCTTCGTCGAGGAAGGCGACACGATCACCATCGACGCCCACGCGCTCAAGCTCGAACTCAACGTGCCCGAGGCCGAGATCGCCCGCCGCCGCGAAGGCTGGACCGCCCCGGCGCCGCGCTACACCCGCGGCGTGCAGGCCAAGTTCGCCTTCAACGCCGCCAGCGCCAGCAAGGGCGCGGTGCTCGACGACTACTGAGCCGGCAGGCCGTCCCGGACCCCATGCGCATCCTGGTGGTGGAAGACGACCCGGCCCTGCGGCTGGGCATCACCCGCACGCTGCAGGCCGAAGGCTGGCAGGTCGACGCGGTGACCGACGGCGAGTACGCGCTGGCGGCCACCGCCACCGAGTCCTACGACGCGGCGGTGCTCGACCTCGGCCTGCCGCGGCGCGACGGCTTCGGCGTGCTGCAGCACTGGCGCGGCGCCGGGCACGACCTGGCGGTCCTGATCCTGACCGCGCGCGACGAGCTGCCCGACCGCCTGCGCGGCCTCAACGCCGGGGCCGACGACTACCTGGCCAAGCCCTTCGAGCCCGAGGAGCTGGTGGCCCGGCTGCGCGCCGTCACCCGCCGCCGCCTGGGCAGCGCGAGCAATCTGCTGGCGGTGGGCGCGCTGCAGTTCAACACCGACAGCCGCGAGCTGCGCCTGCGCGACGAGCGCCTGCCGCTCACCCCGCGCGAGGCCGCGCTGATCGAGCTGCTGATGGCCTCGCCCGGCACCGCGGTGCCCAAGAGCCGCATCGTGTCGGCCATGTCGAGCTGGGAGGCCAACTTCAGCCCGAACCTGGTCGAGATCTACATCCTCAAGCTGCGCCGCAAGCTCGTCGACGCCGCCGCCGACGTCGCCATCGTGACGGTGCGCGGCGTGGGCTACGCGATGGAGCCGGCATGAGCGCGGCGCCGCCGACGCCATGACCGACGCGCCCGGCGAACCGGCGGCGCCTCCCGCCGACGCGGCGTCCGGGCGCGCCGGCGCGGCGCTGCGGCGGGCCGGCAGCCTGCGCGCCAAGCTGCTGACGCCGCTGCTGTGGCTGTGGCTGGGCACCGGCCTGGCGGTGGCGCTCATCGCCTTCTGGCTCGCCGGGCGCGCGGCCCAGCTCGCCTTCGACCGCACCCTGCAGGACGACGCGCAGGCGCTGGCCAGCCAAGTGCACTGGACAGACGGAAGGCCCAGCTTCTCGGTGGACGCCGGCACCGCCGCCTCCATCGTCTACGACTCCCTGGCGCCGTCGCGCTTCCTGGTGCGCACCACCGACGGCCGCACGCTGGTGGGCAACGCCAGCCTGCCGCTGCCGCCGAGGGCCGCGGCCGCATCCGGTGGCGAGCCGGTCTTCTTCGACGTGGCCGGCGCGGCCGCGCCGCACCGGACGGCGGCCCTGCGGGCGGTGGCGCTGCGGCTGGACCGCGCGCCGGGCCCCTCGGTGTGGGTGATCGTCGGCGAGCCGCTCCAGGCCCGGCAGAAGATCGTCAACGAACTGGCCGCGGCCATCTTCCTGCCGGCCGCGGCGCTGAGCTTCATCGTCGTCCCGCTGCTGATGCTGGGGGTGCGGCGCGGCCTGGCGCCGGCGCGCGACATCAGCGCCCTGGTGGCGCAGCGCGGCATCGACGACCTGTCGCCCCTGCCCACGGACGACGTGCCGGACGAACTGCGCGGCCTGGTGGGCCACCTCAACGACTTGCTGGCCCGCCTGCAGCTGGCCATCGACGGGCAGCGCCGCTTCATCGCCGACGCGGCGCACCAGCTGCGCACGCCGGTCGCCGGCATCAAGCTCCTGGCGGGCGACCTGCGGCGCACCGCGCAGGCCGACCCGACGCAGCCGCCCGACCGCGAGGTGGTCGAGCAGCTGCAGGCCTCGGCCCTGCACACCGCGCACCTGGTCCAGCAGCTGCTCGCCCTGGCCCGCCTGGAGAACGCGCCCTCCGACACCGACGCCCTGACCGATGTCGCGCAGATCGTCGAGCAGGTGGCGGGCCGCTGGCAGTCCGCCGCGGCGGCCGCCGGGAAGCGCCTCCGGATCGCACCGGCGACGCAGGCGGCCGGGGCGGACAGCCGCGCAGGCGCGGACGATCCGGTCATGGTGCAGGGCAACGCGGTGCTGCTGGGCGAGGCCCTGGGCAACCTGGTGGACAACGCGCTGCAGCACGGCGGGGACACCGTGCGCATCGAATGGACCCGGGACGCCGCGCAGGTGCGGCTGTCGGTGCACGACGACGGGCCGGGCCTGTCCGCGCAGACCCGGGCGCGCATGCTCGAACCCTTCTGGCGCGGCGCCCAGGCGCCCCAGGGCGGCTCGGGGCTGGGGCTGTCCATCACCCAGCAGATCGTGCGCAACGTGGGCGGCACGCTGGACGCCGCCGAGCTGCCGGACGGCGCCGGCACCCGGCTCGACATGCGGCTGCCCCGCCACCGCGCGGCGCGTTAAGCAAAACACAAGCAGGCCGGCCGGACACTCGGATCGTTCAGCACCTCGACGGGAGGTGTCTTCGTTTCCGGATCGATCCTCATGACCCACGCCAAGTTCGAACCGCGCCGCCAGCGCTGGTGGCTCGCCATCCCGCTGGTGGCGATCGCCGCCGCCATCCTGGCCTACGCCTACCTGCGCACGACGCCGTCCCATCCGGAGCCGACCGACACGCCCGAGGCCTCCCATGCCGGGAAGGTCGCCGCGGAGACCGTCCGCGTGGCCGAGGGCCAGCTGCCGGCCCTGGACATCGGCCCGGCCGGCCAGCGGTCGTTCAGCGACGTCCAGCAGGCCATCGGCAACATCGACTTCAACCAGGACCGCTCCGTCGGCGTCACCACCGCCTACGCGGGCCGCATCGCCCGCGTCCTGGTCAAGGCGGGCGACGACGTGAAGGCCGGCCAGACCCTGTACACGGTCGATGTCCCCGACATCGCCCAGGCCGCGGCCACGCTCATCAGCACGGCCGGCACCCTGCGCACCGCCAACGACACGGTCAAGCGCGCCCAGGCGCTGGCGCAGGACAACAGCATCCCGCAGCGCGAGTTCCTGCAGAACCAGTCCGACCAGCAGGCCGCCGACGCGGCCTACCGCGCGGCGCGCAAGACCCTGCAGCTGTTCGGGCTGGGCGAGGCGGACATCGCCCGCATCGAGCGCGACAAGGCCATCGACGTGGAGATGGCGATCAAGAGCCCCATCGACGGCCGCGTCACCGCGCGTTCGGCCCAGCCCGGCCTGCTGACCCAGCCCGGCGCGTCGCCCGCGCCGGTCACGGTGTCGGACCTGCGCACGCTGTGGATGGTGGCGAGCGTGCCGGAGTCGGACTTCTCGCTCTACCGCATCGGCCAGCCGGTCGATGTGCGCGTGCAGGCCTGGCCCGACCGGGTCTTCACCGGCCGCGTCTCCTACCTGGGCGACACGGTGGACCCGAGCACCCACCGCATCGCGGTGCGCGCCGAGGTCGCCGATCCGCAGCGTCGGCTGCGGCCCCAGATGCTGGCCGAGTTCAACATCACCCTGTCCGCGCCGGTCGCGGGCACCGCGCTGCCCGCGACCGCCGTGGTGCGCGAGGCGTCCGGCGAGAACGTGGTGTGGGTCGCCGCGGGACAGGACAGCCTGGGCAGCCTGTTCAAGCGCCGGACCATCGCGGTGGGCCACGCCGACGACGGCCAGGTGCAGATCGCCTCGGGCCTGCAGCCGGACGACCGGGTGGCCCGCAGGAACGCGCTGTTCCTGAGCAACCTCTACGAGACCGATGCGGAATAAGGCCGGCGCCCCTTCCCCGCGCTCCTCCCGCTCCTCCCGTTCCTGAATCCGCCCGCCTGTCCTTTCCCGGGAGCCGCCTGTGTTTCGACCCCTCCTGGCCATGGTGCTGTCGCGCCGGCCCGTCATCCTGCTCTGCCTGCTGGCTTTCCTGGCCGCCGGCATCTACGCCTTCCTCAAGCTCAACGTCGAGGCCTACCCCAACCCCGCGCCGGTGATCCTGGAGATCACCGCGCAGGCCCCCGGCCTGTCGGCCGAGGAGATCGAGCGCTACTACACCCGCCCGATGGAGGTCGGCCTGGCGACGACGCCGGGCGTGGACAACATCCGCTCCACCTCGTTCTACGGCCTGGCCTTCGTGCGGGTCACCTTCAAGTACGACACCGACTACTACTTCGCCCTGACCCAGGTCGCCAACAACCTGCAGGCCAACGTCAACCTGCCGGGCGGCGTCGAGCCGCAGATCCAGGCCTCCAGCCTGGTGGGCGAGATCCTGCGCTACCAGGTCAAGGGGCCGCCGGGCATGGGCCTGACGGAACTGCGCTCGCTGCAGGACTGGGTGATCCAGCGCCGCCTGCTGACGGTGCCCGGCGTGGTGCAGGTGGTGACCTGGGGCGGCACCACGAAGGAATACCACGTCGAGCCCGACCCGAAGCTGCTGGAGTCGCGCGGCATCACGCTGCAGCAGGTGCTCTCGGCCATCGGCAACGCCAACCTCAACGTCGGCGGCCGCTCGGTGAGCCTGGGCGACCAGTCGGTCAACATCCGCGGCCTCGGGATGGTGGAGAACCTGCAGGACATCGGCAACGTCGTCATCGCCCAGCAGAACGGCCTGCCGGTGCAGGTGAAGGACATCGCGAGGATCGTCGAGGGCACCGTGCCCCGCCTGGGCGAGGCCGGCCGCGACGCCGAGCACGACGTGGTGACCGGCGTGGTCATCATGAACCGCACCCTGCACACCAAGGACGTGATCGCCCGGGTGGACGAAGCGGTCAAGAAGATCAATTCCGACCACAGCCTGCCGCAGGGCGTGCAGCTCGCGCCCTACTACGACCGGTCGGTGCTGGTGAACGTCACCACCCACACGGTGCTGCACAACCTGGTCTTCGGCTGCGTGCTGGTGTTCCTGATCCAGTGGATCTTCCTGGGCGACCTGCGCTCGGCGGTGATCGTGAGCGTCAACATCCCGTTCGCGCTGTTCTTCAGCATCATGATCCTGGTCATGACCAACGAGTCGGCCAACCTGCTGTCGCTGGGGGCGGTCGACTTCGGGATCATCGTGGACTCGGCGGTGATCCTGGTCGAGAACATCTTCCGCAACTTCCAGCGCAGCACGCCCGAGCGCGCCATGATGCTGCGCGCCCTCGCCCAGACGACGCACGGCGCGTCGCTCCACCCGAAGCTCGGCTGGACCCAGCGCCTGCGCATGATCTACCTCAGCGCGACCCAGGTCGACAGCTCGGTGCTGTTCTCCACCTGCATCACCATCGCGGCCTTCACCCCGCTGTTCACGATGCAGGGCGTCGAGGGCCAGATCTTCGGCCCGATGGCGCGCACCTATGGCTACGCGCTGGCCGGCGCGCTGATCGCCACCTTCACCATCACGCCGGTGCTGGCGAGCTACCTGCTGCCGCGCAAGATCGAGGAGAAGGAGACCGTCTTCGTGCGCGCCATCGAGCACGTCTACCGTCCGGCCCTGCACTGGGCGCTGGCCCACGCGCGCCTGACGGTGGCGGTCGGCTGCGTGGCGCTGGTGGCGAGCGGCTTCATGGCGGCGCAGCTGGGCAGCGAATTCCTGCCCGCGCTCGAGGAGGGCAACCTGTGGATCCGCGCCTCGATGCCGCCGACCATCTCGCTGGAGGCGGGCACCGCGCAGGTCAACCGCATGCGCGAATTCATCAAGGCGTACCCGGAGGTCATCACCATCGTGTCGCAGCACGGCCGGCCCGACGACGGCAGCGACGCGGCGGGCTTCAACAACGTCGAGCTCTTCGCGCCGCTGAAGCCCTACGACGACTGGCGCCCCGGCATGACCAAGGCGCGGATGGTCGGCGAGCTGCAGGCGAAGTTCGAGAACGCGTTCCCGGGCGTGGGCTTCAACTTCTCGCAGTACATCCAGGACAACGTGCAGGAAGGGCTGTCCGGCGTGAAGGGCGCCAACTCGGTGAAGATCATCGGCCAGGACCTGCCCACCCTGGAAAAGCTGGCCGGCGAGGTCATGGAGACGATGGCCCAGGTGGACGGCGTGGCCGACCTGGGCACCTTCCACACCCTGGGCCAGCCGAACCTGAACATCCACGTGGACCGCGCCCGGGCGGCGCGCTACGGCCTCAACACCGGCGACGTCACCGCCACCATCCAGGCCGCGCTCGGCGGCACCACCGCGACGACGGTGCTCGAGGGCGTGCGGCAGGTCGGGCTGACGGTGCGCTTCCCGAAGAACCGGCGCGACAGCATCGACGACGTGCGCAACCTGCGCATCGGCTACGCCACCAGCGGCGGCGGCACCGCCTTCGTCCCGCTGTCCGACGTCGCGACGATCGGCATCGACACCGGCGCCACCTACATCTACCGCGAGAGCAACGAGCGCTACATCCCCATCAAGTTCAGCGCGCGCGGCCGCGACCTGGGCAGCACCGTGGCCGAGGTGCAGAGGATGGTCACGCAGAAGGTGCGGCTGCCCGAGGGCTACCGCATCGTCTACGCGGGCGAGTTCGAGAACCTGCAGCAGGCCAAGGCGCGCATGGCGATCGCCATCCCGCTCGCGTTCGGGCTGATCCTGGTGCTGCTGTTCGCGCTGTTCGGCAACCTCAGCTACAGCCTGCTGACGCTCGCGGCGGTGCCGTTCACCGTCATGGGCGGCATCTTCGCGCTGTACGTCTCGAACCAGGTGCTGAGCGTGTCGGCCATCATCGGCTTCATCTCGCTGCTGGGCGTGTCGGTGATGGACGGCATCCTGATCCTGACGACCTACAGGGACTTCAAGGCGCTGGGCCGCAACGACCTCGAAGCGGTCACCGAAGCCTACGAAAGCCGCATGCGGCCGCTGCTCATGACCGCGCTGTCGGCCTGCATCGGCCTCTTCCCCGCGGCGCTGTCGCACGCCATCGGCAGCGAGGTGCAGCGCCCGCTGGCCACGGTGGTGGTCGGCGGCATGCTGATCGGCCCGCTGTTCCTGCTGCTCGTGATGCCCGCCCTGCGCCTGATGGTGCTGCGCCGTCTCAAACCATCCGCCCGCCGTGCGGGCCTGGGAGGCAAACGTGTCTGATGTCCTGATCCCCCGACGCCCGGCGGCCGCGATCGCCGCGGCGGTCGTCCTCGCGCTCTCCGGCTGCGCCGCCGTGGGCCCCGACTACGAGAAGCCCGCCGCGCCGCTGCCCGCCGCGCTGACCCGCGACGCGCTGCCGCTGGACCTGCGCGCCGGCCCGGTGGCCCCCGACTGGTGGACCGTGTTCGGCTCGCCGCAGCTCGATGCGATGGTCGCCGAGGGGCTGGCCCGCAGCCCGACGGTGGAAACCGCGCAGGCCACCCTGCGCGCCGCGCAGGAGAACGTGACCGCGCAGCGCGGCCTGTTCTATCCGCAGGTCCAGGCCGGCGTCAACGCCACCCGGCAGAACGTCGGCCGGGTCCAGCAGTCGCCGCTCAACTCGGGCGATACGGTCTTCAGGTACCACACCGCATCGCTGAGCGTGGGCTACGCGCCCGACCTGTTCGGCGGCACCCGCCGCGCGGTCGAGCAGGCGCAGGCCACCGCCGACAACCAGCGGTGGCAGCTCGAAGGCGCCCGGCTGACGCTGGCCAGCAACCTGGTCGGCGCCATCCTGCAGACGGCCATGCTGGCCGAGCAGGCGGACCTGACGGCCCAGGCGGTCGCGGCGATGCAGGAGCAGTTGCGGGCGATGCGCAACCTGCAGCGCAACGGCTATTCGAGCGGGCTGGACGTGGCGACGCAGGAGAACCTGCTCAGCCAGGTGCAGCAGAGCCTGCCGCCGCTGGAGAAATCGCTGGAGCAGAGCCGCAACCTCACCGCGGTGCTGATGGGCCGCACCCCGGACGCCGCCTTGCCGACCCTGCGCATGGCCGACATCCGCCCGCCCGCGCTGCCCCGGGCGGTGCCGTCGGAACTCGTCGCGCGGCGGCCGGACGTCCGGCAGGCCGAAGCCGACCTGCATGCCGCCAGCGCGGCGATCGGCGTCGCCAAGGCGGCCCGTTTCCCGCAGCTGAGCCTGACGGCGTCCCTGGGCGGCGGGGCCACGGAATTCGGCCAGATGTTCGCGGCCGGCAACACGGTGTGGTCGATCGGCTCGGGCCTGCTGGCGCCGATCTTCGCCGGCGGCACCCTCCAGGCGCGCCAGCGCATCGCCGAGGCGCAGTTCGACGCCGCCGCCGCGCAGTACCGGCTGTCGGTGCTGACGGCGTTCCAGAACGTCGCGGATACGCTGTACGCGCTGTCCATCGACCAGCGCGCGCTGCAGGTTGCGGACGCCAGCGTCGCGGCCACCCAGGCCGGCTACCAGCTCACCCAGTCCCAGCTCGACCGGGGCTACGCGTCCCGGCCCTCGATGCTCGCGGCGCAGCAGGCCTGGCTGCAGGCGCAATCGGCGCGCGTGGCGACCTACGGCACGCTGATCGGCGACAGCGTCGCGCTCTACCAGGCGCTGGGCGGCGGCACGGCGGCGCCCTGAGATGCGCGACCCCGCCGTCCGGATGCGCCGGATGCGCAGCGGGAACGCGCGGCGCGCCCCCGGCGGAGCCCGCGCCCGGTGCCGCCCCGTTCAGCGCCGCCGGTCGCCGGGACGGGGCTGGCGCAGGGCCTTGCGGCTGCGTTCGAGGCGATCCTCCTTGCGGCGGTCCATCCGCTCGGACGCCTTGCGCTTGGTGTAGCCGGAAGAATCGGCCCACCACCACCAGACGATCGCCAGCACGAACGGCACCGACACGATCCACCAGCTCCAGCCGGCCACCGGACCGATCTCCAGCCATTTCAGCAGCAGCAACACCACCCCCGCGCCCAAGAACCACATGCCGTATCTCTCCTGCGTGACGGTACGCACCATGCGGCCGGACCGGCCGGCCGCCCTGCGCCGTCGATGGCCCCGGGGACACGCCCCCGTCGGCGTCTCCCTACAATCACCGGAGCAATGTACTCCACCCCCTCCCCGATGACCCTCCGCGCGCCGAACCTCCTGCCCGCCGCCCTGCTGGGCCTGGCCGCGCTGTGCGGCGCCACCGCCGCCCGGGCCGACCAGGCGCTGGCCGCGTCGCGCAACTGCATGGCCTGCCATGCGGTGGACCGCAAGCTGGTGGGTCCGGCCTTCAAGGCGGTGGCCGCGCGCTACGCCGGCCAGAACATGACCGATGCGCTGGCCGCGAAGATCGTCAAGGGCGGCGCCGGTGCCTGGGGCCCGGTGCCGATGCCGGCCAATCCGCAGGTCAGCCCGGCCGAGGCCAAGGCGCTGGCGACCTGGGTGCTGGGGCTGAAGTAGGCCGCGCGCCGGCTGCGGGCGGCGCTGCGGGTGCGCGGGATCCCGGATTTCGCGGCGTGCCCGGAATCCTGCTATTCATTCGATAGCTTCCGGCCCGGTTCGCATCGGGGCCGCCTGCGGAAAAGACCCCCGAAGTCCTCAGACCGACGGATCGTACCGGGCGGCGGCGGAGCCCACCGGACGCACCACCGCCGTCTCAACATGGTCGGCCGGTCCGCGGCGTTCCAGCCGGTCCTCCAGCTGGCCCAGGTAGGCCGCGCTGCTGTTGTCCGACTGCTCCAGCCGGGCGTGCAGCTTGCGGTCGAGCTGGTCGATGCGCGACTCCAGCGAGGTGCGCAGCTCGGTCAGGCGCGAGGCCTCGGCCTGCTCCGCCAGCACGCGCTGGGCATCCAGGTCCTTGTGCAGGCGGCGCGACTCCAGCAGCGCGGTGCTCTGCAGGTACGCGATGTAGACCGCGAACACGATCGCCAGCAGGATGGTCAGCGCCAGCATGACCAGGCCGAGCGGCGCCTCGACGGTGCGGAAGCCCACGGACATCGGCACCGGCGCGGCCAGCAGGTGCCAGTTGAGCGCGGCGAGCGCGGCGATGACCACGGCGGTGATCAGCAGCAGGATGGTTCGGATGGACATGGAATCTCCTCGGGCGGTTTCTGTGGCGGTCGTGCGGCGGGCCGACGGCCGGCGCCCCGCAGGATTTGTACTGCAACCCGCCGGCCCGCGTGTTACCGAAACCCGCGCCGTCCGACAGGCGCGAAAAAGCCGGCCGCGCCTCGCGGCGCGCCGGCTCGGGCGCGGGGAGCGCGGGCGATCAGTTCACTTCGCCCAGCTGCTCCAGGATCGCCGGGTTCTCCAGGGTGCTGGTGTCCTGGGTGATCGCCTCGCCGCGGGCGATGTTGCGCAGCAGCCGCCGCATGATCTTGCCGCTGCGGGTCTTGGGCAGGTTCTCGCCGAAGCGGATGTCCTTGGGCTTGGCGATCGGGCCGATCTCCTTGGCCACCCAGTCGCGCAGCTCCTTGGCCAGCGCCTTGGCCGCGTCGCCGGTCGGGCGCGGGCCCTTGAGCACCACGAAGGCGCAGATCGCCTCGCCGGTCAGCTCGTCGGGCCGGCCGACCACCGCCGCCTCGGCCACCAGGTCGGTCTTGGACACCAGCGCCGACTCGATCTCCATCGTGCCCATGCGGTGGCCCGAGATGTTGAGCACGTCGTCGATGCGGCCGGTGATCCGGAAGTAGCCCCTGTCCGCCCCGTCCATCGCGGCGGTGCCGGCGCTGCGCACCGCGCCGTCGCCGGCGAGGTAGACGCTGCCGCCCATCTCCGCCGGGAAGTACGACTTCTTGAAGCGCTCCGGGTCGCCCCAGATGGTGCGGATCATCGACGGCCAGGGCTTGCGGATCACCAGCATGCCGCCGGTGCCGTCGGGCAGCTCGTTGCCGGTCTCGTCGACGATGGCCGCGTCGATGCCCGGCAGCGGCAGGGTGCACGATCCCGGGACCAGCGGCGTCGCGCCGGGCAGCGGGGTGATGACGTGGCCGCCGGTCTCGGTCTGCCAGAAGGTGTCGACCACCGGGCAGCGCTCGCCGCCGACGTGCTTGTGGTACCACATCCAGGCCTCGGGGTTGATCGGCTCGCCGACGGTGCCCAGGATGCGCAGGCTGGAGAGGTCGCTGCGGTCGGGATGCGACTGCGCGTCGGCCTCGGCGGCCTTGATCAGCGAGCGGATCGCGGTCGGCGCGGTGTAGAAGATGCTTACCTTGTGCCGCTCGATCATCTGCCAGAAGCGGCCGGCGTTCGGGTAGGTCGGGATGCCCTCGAACACCACCTGGGTGGCGCCGGCGGCCAGCGGGCCGTAGGCGACGTAGGTGTGGCCGGTGATCCAGCCGATGTCGGCGGTGCACCAGAAGACGTCGTCGGGCCGCAGGTCGAAGGTCCAGTCCATGGTCATCCGCGCCCACAGCAGGTAGCCGGCGGTGCTGTGCTGCACGCCCTTGGGCTTGCCGGTCGAGCCGCTGGTGTAGAGCACGAACAGCGGGTGCTCGGCCTCCACCGGCACCGGCGGGCAGTCGGCCGATTGGCCGGCCAGCGCCTCGCCGAAGGGGATGTCGCGGTCGTTGCGGGTCCAGGCGGTGGGCGTGCGCTCGTAGACCAGCACGGTCTTGACCGCGTCGCAGCCGCCCATGGCGAGGGCCTCGTCCACGATGGACTTGAGCGGCAGTTCCTTGCCGCCGCGCTTCTGGAAGTTGGCGGTGACGACCGCCACCGCGCCGATGTCGATGATGCGCTCCTGCAGCGCCTTGGCCGAGAAGCCGCCGAAGACCACGCTGTGGGTCGCGCCGATGCGGGCGCAGGCCTGCATCGCCACCACGCCCTCGACGGTCATCGGCAGGTACACGATGACCCGGTCGCCCTTGCCGATGCCCTGCGCTTTGAGCGCGTTGGCGAAGCGGCCGACGCGTTCGAGCAGCTCGCGGTAGCTGACCTGGGTGACCGCGCCGTCGTCGGCCTCGAAGACGATCGCGGTCTTGTCCTCGACCGGCGTGCCGATGTGGCGGTCCAGGCAGTTGGCCGAGGCGTTGAGCATGCCGTCGTCGAACCAGCGGAAGAACGGCGGGTCGCTGTCGTCGAGCGTGCGGGTGAAGGGCGTGTCCCAGGTCAGCAGTTCGCGCGCGCGGGTCGCCCAGAAGGCGTCGGGATCGGACTCGGCCTCCTGGCGCAGCGCGCGGTAGGCCTCGATGCCGGCGACGCGGGCGCCGTCGCGCGCCCGGGCCGGCGGCGGGAAGACGCGGTTCTCGACGAGCACGGACTCGATGGTCGAGGCGCCGGATGCGGCGGGAGCCGCGTGCGGCTGCGCGGGGGCGGTGGGGGTGGCGGTGGTCATACGGGTCTCCTTTGGAAGTTCACGGTCTCGCAGACTGGCGTCTATCTTATGGCGCGGGAGTCTGGCGGCAGGCACTTACAGACCACTGACGCGCCGCCGGAGCCGCGGATGGCGACCCTACAATTCCGCCGCCCTGGCGCCATGGCCTTCCGGGCCGCTGGCGTCGTCCTCCTTCACCCATTCCACGCTCTTCCATGGCCCACGATCCCGCCCGCCCCACACCCGCCGCGCCGCCGGCGCGCAACGCCTTCCTGCGGCCGATGCCCAACCTGATCTTCGCCAGCCGCTGGCTGCAGCTGCCGCTCTACCTCGGCCTGATCGCGGCGCAGGCGATCTACGTCTTCCACTTCTGGGTGGAGCTCGTCCACCTGATCGAGGCCGCCTTCGGCAGCACCACCGCGCTGCAGGCGCTGGTCGGCAGCATCGGCTACAAGTCCACCGTGATGCCGACCACGCTCAACGAGACCATCATCATGCTGGTGGTGCTGGCGCTGATCGACGTGGTGATGATCTCCAACCTGCTGATCATGGTCATCATCGGCGGCTACGAGACCTTCGTCTCCCGCATGCGGCTCGAAGACCATCCGGACCAGCCCGAGTGGCTGTCGCACGTCAACGCCTCGGTGCTCAAGGTCAAGCTCGCGACGGCCATCATCGGCATCAGCTCGATCCACCTGCTCAAGACCTTCATCAACGCCGAGAACTACTCCGACCGGGTGCTGATCGCGCAGACGGCGATCCACATCACCTTCCTGCTGTCGGCGATGGCCATCGCGATGACCGACCGGCTGATG
>JAKOND010000253.1 GCA_022702125.1 Burkholderiaceae bacterium
AAGACGGACCTGGCCCCGGACGCCAGCGATGCCGCTGCGCTGCTGCGGACGCTGGAGCGGCTCAACCCGGCGGCCGCCATGGTGCAGCCGCCCGAAGACGCAGTCGACGCGCTGCTGGAGATGACGCGACCCCCGGACGATGGCGATCCGGCCGGAACGCCGCCGGCGTACCGGCCCCCGCGGGCGTCCCGTGCCGAGGAAGGACCGGGGGCGGGGACCGCGCCCCGGCATGCGCAGGGCATCGTGTCCTTCGTCCTGGTGCGCGACCGGCCCCTGCCGCAGGAGGCCTTCGCGCACTGGCTCGACATGGTGGTGGCATCGCGCGGGACCGACCTGCTGCGGGTCAAGGGGCTGGTCCAGACCGCCGAGGACCCGGACCGGCCGCTGCTGGTGCATGGCGTGCAGCACCTGTTCTCGCCGCCCGAGCGCCTGGAGGCCTGGCCGTCGGGCGATACCCGCACCCGCCTGGTCTTCATCACGCGCGGCGTGGACGCGCAGGCCCTCTCCGAAACGCTCGACATCCTGGTCCGGCGCCACAGCCGTCGCGCTCCCGCCTAGGGGTGCCGATCCATCCGCCCGCCGACCGCTCGCCGGGTTCCGAACCATTCCAAGGAGACAACCATGAACAAACGCCACTGGCTGCTCGCCATGACCGCGTGCGCCGCTTCCTGGGCCGCGGCGCAGCCCGCGCCCGCCGCCTTCCCGGGGCCGGACCGCACCATCCGCATCGTCGTGCCGTTCGCGGCGGGCGGCGGGGTGGACAGCGCGGCGCGCCTGCTGGCCGACCAGATGCGCAGGCAGCTCAACGTTTCCGTCATCGTGGACAACAAGGCGGGCGCCAGCGGAACGCTGGGCGGGCGCTATGTGCAGAACGCCCCGGCCGACGGCTACACGCTGCTCTTCTCGGCCGCGACCCAGATCCATACGCGGCAGGTCATGAAGAACCCGCCCTACGACCCCCAGACGGACTTCGCGCCGGTCGCCCGCATCGGCGAAGCGCCCCTGATGCTGGTCATCGCGCCCCAGCAGCCCGAGCAGAAGCTGCCCGAGGTGCTCAAGGCGGCCGGCGCGAAGCCGGAAGCCTGGACCGCCGCGCTGCCCGCGTTCGGCGCGCCCAGCCACCTGGCGACGCTGCTGCTCGCGAAGGAGGGCAAGGTGTCCTTCGCCTATATCCCCTACAAGGGGACGCAGCCGGCCCTGGTGGACGTGGCGGGCAACCAGGTCCAGCTGCTGCTCGACTCGATGATCTCGCTGCTGCCCATGGCCAGGTCGGGCAACGTGAAGCCGATCGCCGTCACGTCCCGCAAGCGCAGTCCCCTGCTGCCGCAGGTGCCGACCATCGCCGAGAGCGGCCTGCCGCAGTTCTCCTATGCCTCCTGGTACGGGCTGTGGGCGCCGCGCGGCACCCCGCCCGAGCGCATCGCGCTCCTGAACAAGGCGGCGAACGCGGCGGTCGGCGAACTGGTGCGCTCCGGCGCGTTCGCCAGCCTGGGCATCGATCCGGTCAACGAGTCGCCCGAGCAGTTCCGCCGCTACATCGCCAGCGACGTCGAGCAGGGCGCCGAGCTGCTGCGCAGTTCCGGCTTCAAGCCGGAATGAACCCTTGCCGCACCGGCGCGTGCGGCCCCGCATTCCCCCAAAAGAAGAGGAGACACGACCATGAAAAGAATGCTCTCGATCGCCGCCGCCGGCGCTCTGGCGGTGCCGGCCTTCGCCCAGTCGTCGGTGACGGTTTTCGGGGTCATCGATTCGACCTACCAGCACGCCAGCCAGGGCGGCGCGTCGGTGGACCGCCTCAACGGCAATGGCGGCAACCAGATCAGCCGCCTGGGTTTCCGCGGCACGGAGGACCTGGGCGACGGCTGGTCCGCCGGCTTCGTGCTCGACATGGGGCTCAACATCGACACCGGCACCGGCGGCGTCACGTCGACGAACAACCAGACGGCGACCGCGGCCAGCGGCGCGACCTTCAACCGCCGCTCCACCGTCAGCCTGGCCAGCGCCCGCCTGGGCGAGCTGCGGCTGGGCCGCGATTTCACGCCGACCTACTGGAACCTGACCTTCTTCGATCCCTTCGGCACCGCCGGCGCGGGATCGGCGGCGAACATCGTCCAGGGCGCCCTGTCGAAGGTCTCGACAGTCCAGACGGCGCTGCGCGCCTCCAATTCCGTGGGGTACCTGCTGCCGCTGCTCGGAGGCTTTTACGGGCAGGCGATGTACGCCATGGGCGAGAACGCCTCCAATGCGGCCAACGGCACGAAGCACGACGGGAATTACGCGGGCGCGCGCATCGGCTATGCCGACAACCGCCTCAACGCCGCGATTGCGCACGGGCGGACCTCGCTCGCGACCGGCGACGTGACCACGACGAATGCGGGCCTGTCGTACAGCCTCGGCGCCGTCAAGCCGATGCTGCAGCTGTTCCAGGACCGCAAGGACACCGTCGCGGCGCCCAACCGTTCCTCGGGTTTCCTGCTGGGGGCGCAGTTCACCGTGGGTGCCGGCTATTTCCCGGTTTCCTACAGCCGCATCCGGGACAATGCCGCAGTCGAGCGCAGGGCCCACCAGCTGGCGGTCGGCTACGTCTACAACCTGTCCAAGCGCACGGCTGTCTACACGACCGTCTCGAGGATCGGAAATTCGGGCGGGGCGGCACTGAGCGGCGGTGGCATCCCAGGCGTGCCGAACGCCGCCTGGCGCGGCACCGACGTCGGCATCAGGCATTCATTCTGATCAGAGCGCAACACAGCCGATCGACCGCTTCGCAACGGTTACGGACTCCGGGGCTATGCTCGCGGGAGGCTGATATCGGCCAGGAGCAGACATTGAACTCCGAGCGCTACACCCTCCCGACGCCGCCCTGCAGGCGCTCCGAATTCAGACGCAGCGCCCTGCTGGTCAGCCAAGTCAGCAGCAAGCAGGGCGATAAGAAGACGAGGGTCACGAGGACGCCATGAATCAGAGGGGCAGCGGGCTCATCCAATCCAGCCACGTGTTTCATCGGCGATAGCCAAGGCGAGAGGTTGAGGAATGGGAAGCGCCATCACGGCCCATGCCCAACCCCATGCCCCTCCGCGCTTCGCAACCTGGGCTTTGCAAACGCATCTGCTCAGAAGCTTTCCCATTCGTCGTCCTTGGAGGCGGTGGCAGCGGTCGTGGCCGGCGCGGGCGTGCGCATCGGTGCGGACGCGGAGGACGCCGCCGACGGGGCCGAAGCCGGCAGTGCTTTCTTCGGCTGTGCGGGGGCCTTCGCTACCGTCCGCAGCGGCGGCGCGATGGCCGGGGCCGGCCGGACCGCGGGAGCCGCCATGGCCCGGCCCGCACCGCCGGCCAGATCGAAGAATGCCACCGATTGCACCAGCTGCTCGGCCTGGGTGCGCAGGCTACCGGCCGCGGCGGCCGACTCCTCCACCAGCGCCGCGTTCTGCTGCGTGGCCTGGTCCATCTGCGTCACGGCCTCGCCCACCTGCGACACGCCCTGGCTCTGCTCGAGGCTGGCCGTGCTGATCTCGGCCATGATCTCGGTGACGCGCTGGATCGAATCGACGACCTCCGTCATGGTCGTGCCGGCCCGGTCGACCAGCAGCGTGCCCTGCTCGACCCGCGCGACGCTGTCGCCGATGAGCGTCTTGATCTCCTTGGCGGCATCGGCGCTGCGCTGCGCGAGGTGGCGCACCTCGCTCGCCACCACGGCGAAGCCCCGACCCTGCTCACCGGCGCGCGCCGCCTCCACGGCCGCGTTGAGGGCCAGGATGTTGGTCTGGAACGCGATGCCGTCGATGGTGCCGATGATGTCGCCGATGCGCCGCGAGCTCTCCGAGATGCCGCGCATCGTGTCGACGACCTCGGCCACCACCTCGCCGCTGCTGACGGCCACGACGGACGCGTTGCCGGCCAGCCGGTTGGCCTGCTGGGCGTTCGCGGCGTTCTGCCGCACGGTGGAACTGAGTTCCTCCATCGAGGCGGCGGTCTCCTCCAGGGCCGAGGCCTGCTGCTCGGTGCGGGCCGACAGGTCGAGGTTGCCCTGGGCGATCTGCGCGCTGGCGGTGGCGACGCCCTCCGCGTTGCGCCGCACGTCGCCCACCACGAGCGCGAGCTGCCTCTGCATCTGTGCGAGCGCCTGCAGCAACTGGGCGGTCTCGTCGCGGCCTTCGCTGCGGATCTCGGCGGACAGGTCGCCCCCGGCGATGGCGTTCGACGCATCGACGGCCAGCTGCAGCGGACGCGTCACCATGCGCACGATCCATGCGGTGAGTGCGGTCGTCATCGCGACGGCCAGGACCAGGATGACGATCATGTCGAGGATGCCCTGGTCGTAGGCCGCGCGCGCGATCGACGCCGATGCGTCCGCGCCCTTGCGATTGAGCGTCACCAGGGCGTCGAGTGTCTTCGCCGACGCCTGATAGGCGGTGCGACCGGATCCGGTCAGTCCCTCGAGTGCCGCCGCATGGGATTCCCTGGTGCCCGTGCGGATGAGCGCCTCGGTCTTGTCCATGGCGGACAGATAGGCATTCAATTGACCGACATAACGATCCGCCAATTCGCGTTCTTCGGGGCTCGAGATCAAATCCCTGTATTTCGAGATGCTGCTCTCGATGGCCTGTCGGGCGATCCTTTGATTGCTCAACAGGTCCCTGATCTCGTCGGCGGGCATGTCGAGCAAGGTCTGGATTTCGAACCGCCGCAAGTCGTTCGCCTGAACGCGTATTTCTCCCAGGACGGCGATACTGGGAATCCAATTGCCGGCCATCTCCTCGGTCTCGTGCCCGAGCCTTCGCATCCCCGTCAGGCTGGCGGCACCGATGAACATGCTGATCAGCAGCATCAGCAGAAAGGAAAAACCCAATTTGGTTC
>JAKOND010000281.1 GCA_022702125.1 Burkholderiaceae bacterium
CGGCATCGCCAGCGTCGAGGGCGTGGACGCGGCCCGGGCGCTCGGCCTGCGGGTGCTGGTCACCGACCACCACCTGCCCGGCGAGGTGCTGCCGGCGGCCGACGTGCTGGTCAACCCGAACCAGCCCGGCTGCGGCTTCGAGAGCAAGTCCATCGCCGGCTGCGGCGTGATCTTCTACGTGCTGCTGGCGCTGCGCGCCGAGCTGCGCCGCCGCGGCGCCTTCGACGCGGCGCACCAGCCCCGGCTCGACGCGCTGCTGCCGCTGGTGGCGCTGGGCACCGTGGCCGACGTGGTCCGGCTCGACGCCAACAACCGCCGCCTGGTGGCCCAGGGCCTCAAGCGCATCCGCGCCGGCGCGCTGCCGGCCGGCATGGCCGCGCTCTTCCGCGCCGCCGGCCGCAACGCGTCCGCCGCCACCACCTTCGACTTCGGCTTCGCGCTCGGCCCGCGCATCAACGCCGCCGGCCGGCTGGCCGACATGACCATCGGCATCGAATGCCTGCTGACCGACGACGATGCCCGCGCGGACGAACTCGCCCGCGCGCTCGACGCCATCAACCGCGAGCGCCGCACGATCGAGGGCGGCATGCGCGAGCAGGCGCTGGAGATCGCGGCCGGGCTGTTCGACGAAGGCGCCGAGCCGCCGCCGGCGCTGTGCGTCTACGAGCCGGAGTTCCACGAAGGCGTGGTCGGCATCGTCGCCTCGCGGCTCAAGGACCGCTTCCACCGGCCGGTCTTCGTCTTCGCCACCAGCGCCGCGCCCGGCAGGCAGCACGAGCTCAAGGGCTCGGGCCGCTCCATCCCGGGCTTCCACCTGCGCGACGCGCTCGACCTGGTCGCCAAGCGCCATCCGGGCGTGCTGCTGAAGTTCGGCGGCCATGCGATGGCCGCCGGCTGCACCATCGCCGCCGACGGCTTCGAGACCTTCGAGCGCGCGCTGACCCAGGTGGCCCGCGAATGGCTGGACGCCGCCACCCTCACCCGCCGCATCGAGACCGACGGCCCGCTGGAGCCGCAGTACTGCCGCGCCGACATGGTCGACACCCTGCACCGCGAGGTCTGGGGCCAGGGCTTCGCCGCGCCCACCTTTTCCGAGGAGGTGCAGGTGCTGTCGCAGCGGCTGGTGGGCGAGAAGCACCTGTCGCTCAAGCTGATGCACCAGGGCCGGCCGGTCGACGGCATCTGGTTCGGCCGGACCGACCAGCTGCCGGCGCAGGTGCGGCTCGCGTTCCGGCTCGACGTCAACGAATGGCGCGGCGAGCGGAAGGTGCAGTTCCTGGTGGAGGGCGCGGAGATCTGACGCCGCGCCTCAGCGGGCGCCGTAGGGTTCGGCGCTCCAGGAGGAGACGGGCGTGCCGACCCGCAGGAGGGGGCCGGCATCGCCGGCACCGGTGTCCCGGTCGCCTTCGGCGCCGTCCTTCGCGCCGCCGTTCAGGCCGCGCGGCGGCGCGAACACCGCCCGGGCCAGCACCAGCGCCAAGCCCATCAGCATCGCGGCCACGCAGCCGTACTGCATCCGCACCAGCCGGCGCGCCCGGTGCATCTCGGCGACCAGGTCGTCGCGCTCGTGCATCTGCAACTGCACGAAGTCTTCCAGCGCCACGGCGTAGCTGCCGATGGCGGGCAGGTAGCGGTCGGCCACGAAGCTGCGCAGCGCCGTGCCGTCGCCCGCGATGCGCAGTTCGCGCATCCGGCGGTCCAGGTCCATGACGGCCAGCCGCTCGCCGGCGATGCGGTCCAGCAGGGCGGTGTCCTGCGCGCCGGTCGCCGTGCGGGCGATGCGGGCCTGGATCGACGCGGCACGGCCCAGGCCGACACGGGTCCGGCCGTCGATCAGCGCGGACAGCGAGGGATCGGTGGCCGCGTTGCTGGCCAGCACCCGCTCGCCGACGTTCTCGACCACGCTCTTCCACTGCAGCGCCAGCACGATGCGGTCCTGCTGCAGCCGCACCGATTCCAGCCAGGCGTCGGTCGAGCGCGCATGCCACCACTGCAGCCATCCGGCCGCGCCCAGCAGCAGCACGAGGGACGCCAGCGCGGCCATCCACAGGCGGGAAGAATTTTTGAAGCGGTCGAGGGTCATCGCAGGTTCCTGGTCGGAAAGCCGGTCGGAAGAGATCACTGGATATCGACCGATGGCGGCGATTTGTAAGAAAATATTATCCGTGTTTCCAAAATATGCGAATGGGGTTGTCACGCATTCCCGAACGGCCGAACGGCCGCGCGCCTAGAATCGACCACCGTGACACCCGTCCTCAACGCCGACCTCCACTGCCACTCGACCGTATCGGACGGCACGCTGGAGCCCGAAGCCCTCGCCGCGCGGGCCAAGGCCAACGGAGTCGAGCTGTGGGCCCTCACCGACCACGACGAGGTCGGGGGACAGGATCGCGCGATCGCCGCCGCCGCGCAAGCCGGCCTGCCGTACCTGACCGGCGCCGAGGTCTCGGTGACCTTCGCCGGGGAGACGGTCCACATCGTCGGGCTGGGCTTCGATCCGGACGATGCCCGGCTCCGGCAGGGCCTGCTCGACACCCGCGGCGGACGCGGGCAGCGGGCCCGGGAAATGGCCGACCAGCTGGCCCTGCTCGGCATCCGCGGCGCCTACGAAGGCGCCCTGCGCTTCGCCGGCAATCCCGAACTCATCTCGCGCACCCATTTCGCCCGGTTCCTGGTCGAGTCCGGCGTCTGCGCCAGCACCCACGACGTCTTCCGCAAGTACCTGGCCGACGGCAAGCCGGGCCATGTCCCGCACCGCTGGGCCGCGCTCGGCGACGCGGTGCGCTGGATCGTCGAGGCCGGCGGCGTCGCGGTCATCGCCCACCCGGCGCGCTGCAAGTTCTCGCCCAATGCCGAATACGCGCTTTTCAGCGAGTTCAAGGCCCATGGCGGCCAGGGCGTGGAGGTGGTGACCGGCAGCCACACCACCGCCGAATACGCCACCTACGCCGACATGGCCCGCGAGTTCGGCCTGGCCGCCTCGCGGGGCAGCGACTTCCACAGCCCGCACGAATCCCGCATCGACCTGGGCCAGCTCCCGCCGCTGCCCGCCGGCCTGACCCCGGTCTGGGAGTTGCTGGCCGACCGCATCCGCTGATGGCACCACCATCCCCGGCGCCCTCGCCTTCCGTCCCCGGCCTTTCCCGCTTCCCCGCGACACCCGCCGCCGCCGGTCCGCTGCCCGCCATCGCGATGGTGCTGACGGCCATGGCCTGCTTCTCGGTGCTGGACGCGACCACCAAGCTGCTCAGCGGCGTCGGGGTGCCGGTGCTGATGGCGATGTGGGCGCGCTACGGCGTGCAGGCGGTGGCGACCGCCGCGGTGCTGCTGCCGTGGCGCGGCGTGCGCGGCCTCCACACCGCGCATCCGCGCTTCCAGGTCCTGCGCGGCGTGCTGATGCTGCTGACCAGCCTGCTGGCCTTCTTCAGCCTGCGCACCATGCCGGTGGGCGAATTCACCGCGCTGGTCACCCTGACCCCGCTGGCGATCACCGTGCTGGCCGCGCGCACCCTGGGCGAGCAGGTCTCGTCCCTGCGCTGGGCGCTGGTGGTGGGCGGCTTCTGCGGGGCGCTGGTGGTCATCCGCCCCGGCGGCCAAGCCTTCGGATGGACGATGCTCCTGCCGTTGGGCGTGGTGGTCACCAACGCCTGGTTCCAGGTGCTGACCAGCCGCATGGCCCGCACCGAGGAGCCGCTGACCATGCACTGCTACACCGGATGGGTCGGTTTCCTGGTCACCTCCGCGCTGCTGCCGTCGAGCTGGCAGCCGGGCCTGGGCTGGGCGACATGGGCGGGCATGGTGCTGACCGGCGTCATGGGCACCATCGGCCACATGCTGCTCATCCTGGGCTACCAGCGCGCGTCGGCCTCCACGCTGGCGCCCTTCCTGTACGGCCAGATCGTGTTCGCGGTGCTGGCCGGCTGGCTGGTCTTCTCGCACATCCCCGACCGCATCTCGCTCATGGGCATCGGGCTGGTGATGGTCTGCGGCGCCGCCGGCGCCTGGCTGAGCGTGCGCGAGCGCCAGCGCCGC
This sequence comes from Burkholderiaceae bacterium, assembly GCA_022702125.1. Lineage (GTDB taxonomy): Bacteria > Pseudomonadota > Gammaproteobacteria > Burkholderiales > Burkholderiaceae_C > JAKOND01. Next base: position 4,033 of record JAKOND010000281.1, read on the forward strand.
GCCGCCCTCGCGGCCGATGCCGGCCCGGCCGCACGGACATCCTGAAACCTTTCGGACCGCTGCCGGTCCAACACTGAACCATGGCCCAGTATTTCGACATCCATCCCGACAATCCCCAGCCGCGCCTGCTGCGCCAGGCGGCGGCGCTGCTGCAGCGCGGCGGCGTGGCCGCGGTGCCCACCGATTCGAGCTACGCGCTGGTCTGCCGCATCGACGACCGCGACGCCGCGGACCACCTGCGCCGCATCCGGCAGATCGACGAGAAGCACCACCTGACGCTGCTCTGCCGCGACCTGGCCGAACTCTCGCAGTACGCCCGCGTCGACAACCGCCAGTACCGCCTGCTGAAGTCCGCCACGCCCGGCGCCTACACCTTCATCCTCGAAGCCACCAAGGAAGTGCCGCGCCGGCTCAGCCATCCGCAGCGCAAGACCATCGGCCTGCGGGTGCCGGAGCACGGCGTGCTGCAGGAGCTGCTGGTCCAGCACGGCGGGCCGCTGCTGGCCACCACGCTGATCCCGGCGGGCGAGACCGAGCCGCTCAACGACGCCCAGGAAATCCGCGCCCGCTACGAGAAGCAGCTGGCCGCGGTGATCGATTCCGGTGCCTGCTGCTCCGAGCCGACGACCGTGATCGACCTGGTGCCGATGGGCGACGGCGACGACCCGGTGGTCATGCGCGCCGGCCGCGGCGACCTGGCGGCCATCGGCCTCGCGGCGGCCTGACCGGAGATCCAGCCCTCCCGCAACCCTCCCCGCCGCCCGACCCGGGCCCCTCCCCCTGCCGGCGTCCGCCCGCCGCCTGCCCGGCGGGACGGCCGCGGCGCTTTGCGACAATCACCGCGTGGACTTCGACAACCTCATCCAGACCATCCTCATCTACGCCCTGCCGGTGGTCTTCGCGATCACCGTGCACGAGGCGGCCCACGGCTACGTCGCCCGGCACTTCGGGGACAACACCGCGGCCATGCTGGGCCGGGTCACCCTCAACCCGATGAAGCACATCGATCCGGTCGGCACCATCCTGATGCCGCTGATGCTGTACTTCGCCACCTCGGGCGCCTTCCTGTTCGGCTACGCCAAGCCGGTGCCGGTGCGCTTCGACCGGTTGCGCAACCCGCGCCGCGACATGGTCTGGGTGGCCCTCGCCGGCCCGCTGTCCAATTTCATCCAGGCCCTCCTGTGGGCCCTGGTGGCGGTGCTGCTGGTGGCGTTCGGCGTCGAGGAGCGCTTCTTCCGCGAGATGGCGCGCGGCGGCATCCTGGTCAACCTGGTCATGTGGGCCTTCAACCTGTTCCCGCTGCCGCCGCTCGACGGCGGCCGGGTGCTGGTGGGCCTGCTGCCGCCGCGCCAGGCGCAGGCGGTGTCGCGCATCGAACCCTACGGCTTCTTCATCGTGATGGGCCTGGTGCTGCTGGGCGTGGTCGGCACCTACTGGCTGCGCCCGCTGATGACCATCGGCTACGCGGTCGTCGCCGCCCTCGTCACGCCCCTGGCGTCGCTGCTGCGCTGAACGGCCCGGTCGCCCGCGCCATTCCCTCCCCATCGCCTCTTCCGCCCCATTGCCCTCTCCGGTCGTCGCCCGACCCCTGACTTCCATGAGCATCCTGCGCGTCCTCACCGGCATCACCACCACCGGCACCCCCCACCTCGGCAACTACGTCGGCGCCATCCGCCCGGCGGTCGCGGCCAGCCGGCAGGCCGGCGTCGAGAGCTTCTACTTCCTGGCCGACTACCACGCGCTGATCAAGTGCGACGAGCCCGCCCGCATCCACCGCTCGACGCTGGAGATCGCCGCCACCTGGCTCGCCGCCGGGCTGGACCCGGCGCGGGTCGCCTTCTACCGCCAGTCGGACATCCCCGAGATCCCCGAGCTGACCTGGCTGCTGACCTGCATCACCGGCAAGGGCCTCCTCAACCGCGCCCACGCCTACAAGGCCGCGGTCGACCGCAACGCCGCCGCCGGCGACGAGCCGGACGCGGACGTCACCGCCGGCCTCTTCATGTACCCGGTGCTGATGGCCGCCGACATCCTGGCCTTCCGCGCGCACAAGGTGCCGGTCGGGCGCGACCAGATCCAGCACATCGAGATGGCGCGCGACATCGCCGCCCGCTTCGACCATCTCTACGGCGAGCATTTCGTGCTGCCCGAGGCGGTGGTGGACGAGGACGTGGCGCTGCTGCCCGGCCTCGACGGCCGCAAGATGAGCAAGAGCTACGACAACACCATCCCGCTCTTCCTGCCGCGCGAGGAACTGCGCCGCCGCATCGCCTCCATCCTGACCGACTCGCGCGCGCCCGGCGAGCCCAAGGACACCGAAGGCTCGGCGCTGTTCCAGATCTTCCAGGCATTCGCCGCGCCCGAGGAAACCGACGCCCTGCGCAACGCCTACGCCGACGGCATCGCCTGGGGCGACGCCAAGCAGCTGCTGTTCGAGCGCATCGACCGCGAACTGGCGCCGATGCGCGAGCACTACCGCGCGCTGGTGGCCGAGCCGGCCCGCATCGAGGACGCGCTGCAGGCCGGCGCCGCCAGGGCGCGGGCCATCGCCACGCCCTTCGTGCGCGAACTGCGGCAGGCGGTGGGCCTGCGCAGCCTGGCGTCGCTGGCGGTGGCGCCCACCGCCGCGAAGGCCCCGGCCCGCCAGGCGCTGCCGAGCTTCAAGCAGTACCGCGAAGCCGACGGCCGCTTCCGTTTCAAGCTGCTGGATGCCGACGGCACCCTGCTGCTGCAGAGCCGGGGCTTCGCCAACCCGCGCGACGCGGGCGGCGCCATCGCCGCGCTGCGGACCAGCGGCGACACGGCGCTGCCGGACGTCGCGCCGATGCTCGAAGCGCTGCCGCCGGGCATCGAGGCGGAAACCGTCAACGCCGCCCTGCGCCGGCTGGCCGACGGCGCCTGAATTCCGGCGGCCCATGCGCGAAAGCCCCGCGATGCGGGGCTTTCGTTCGTCTGCGGGTCCGCGCGTCGGCACCCGGCTCGGGCCGCCCGGCCGAACCGGGTGCCCGCCGCCTCAGGCGGGCTGGCCCGCGACGACCGCCGGCGCGCGGCCGCGCACGTTGCCGGTGAAGGCGAAATCGACCTCCGGCTGCAGGCCGCTGACGATGCGCGCGATCGACTTGCCCGAACCGCAGGCATGCGTCCAGCCCAGCGTGCCGTGGCCGGTGTTCAGGTAGAGGTTGGCGAGCTTGGTGGTGCCGATCAGCGGCACGTTGCTCGGCGTGGCCGGGCGCAGGCCGGTCCAGAACTGGGCCTGCGACGCATCGCCGGCGCCGGGGAAGAGCTGCTCGGTCCGGCGCACGATGGCCTGGCAGCGCACCGGGTTCAGGTTGCGGTCGTAGCCGCCGAGCTCGGCGGTACCGGCGATGCGCAGGAAGTCACCGTCCTCGCGGGTCAGGCGCGAGAACACCAGCTTGTATTCGTCGTCGGTCAGCGACACCTCGTGCGCCATCGACGCGTCCTGCACCGGCATGGTCACCGAGTAGCCCTTGGCCGGGTAGATCGGCAGCCGGATGCCCAGCGGCTCGGCCAGCAGCGGGCTGAAGGACCCCATCGCCAGTACGTAGGCATCGCCCCGGAGGCGCTGGAAGCGGCCGTCGGCGTCGGTCGCCTCGACATGGTCGAGCCGGCCGCCGGCCTCGCGCAGCGCGGTGACGGTGTGGCCGGTGAGGAAGGTCACGCCGGCGGCCTGGGCGCGCCGGGCCAGTTCGCGCACGAAGCGGTTGGCGTCGCCGGACTCGTCCTCGGCGGTGAAGGTCGCGCCGGCGAGCTGGGGGCGGATGTGGCGCAGCGCGGGTTCCAGCGCCACCGCCTCGTCGGCCGAGATCACGCGGCGGTCGCAGCCGAGTTCGCGCATCTGGCGCGCCGGCTCCTCGGCGGCGTCGAACTCCTTCCGGCTGGTGTAGAAGTGCAGGATGCCCTGGGTGCGCTGGGCGTACTCGATGCCGGTGTCGCGGCGCAGCTGCTGCAGCGTGTCGCGGCTGTAGGTGCCCAGGCGGACGATCTGCTCGATGTTGTGTCGGGTGTTGGCCGGCGTGCATTCGCGCAGGAACTGCAGGCCCCAGCGCCATTGGCGCAGGTCGGCGCGCAGGCGGAACAGCAGCGGCGCGTCCTCCTTCGCCAGCCACTGCAGCACCTTGAGCGGCGCGCCGGGGTTGGCCCAGGGCTCGGCGTGGCTCACCGAGATCTGGCCGCCGTTGGCGAAGCTGGTTTCGGCGCCGGGCGAGGCCTGGCGGTCGACGACGGTCACGTCGTGGCCGAGCTGCTGGAGGAAATAGGCGGAAGTCACGCCGAGCAGGCCGGCGCCGAGAACGATCACACGCATGTCATGCCCCTTTCAAGGGATCGCGCATGGACGGCGGACGGAAGCAGCTACCGAAAGAATAGCAATGGCAACCGGACGCCCGTCCAGGTTGCCGCTCCCCCTGTCCTCGGTACCTGAGAGATTCACGCCACAACCCCTGCGGCGCTTGCTCCTTCGGTGCGGCGCTCTTCCGTGGTGGACGGAAGGCGCCGGCTCTCCAGACGGCATGTTTTCATGGATCTGCAGTACGGGGTACCTGAGCGGTCATGGGAGTTTGCGCCTTCGGTGGCCGGGCGTCCGGTGGGGGGACGCCGCGGCAGCTCTCCTGCAGAGGCGCCAGTGTAACGCCCGGTGCGGCGTCCGCACAGCGCTTTCGGCGGGGCGCGATACTGCCGGGATGCATCGCCCCTTCTTCCTGGC
>JAKOND010000301.1 GCA_022702125.1 Burkholderiaceae bacterium
GCGCTGCAGGTCTTCGGCATTCATCCTCTGCGGCTGTCGGAACGAATGCCGACGTATTCAGCTGACGATCCGCCGCGGCTCACTGGAAGGCCACTTCCGCGAAGCTGCGCAGCTTGCGGCTGTGCAGCCGGGCGATGCCGCCGGCGCGCAGGATGTCGAGCGCCCGCATGCCGATGCGCAGGTGCTGGTCCACCCGCTCGCGGTAGAAATGGTTGGCCATGCCGGGCAGCTTGATCTCGCCGTGCAGCGGCTTGTCCGACACGCACAGCAGCGTGCCGTAGGGCACCCGGAAGCGGAAGCCGTTGGCCGCGATGGTGGCGCTCTCCATGTCCAGCGCGACCGCGCGGCTCTGGCTGAAGCGTCGCTGCGGCTGGTCGGCCGGCAGCAGTTCCCAGTTGCGGTTGTCGGTGCTGGCCACGGTGCCGGTGCGCATGATGCGCTTGAGTTCCATGTCCTCGAAGCCGGTGACCTGCTCCACCGCCTCCTCCAGCGCCAGCTGGATCTCGGCCAGCGCCGGCACCGGCACCCACAGCGGCAGTTCCTCGTCGAGCACGTGGTCCTCGCGCACGTAGGCGTGCGCCAGCACGTAGTCGCCGAGCTCCTGGCTGTTGCGCAGCCCGGCGCAGTGCCCCAGCATCAGCCAGGCGTGCGGCCGCAGCACCGCGATGTGGTCGGTGGCGGTCTTGGCGTTGGACGGGCCGACGCCGATGTTGACCATGGTGGTGCCGCTGCGGTCGGCGCGCACCAGGTGGTAGGCGGGCATCTGCGGCAGCCGCGGCGGCGCGGTGCCCTCGGGGCCCCAGCCCGGCACGTCGGGCCGGCCGGCGGCGGTGGTCGCCGGGTCGAAGCCGGCGCGCCAGGTCACCACGTTGCCCGGCTGGACGAAGGCCGCGTACTCGCTCTGCGGATTCGCCATCTCGGCCAGGCCCAGGCGCACGAACTCGTCGATGTAGAACTGGTAGTTGGTGAACAGCACGAAGCTCTGGAACCACTCCGGCGAGGTGCCGGTGTAGTGGCGCAGCCGCTGCAGCGAGTAGTCCACCCGCGAGGCGGTGAAGAGCGACAGCGGCTGCGGCTCGCCGGGCGCGGCGGTCCAGGTGCCGTTGGCGATGCCGTCGTCCATCGCGCCCAGGTCGGGCAGGTCGAACAGGTCGCGCATGCGCTGGCGGCGCTCCGGGCTCAGGGTGCCCTCGAGGTGGCCGTTCTCGGCGAAGGAGAAGTGCACCGGGATCGGCTGGATGCTGGTGCCCACTTCGAAGCCGGTGCCGTGGCTGGTGTGCAGCAGGCGGAGCTGCTCGCGCAGGTAGGGCGCGAACAGGTCCGGGCGGGTGATGGTGGTCTCGAACCGGCCCGCGCCCTGCACGAAGCCGTAGGCCAGCTTCGAGACATGGCGCCCCACGGTGTCGGTGGACAGCCGGATGAACGGGTAGCAGGCGCGGATGTGGCCGGGGAAATCCTCGCCGGCGACGAAGCGCTGCATGGTGTCGCGCAGATGGCGGATGCCCGACTCGTAGATGGCGCTCACCTGGGCCAGGGCGGCGTCGGGATCGTCGAAGTGGGCGGGAGCGATGAATTCGGGAAGCAGGACGGGTGGCGGCATGGGGCCATTGTGCAATGCGTTCGTGTCATGCCGTTTCCGCCGGCGGGGCGTCCGCCTACAGAACGGCGCTGGCGTGCCCACGCAAACGCGGTGCAACCCGCTGCAATCTTTGTAACGGCCAGAACCGTCCTACATCCGCTTGCGCGGCGCCCTGACTTGGCGGCCGGAGTGCCCTGGATACATTGACATACATCGGGGTCGCCGACCCCAGCCGCTTTCTCCCAAACCGTCTTCTCCCTTCTCTTTCGCAAGGACACTGCCATGAGCGCTACCGCCTTCGCCGCCAATCCCTTCTCCCTGATGATGGAACCCGAGGCGGTCCTGCAGGCCGTGGAACGCTCCAGCGAATTGCGCAGCCTGAAGCTGCGCCGCATCCAGCCGCTGGACGTGGTGCCCACCCACCGCGGCGCCAGCGCCAGCGCCTTCGACACCGAGATCGACGAAGCCAGCTTCCCGCTGTGGCGCGACCTGATCAGCAGCAGCGATCCGGACTTCTTCCCGGCGCTGTTCAGCTGAACCGACCCCGCGCCTCCGGCGCACCCCGCCTCCGACGCCTGCCGGGCCCGCGCCCCGCAGGCGTTTCGCATGGCGGCGCCTCCCTGGCGCGGACGGCTCCGCAGGTGCGTCAGTCGTCCTTCGGCACCGGCGTGCGCAACGTCACCAGCTCCTCGGCCAGCGTGGGGTGGATGCCGATGGTGCTGTCGAACAGGGCCTTGGTGGCGCCGGCGCGCAGCGCGACCGCGAAGCCCTGCACGATCTCGCCCGCGTCCGCGCCGACCACGTGCAGGCCCACCACCCGGTCGCTGGCCTTGTCCACCACCAGCTTCACCAGCGAGCGCTCGTCGCGCCCCGACAGGGTGTGGCGCAGCGCCCGGAAGTCGGCGCGGAAGATCTCGACCTCCTCGTACTTCTCGCGCGCCTCGGCCTCGGTGTCGCCGACGGTGCCGATGTTCGGATGGGTGAAGACGGCGGTCGGCACGCAGTCGTAGTCCACCGTGCGCTTGCGGTCGCCGAACAGGCGGTCCACCAGCGCCATCGCCTCGCCCAGCGCCACCGGCGTGAGCTGCAGGCGCGAGGACACGTCGCCGATCGCATGGATCGAGGGCACGCTGGTGCGGTAGTGCGCGTCCACCACGATCGCGCCCTTGTCGGTCGTCTTGAGGCCGACGTTCTCGATGCCCAGCCCGGCGGTGTTGGCGATGCGGCCGGTGGCGTAGAGCACCGTGTCGGCGGCGACCTGCCGGCCGTCGCCGAGCGTGACCAGCAGGCTGCCGTCGTCCTCGCGGGACACCACGGCGACCTGGGCGTTGAGCCGGATGTCGACGCCGGCCTTGCCCATCTCGGACGCGATGAAGTGGCGCACGTCCTGGTCGAAGCCGCTCAGCAGTCCGCCGCTGCGCTGCACCTGGGTGACCTCGGCGCCCAGGCCGTTGAAGATGGAGGCGAATTCGCAGGCGATGTAGCCGCCGCCCACCACCAGCAGCCGGCGCGGGAAGGCGGGCAGGTCGAACATCTCGTCCGAGGTGATGACGAATTCCCGGCCCGCGAAGTCCGGCACGAACGGCGTGCCGCCGCAGGCGATCAGGATGTGGCGCGCCCGGTAGCGCTGGGTGCCGACCATCACCTCGTGCGGCCCGCAGATCTGCGCCCAGCCTTCGAGCACCGTCACGCCCGCGCCGAGCAGCAGCTGGCCGTAGATGCCGTTGAGCCGCGAGATCTCCTTGGCGCGTCCGGCCTTGAGCGCCTCCCAGTCGAACACCGGCGCCTCGACCCGCCAGCCGAAGCCGCGCGCCTCCTCGAAGGCTTCCGCATAGCCGGCCGCGTAGCTGTAGAGCTTCTTCGGGATGCAGCCCAGGTTGACGCAGGTGCCGCCGAGCGCGGCCGCCTCGGCCACCGCCACCCGCACGCCGCGCTGGGCCGCCGTGCGCGCCGCGCGCACGCCGCCGCTGCCGGCGCCGATCACGAACAGGTCGAAGTCGAATGCATCGTCGGCCGGCGCGCTGCGGGCGGCGGACGGGGAAGGGGAGGGTGTCGTGGTCAAGGCGGTACCGGTCCTGGAACGTGGGGGGAAGACGGGGAGGGGAGTGTGGTGGCCCGCAGGATACTGCCGGGCAGGCGACCGGTGGTGGTGACCGGTAACAGGCCTGGAGGCGGCAGGCCTTTGCCGGCACGGACCGCCCTGCCCGGGGAGCGCTCGAATTTATTTTCGCCGGACTGCATCCATCGGCGCATCCGGCGGGTAGTGCCTCCGACGGCGACGCATGCCGTCGGATCCGACCCCGTTCTTCCTTCCTTCCATCCTTCTTCCCGATCGGAGCATCCCATGGCCCACCCCCGCACTCCCGTCCGCCGCGCAACCCGCCTCCGCGCCCTGCTGGGCACCGTATCCGCCGCGGCCCTGCTCGCCGCCTGCGGCGGCATGGCGCCGCGCATGGCCACGATGCCGTTCGCGCAGGCCAGCCTGCCGGCCAACATCCAGGTGCCGGCCGGCAACCGCGTGGCCTGGGAGACCGTCGGCGCCGGCGACATCACCTACGAATGCCGCGACAAGGCCGGCGCCGCGCCGGGCGCGATGGGACCGACCGAGTGGGTCTTCGTCGGCCCCGAGGCGGTGCTGCGCGACCGCAGCGGCCAGCAGGTCGGCCGCTACTACGGCCCGCCCGCCACCTGGGAGGCCAACGACGGCTCGAAGCTGACGGCCACCCAGCTGGCGGTCGCGCCCTCGGGGCCGTCGAGCCTGCCGTACCAGCTCGTCAAGGCCAACCCGGCGACGGGCACCGGCGCGCTCACCGGCGTGACCTACATCCAGCGCGTGGCGCTGACCGGCGGCGTCGCGCCGACGACGCCCTGCACCGCGCAGACCAAGGGCCAGCGCCAGACGGTGAAGTACCAGGCCGACTACATCTTCTGGAAGGCCTCCTGACCGGCGGCGCCTGATCGCCCCGGGTTGCCCCGGGCGCCCCGGGGCGGCGGACGGGTCGGCTACCATCCGGCCACCCCCCGCCGCCCGGGGCGGGACCGGGGCGCTCGCGCCGGCGCCGCACCCGGACCGATCCCTTCCCGACCGGCCGACCGGTGCCCGCCGTGCACGACGACGACTCCTTCGACCATGACGCCGCCCTGGCGGACTGCGCCCGCGGCGACCAGGAGGCGCTGCAGCGCATCTACCGGCACGAGAGCCGCCGGCTGCTGGGCGTGGCGCTGCGCATCGTGCGCCAGCGCGCCCTGGCGGAAGACGTGCTGCACGACGCCTTCGTCCAGGTCTGGACGCGGGCGGCCAGTTTCGACCCGGCGCGCGGCGCCGGGCGCGGCTGGATCTACAGCATCGTGCGACACCGCGCGCTCAACGCGGTGCGCGACGGCGCCCGCGAGGTGCGCCCCGACGAGGACGCGATGGAAGCCCTGCACACCGACGCGGCGCTGGCCGCCCACCACGACCGCGCCGACGCCTTCGAACGCCAGGTCCTGCTCGGCCGGCTCGGCGCCTGCCTGGAAGGCCTGGAGCCGGCGCGGCGCGATTGCATCCTGCACGCCTACCTCGACGGCTGCACCCACGGCGAGATCGCCGCGCGCGTCGGCGCGCCGCTGGGCACCGTCAAGGCCTGGATCCGGCGCGGCCTGCTCGCGCTGCGGGAGTGCCTGCGATGAACCGCCCGGACGATCCCCGCGCCGGCGGCGCCGCCGAAGATGACGACCGCGGCAACGGCGACGACCTCGACGCGCTGGCCGGCGACTACGTGCTGGGCACGCTGCCCGCGGCCGGGCGCCGCGCGGTCGAGGCCCGCCTGCCCGGCGATGCCGCCCTGCGCGCCGCGGTGGAGGACTGGGAGGCCCGGCTGCTGCCGCTGACCGCGCTGGCGGCGCCGGTCGATCCGTCCGACGGCCTGTGGCCGCGCATCGCCGGCAGCGTGCGGGCGGCGCCGGCGAACGCTGCGGCCGCGGCCGCACCGCCGTCGCAGCAGCCCGCAGCGGGCCAAGCGCCGTCCCGCGCGCCGCGCGGCGCCCGCTGGTGGGACAGCCTCGCGCTGTGGCGCGGCCTCTCGGGCGGCGGCTTCGCGATGGCGGCGGTGCTGGCCGCGCTGCTGCTCGGCCGGGGCGGCACGGCGCCGGCGGTGCCGCAGTACCTGGTGGTGCTGGTCGCGCCGCAGGACCGGGCGCCCGGCTGGGTGGTGCAGGCCGGCACCGCGCGCCAGGCGAGCCTGATCCCGCTGGCCACCGCCGCCGTGCCGCAGGGCCGGACGCTGCAGTTCTGGACCAAGGGCGCCGACTGGCGCGGCCCGGTGTCGCTGGGGCTGGTGCAGCCCGGGCAGGTGCTGCGGGTGCCGCTCGACAAGCTCCCGCCGCTGGAGCCGGACCAGCTCTTCGAGCTGACGCTGGAGCCCGCCGGCGGCTCGCCGCTGGACCGCCCGACCGGCCCGATCCAGTTCATCGGCCGGGCGGTGAAGGTCACCTGATCCGGCCCGGCCGGACCGCGCGGTTCACGGGAACGCGCGCGCTCCGGCCGCGATCGATTCGACGATGCCGCCCCGCGGCAACCGGCTGCCCGACGCCAGCGCGGCGATCCAGTCGGCCGTCGAGGCCACCGCGGCGAAGCGGGAATGGAACACGACCGAGAACACCCGGTGGATCTCTTCCGCGCTGGCCTGGCCGGCCGCGTTGGCGTAGGGCAGGCTGCCGCTGGCGTCGTGCAGGAATTCCACCTCCAGGCCGGCGTGGGCGGCCTCGTAGACGGTGGACGCGTCGCAGTTGTGGGTCATGTAGCCCGCGACGGCGAGCGTGTCGATGCCGCGCCCGGACAGCCAGTCGCGCAGGCCGGTGCCGGCGAAGGCGCTGGGCAGCGCCTTCCCGATGCGCAGGTCGCACGGCCGCGCGGCGATCTCAGCATGCAGTTCCCAGCCCGGCGTGCCGCGGGCGAACAGGGGCGACGCGGCCGGGGCGTTCTGCTGCACCACCACGACCGGGATGCCGGCGGCCCGCGCGGCGTCCATGGCCTCGGCGATCCGCCGCAGCGACTGCGCGACGGGCGGATGGACGATCGGGGCGCCGCCGGTGAAGTACTCGTTCTGCGCGTCGATGACGACCAGGGCGCGCCGGGGCGCGGCCGGGCGGTCGGAGGCGTCCGGAACGGAGGCCGCGGCGGACGGCGCGACGGACGCGCCGGAAGAAGCGGGAGCAGGAGCGGGGGAGGCGGAGGACGTGAGAGGAAGGGTCATGGTCGGGTGCGGAAAGGGTCGGAGAACCGCCGCGACGCGCGGGCCGCGGCAGGAGGAAGCCGCATTCTTCGCGTGCCTGCCGATCGCCGAAACCGGCCCGGAAGACAATGATCGCTAGGATCGGGCCATGTCGCATTCGGACCCGTCCCCGTCCCTGCCCGCGCCTGTGCCCCGTGTCCGCTCCCCGCGGTCCCCGCCGCCCGGTCCGCTGCGGGTGGCCGTGGTCGCCTTCGACCGCATCAGCCCTTTCCACCTGGCGGTGCCGTGCCTCGTGTTCGGCGAGCAGGGCGACCTGGCGCCCGCGGCGTTCGCGCTGCAGGTCTGCGCGGCCGAGCCCGGCCCGCTGCGCACCACGGCCGGTTTCGAGATCTCCACCGGCCACGGCCTGGAGGCCCTGGCGCAGGCCGACTGGGTGGTGATCCCCTCCTGGCGGGACACGGCCGAGCCGCCGCCCGCGCGCCTGTGCGACGCCCTGGTCCGGGCGCACCGCCGCGGCGCGCGGCTGGTCGGCCTGTGCCTGGGGGCGTTCGTGCTCGCCGAAGCGGGCCTGCTCGACGGGCGCACGGTGACCACCCACTGGCAGTGGACGGCGGAATTCGCGCGGCGCTATCCGGGCGCGCGGGTCGATCCGCAGGTGCTGTACCTGGACGACGGCGACATCGTCACCTCGGCGGGCACGGCGGCCGGGCTGGACTGCTGCCTGCACCTGCTGCGCGGCCGCTGCGGGGCCGAAGTGGCGGCCCGGGTGGCGCGCCGGCTGGTGGTGGCGCCGCACCGGCACGGCGGGCAGGCGCAGTACATCGAGCAGCCGCTGGCGGTCGCGCCGCTGGCCGCCGGCGACCGGCTGCAGGACGTGCTGCAGTGGGCGCTGGCGCACCTGGCGCAGCCCCACCGGCTCGACGACCTGGCGGCCCGCGCCCGCATGGGGCGGCGCACGTTCACGCGGCAGTTCCGCAAGGCCACCGGCGGCACCGTCGGGCAGTGGCTGCTGGCGCAGCGGGTGGCGCTGGCGCAGCGCCTGCTGGAAACCACCGACCGCGGCATCGACCGGATCGCGGCCGACGCGGGCTTCGGGTCGGCCGCATCGCTGCGGCAGCATTTCTCGGCGGCGGTGGGGGTGCCGCCGACCGCCTACCGGCGCGGATTCCGCGCCTGACGCGGCGTTCCGCGGAAGGGGCATTGCGCGCGGCGCCGCCCGGGTCCGGATAATCCCTCGATGACCTCCTCTCCCGAATCCTCCGCGCAGCCCGCGGCCGACGCCGCCTCCTTCGCCCGCCTGCCGCTCGCGCCCCACGTGCTCGCCAACCTGGAGCAGCTCGGCTACCGGTCGATGACCGCCATCCAGGCCGCCAGCCTGCCGCCGGCCCTCGCCGGCAAGGACCTGATCGCCCAGGCCGCCACCGGCAGCGGCAAGACCGCCGCCTTCGGCCTGGCGCTGCTGGCCAACCTCAACCCGCGCCGCTTCGCCGTCCAGGCGATGGTGCTGTGCCCCACGCGCGAGCTGGCCGACCAGGTCACCGCCGAGATCCGCCGGCTGGCGCGGGCCGAGGACAACGTCAAGGTGGTGACGCTGTGCGGCGGCGTGGCCCTGCGCGGCCAGACCGCGAGCCTGGAGCACGGCGCCCACATCGTCGTCGGCACGCCGGGCCGCATCATGGACCACCTGGAGCGGCAGCACCTGGCGCTCGACGCGCTCAACACCCTGGTGCTCGACGAGGCCGACCGCATGCTCGACATGGGCTTCCACGACGACATCGCGACGGTGGCGCGCCAGTGCCCGAAGACGCGCCAGACGCTGCTGTTCTCGGCCACCTACCCCGAGGGCATCGCCGCGCTGGCGCAGCGGTTCATGCGCGATCCGCAGACCGTCAAGGTCGCGTCGCAGCACGCCGCCGCCAAGATCCGCCAGCTCTGGTTCGAGGTGGCCGACTCGGCGCGGCTGCACGCGGTGTCGCAGCTGCTGGGCCATTTCCGGCCGGAGAGCACGCTGGCCTTCTGCAACACCAAGCAGCAGTGCCGCGACCTGGCGGAGGTGCTGCAGGCCCAGGGCATCTCGGCGCTGGCGCTCTACGGCGAGCTGGAGCAGCGCGAGCGCGACCAGGTGCTGGTGCAGTTCGCCAACCGCAGCTGCTCGGTGCTGGTGGCGACCGACGTGGCCGCGCGCGGGCTCGACATCGCCAGCCTGGCGGCGGTGATCAACGTGGACGTGACGCCCGACGCGGAGGTGCATGTCCACCGCATCGGCCGCACCGGGCGCGGCGACGCGGAAGGGCTGGCGCTCAACCTGGCGTCGATGGACGAGATGGGTTTCGTTGGCCGCATCGAGCAGCTGCAGGGCCGCGCCTCCGAATGGCAGCCGCTGTCCTCGCTGACGCCGGCCGCCGGCGGGCCGCTGGTGCCGCCGATGGCCACGCTGCAGATCGTCGGCGGGCGCAAGGACAAGATCCGCGCGGGCGACGTGCTGGGCGCGCTCACCGGCGAGGCGGGCTACGCCCGCGAGCAGGTCGGCAAGATCAACGTCAACGAATTCTCGACCTACGTCGCGGTGGACCGCGCCATCGCGGCCGAGGCGGCGCGGCGCCTGTCGGCCGGCCGCATCAAGGGCAAGACGGTGCGGGTCCGGCTGCTGACCGGGCAATCCGGCGACTGAGGGACGGGTTCCCCGCCGACAAACGGCAGAGCAGGGGATGCGAACAATGGAGTAGGCCATCCGCACGGCGATCCGCGCCGCGGTGGCACCCCATTACCCCATTCGAGAACCCCCACCGTGGCCAGGCTTCAATTCTCCCTCCGTCTCTACTACGAGATCACGTCGCCCGCGTGCGACTTCATCTTCAACCTCGAAGCGGCCCACACGCCGCAGCAGTCCGTGGTGCGCGAGAAGTTGACGCTCAGCCAGGACGTGCCGACGCAGTCGTACCTCGACCCCGTGACGCGGACCCGCTGGCTGCGCCTGACCGGGCACAACGGCCCGCTGACGGTGGACTACGAGGCGGTGGTCGACATCGAGCACTACGCGGTGCCGCCCAGCCAGCTCGGCGAGAGCTGGGTGGCCGACCTGCCGGCCGACGTGCTGCCCTACCTGCTGCCCAGCCGCTACTGCGAATCCGACCGCCTGCACGGCATGGCGGTGCGCCAGTTCGGCCACCTGCCGCGCGGCTACACCCGGGTCAAGGCGATCCGCGACTGGGTGGCGACCCACGTGGTGTTCCAGTCCAACACCTCCACCGGCACCACCTCGGCCTGCGACGTGCTGATCGAGCGGGCCGGCGTCTGCCGCGACTTCGCCCACCTGATGATCGCGCTGTGCCGCGCCATCAACGTGCCGGCGCGCTTCGTGACCGGGATCGACTACGGCGCCGATCCGGCGCTCGGCCCGACCGACTTCCACGCCTACGTCGAGGCCTACATCGACGACCGCTGGTACCTGTTCGATCCCTCGAACACCGCGATCCCGATGGGCTTCGTGCGCTTCGCCACCGGCCGCGACGCTTCCGACTGCGCCTTCGCGACCATGTTCGGCGGCGTGCTCCCCGGCTCGCCGATCATCTCCATCCAGGCCATTCCCGACGACCAGGGCACCCTGGTGATGCCGCACCACACCGACCTGGCGCTGTCCACCTGCCAGGACCTGGTCAAGGCCTGACGGCCGGCGGGCGTGCCGCTGCCTGAACCGGTTCCCTGCCACGGCACCGCGCTGGTGATCGGCGCGGGCGGCGGGCTGGGCGCGGCCGTGGCGGCCCGCCTGCGCGACCAGGCGTGCCATGCGCAGGTGCTGGCCCTGGGGCGGCATACCGCGCCCGCGCTCGATTTCCTCCAGGCCGACTCCTTCGAACCGGCCGCCCGCTGGGTCGACGCGGCCTGCGGGGCCGCCCAGGCGCCGCTGCGCACTCTGGTGGTCGCGACCGGCCTGCTGCATGCGGACGGGCGGGGACCGGAGCGCAGCTGGGACGCGCTCGACGCCGACTGGCTGACGCGCGTCTTCCGGGTCAATGCCATCGGGCCGGCGCTGGCGGTGCGGCATTTCCTGCCGCTGCTGGCGCGCCGGGGCCGGGTGCGGGCGGGATTCCTGTCGGCCCGGGTGGGCAGCATCGGCGACAACGCGCTCGGCGGCTGGTACGGCTACCGGGCATCGAAGGCGGCGCTCAACCAGATCGTGCGGACGGCGGCCATCGAACTGCGGCGGCGCAATCCGGAAGCGGTCTGCGTGGCGCTGCACCCGGGCACGGTGGACACCGGCCTGTCGCGGCCCTTCGCCAAGGCCGGATTGCGGGTGCGTACCGCGGAGGTCGCGGCCGGCGAACTGCTGCGGGTGCTGGACGGCCTGGACGCTTCGTCCACGGGCGGCTTCTACGCTTATGACGGCCGGCCGCTGCCTTGGTAACCGGGGTCGCGCACAATCGCCTCCCGGCGTCGCGCGACCCTGCGCGACCGCCGCCGTGCCACTCCTGCGCGTGCCCGCGCACGCGACCCTCCCATGACGTCTCCCCCTTCTCCGGCCGCCGCGTCCGGCGGCCTGCTGCACCGGCTCGACGCGATGTCGCCGCGCACCCTGCTGTGGCTGTCGATCTGGACCGCCGTCGCCACCATCGGCTTCAAGATGGCCGCCTGGTGGGTCAGCGGCTCGGTCAGCCTGCTGTCCGACGCGATGGAGTCCTTCGTCAACCTCGCGAGTGCCATCTTCGCGCTGCGCATGGTGATCGTGGCCCACTGGCCGGCGGACGAGGAGCATCCCTACGGCCACCACAAGGCCGAGTACTTCTCCTCGGGCTTCGAAGGCATGCTGATCATCGTGGCGGCCGCGGCGATCGGCTGGGCGTCGGTGCACCGGCTGATGGCGCCGCAGCCGCTGGAGCGCGTCGGCCTGGGCGCGCTGCTGTCGGTGGTCAGCTCGGCGCTCAACGGCCTGCTGGCCTGGCGGCTGATGCGCGGCGCGCGGGTCCACCGCTCGATCGCGCTGGAGGCCGACGCGCGCCACCTGATGACCGATGTCTGGACCACCGCCGGCGTGCTGGTCGGCATCGCCGGGGTGCTGCTGACCGGCTGGCTGTGGCTGGACCCGGTCATCGCGCTGCTGGTGGCGCTCAACATCCTGCGCGAGGGCGGCAAGCTGGTCTGGCGCTCGGCCCAGGGCCTGATGGACGAGGCGGTCGAGCCCGAGGTGCAGGCCCTGATCCACGAGGCGCTGCACGCCACCCTCCACCGGCAGCCCGAGGCGGTGCAGAACGACATCCTGATCGACCACCTCATCACCCGCCGCGCCGCGCAACGGCGCTTCGCCGACCTGCACCTGCACCTGCCGACCGAGTGGACGCTGGGCACCGCCGCCCGGCTGCGCGGCGAGATCGAGTACGCGCTGATGCGGGCGGTGCCGGGTCTGCGGGTCACGATCCAGCTGCTGCCGCACGACATGGAGGCGCTGTTCGACGACCCGCCGCCGCCGGCAGGCACCGGCGCGGCCGGCCTGCCGCCGGTGCCGCCCGCGCCGGCCGCCCCCGCGGCGACGGGACCGGGCCGATGAAGGCGCTGCTGCAACGGGTGCGCGAGGCCCGGGTGGAGATCGCCGGCGAGACGGTCGGCGCGATCGGTGCGGGCCTGCTGGTGCTGGTGTGCGCCGAGCAGGGCGACGGCACCGCCGAGGCGGACCGCCTGCTCGCCAAGATCCTGCGTCTGCGCATCTTCTCCGACGCGGCCGGCAAGATGAACCGCAGCCTGCAGGACATCGACGGCCGGGGCACGCCCGGCGGCCTGCTGCTGGTGAGCCAGTTCACCCTGGCGGCCGACACCCGCGGCGGCAACCGTCCCAGCTTCACCGGCGCCGCGCCGGCGCAGGAAGGGCGCCGGCTCTACGACCACCTGCTGGCCGAGGCGGGCCGGCTGCATGCGCCGGGACCGGTGCAGGCCGGCCGCTTCGGCGCCGACATGCGGGTGCATCTGGTCAACGACGGGCCGGTGACCATCCCGCTGCAGGTCGGTCCCGCGTCCGCCTAGCGGCATGGCCGGCGCGTCGCGTCCCCTCGAAGGCACCTGCGACATATGACCGCGCGCTTCCCTCCCGGAGGTCGGGCGTTCAGAAAATTAAACACTAGCAGGGGGATAATTTCAATTTGATACGTAACGTAACACGTATAGTCATTTAGATGAGGTTTCCCATGCTTCCTGTGCTGACCACCGGCTTCCTTGCCGGGCAGAGCCGTTACGGCTCACTGGCCGAGGCGCTGCGCGCCCGCATCGCCGCGGGCGAGTGGGCGCCCGGCACCAGCCTGCCGTCGGAGCAGACCCTGGCCTCCCAGCAGGGCGTCGCGCTGGGCACCATGCGCCGCGCGCTGGAGCTCCTGGCGGCCGACGGCGTGGTCGAGCGCATCCACGGCAAAGGCACTTTCGTGCGCATCGGCATGGTCCGGATGCCGACGCTGCGCTTCTTCCGCTTCGGCGCCGGCACCGACGAAATCCCGGTGTCCCGCATCCTGTCGCGCGAGGCCCTGCCGGCCCCGGCCGACGTGGGGACGCTGCTCGGCCTGGCCGACGGCCCCGTGCCGCCGCAGGTGCTGCACCTGCGGCGCCTGCGCCTGCTGGCCGACCGGCCCTGCGTGCTGGAGCACATCTGGCTGCCGCTGCCGCTCTTCGCGCCGCTGGCCGAAGGCGACCCTACGGCCTGGGGCGACCTGCTCTATCCGCTGTTCAGCCGCGCCTGCGGGGTGCATGTGCACCGGGCGGTGGACGACATCGTCTTCGATGCGCTGTCGCAGGACAATGCCGACGATCTCGGCCTGCCCGCGGGCCATCCCTGCGCCGCGGTGCACCGCCGCACCTACGATCTGCTGGGCCACTGCATCGAGGTGCGCACCACCCGCGGCGATGCCCACGCTTTCCGCTACACCACCACCATCACGTGAGGATCGATCCCATGCATCCTGCTTCCCGTCCGCCGCGCGCCGCCGGCCCGTCCGCCTTGTCCCGGCGCCGCCTGCTGGCCGGCGCGAGCGCCGCGCTGGCCGCGCCCTGGGCCGCCGCGTCCGACGGCATCGGCGATAGCGGCAAGCCGGTCACCCTGGTCGTGTCCTATCCGGCCGGCGGCGGCGCCGACCTGATCGCGCGCATCATCGCGCCGCGGCTCTCGGCGGCGCTCGGCGGCCAGGGCGTGGTCGTCGAGAACCGGCCCGGCGCCAGCGGCCAGCTCGCCGCCGGCTACGTGGCGCGCGCGGTGCCGGACGGCGCCACGCTGCTGGTGGACGCCTCGTCCTACGCGGTCAACCCGACGCTTTTCCCCAGGCTGCCCTACGACATCGCGAAGGCCTTCACGCCCGTCGCCGTGCTGGTGCAGACGCCCAACGTGCTGGTCTGCACCCCGGGCTTCGAGGCGAAGACCGTGGCCGACGTGGTCCGGCTCGCCAAGGCCCGTCCGGGCGTGGTGGCCTATGCCTCCTCGGGCAACGGCTCGGCGCAGCACCTGGCCGGCGCGCTGTTCGAGCAGCGCGCGGGCATCGACATGCTGCACGTGCCCTACCGCGGCGGCGGCCCCGCCCTGAACGACGTCATGGCGGGCCAGGTGCCGCTGTTCTTCGCCAACCTGGCGTCGTCCTTCGGCCACATCCAGTCGGGCCGGCTGCGCCCGCTGGCGGTCACCAGCCGCAGGCGCGCTCCGGTGCTGGCCGCGGTGCCGACCATGATCGAAGCCGGCGTGCCGGACTACGAGGTGCTGGAGTGGAATCCGCTGCTGGCGCCGGCCGGCGTGCCGGCCGCGACCCGCGCGCGGCTGCAGGCGGCGGTGCGGCAGGTGCTGGCCGAGCCTGCCATCGTCGCGCGGGTGCAGGGCCTGAGCAGCCAGATCTTCGACAACACGCCCCCCGATGCCGCGGAGAAGTTCATCCTGGCGCAACAGGCCCAGTGGGGCCGGGTGATCCGCGAGCGCCGGATCACGGTGGACTGACGCGGTGGCACCGCCGCGCCCGATCCCCGTCGATACCCCCGCCGACCTCCCCGGCGGTGCAGAGGTGCCGGACGGCTGGGACTGCCATGTCCATGTCTTCGATGCGGACGCGCCGCTGGCATGCCCCGGCCACTACCGGCCGGCGACGCGGACGGTCGGGGAGATCGAGGCCCTGGCCGCGCTCCACGGCATCGGCCGCCTGGTGCTGGTGCAGCCCAGCGTCTACGGCACCGACAACCGCCTGCTGCGCGCCGCGCTGCGCCGCGCGCCCGGCCGCCACCGCGGGGTGGCGGTGATCGACGAGGCGCAGGCCGACGACGCGCTGCTCGATGCGATGCACGCCGAGGGCGTGCGCGGCGTGCGCTTCAACCTGGTTTCGCCCGTCGGCCGCGGGCCGCGCGACTTCCAGGCGCTGGCGCCCCGCCTGCGCGCCCGGGGCTGGCACGCGCAGTGGTACGCGGCGCCGGAGCAGCTGGCCACCGTCGCGCGGCTGCACGCGGGCACCGGCGTGGCCTGCGTGCTCGACCATCTCGGCGGCATGCATGCGGAGATCGACGCCGGCGACGCCGCCTGGGCGGCGCTCGGCGCCATCGCCGACGCGGGTGGCTGGGTCAAGCTCTCGGGCTGGTACCGGCTGCGCGCGGCCGAACCCTACGGCCCGCTGCATGCGCGGATCCAGCGGGTGGCGGAGCTGTTCGGCGCGCACTGCGTATGGGGTTCGGACTGGCCGCACACCTGCTTCGCGCCCGAGGCGATGCCCGCGTACGCCAGCACCCTGGCGCCGGCGGTGCAGGCCCTGGCGTCGGGCGCGATGGACCGGCTGCTGCACGCCGCGCCCTGGGCCCTCTACCGCTGAGGAGGAGGGTGCGCCGGTGCGCCGACGCGCCGGGCGCCCGGCCGCTCAGCCGGTCAGCACCACGCCGTTGTCCGCGACGATGCAGTCGCGGCCGGCGCGCTTGGCCGCGTAGAGCGCGCGGTCGGCGTTCTCCAGCAGGCTGTCGAAGCGCCGGTCGCCCGGCCGCGCGCAGGCCACGCCGATGCTGGTGGTGATGCCGTAGTGGCCGCCCCAGCCGTCGGAGAAGCGCAGCAGGCGTACCTGCGCCTGCAGCCGCTGTGCCATCGATGCCGCGTCCTCGGGCGTGGCGGGCAGGCCGATGCCGAATTCCTCGCCGCCCAGCCGCCCGAAGATCGTGTCGCCGTCCAGCAGGGCGGCGACCGTCTGCGCGAAGCGGACCAGCACCTGGTCGCCCTGCAGGTGGCCGTGCCGGTCGTTGACGCCCTTGAAATGGTCCAGGTCCAGCATCAGCAGGCACATCGGCGCCTGCCGCCGGGCCGCATCGGCGAAGGACTGCCGGGCGCGGTCCAGGAAATCGCGCCGGTTGGCGATGCCGGTCAGGGTGTCGGTGGTCGCCAGCCGGTAGAGTTCGCGCTCCAGGTTCTTGCGCTGGGTGACGTCGCGCCAGACGCCCTCGACGCCGGCGAACCGGCCCTGCGCGTCGAACAGCGCATGGCTGCTGATCGAGATGTCGATCACCTGGCCGTCGCGCCGCACCATCTGGCCGGGGAAGTCCGACACCTCGCCATGCGCGGCGATGGCCTGCTTCAGCGCCTCGCGGTCCTCGCTCTGCGGGTAGTAGAACGCCGCGTCCTGGCCCTCGATCTCGCGGGGCTCGTAGCCCAGCACCTTGCGCACGCCGGGGCCGACCTTCTGCACCACGCCGTTCACGTCGGTGCGGTAGTAGACGTCCTGCAGGTTCTCGAAAAGGCGCCGGAACTCGCGCTCGCTCTCGCGCAGCTGGGCCTCCATCTGGCTCTGGTGCGTCATGTCCTCGGCGGTGATGACGATGGCGGGTCCGTCGTCCAGCGCGATGGCGGCGCTGTTGGTCATCACGATGCGCAGGTTCCGCCGGGCGGTGACCACGCGGAATTCGGACGCCTCCTTCGCCATGGGAGCGTCGGGGGCCGGGTTCTCCACGGCGGACAGCCTCTGGCGCGCGCGCGCCTGGTCCAGCTCGTGCACGTAGTCCATCAGGTGGTCGCTGGCGCCGGGCACCGCCGGGTCCAGCTCCAGCAGGCGCCGGGCCGCGGGATTCAGGTAGCGCAGGATGCCTCCGCGCACCACCAGCACGGCGGTGGGCAGCAGGTCCGCGAAACGGGTGTCGAAGCCGTCGATGGGCATGGAAGGGCCGGGTGGGGCGGAGGGAATGCCGGCCGGCTCAGGCGGGGTCGGTCTGGCGGTACGGATCGCCATAGCCCAGGCCGGCCAGGATGGCGGTCTCGCGCGCTTCCATGGCCTCCGCGTCCTCCGGGCCGGTTTCGTGGTCCCAGCCCTGGGCGTGCAGCGTCCCGTGGACCAGCAGGTGCGCGTAGTGGGCCTGCAGCGCCTTGCCCTGCTCGGCGGCCTCGCGGGCGACGACCGGCGCGCACAGCACCAGGTCGGCCAGGACCACCGGCTCCTGCGCGTAGTCGAAGGTCAGCACGTTGGTGGCGTAGTCCTTGCGGCGGTAGTCGCGGTTGAGCGCCCGGCCTTCCTCGGCATCGACGATGCGCACGGTGATTTCCGCATCGGCGTCGAGCGCATGGCGGATCCAGCGGACGACCCGGGCACGCGGCAGCGCGGCGCGGTGCACCGCCGCCTCGCCGAAGCGCGCGAACTGCAGGGACAGGGACAGGGCGGGGAGCGGCATGGATGGGAGCGGTTGGTGCAGGCCGGATAGTTTATGCCGCGAGCGAAGACCGTGCCTTCGTTGGTTGCTATTGAATCGATAGCGAATGGCCCGGGGCGCGCGCGGGGCGCCGGTTCAGGCCGCGCGCCGCCGGGATGCGGCCGGCGCGGCCAGCACGGGCTCGGCCGCCCGGTCGGCGGCATCGTAGGCATCGACGATGCGCGCCACCAGCGGATGGCGCACCACGTCGGCGCTGCTGAAGCGGGTGACCGCGATGCCCTTGACCCGCTTGAGGATGCGCTCCGCGTCGATCAGGCCGCTGGGCGAGCCGCGCGGCAGGTCGATCTGGCTCACGTCGCCGGTGACCACCGCCTTCGAGCCGAAGCCGATGCGCGTCAGGAACATCTTCATCTGCTCGGGCGTGGTGTTCTGCGCCTCGTCGAGGATGACGAAGGCGCCGTTGAGGGTGCGGCCGCGCATGAAGGCCAGCGGCGCGACCTCCAGCGTGTTGCGCTCGAAGGCGCGCTGCACCCGGTCGGCGCCCATCAGCTCGTAGAGCGCGTCGTAGAGCGGCCGCAGGTAGGGGTCGACCTTCTGGCTCAGGTCGCCGGGCAGGAAGCCCAGGCGCTCGCCGGCCTCCACCGCCGGGCGGGTCAGCACGATGCGCTGCACCGCGCTGCGCTCCAGCGCGTCCACCGCCGAGGCCACCGCGAGGTAGGTCTTGCCGGTGCCGGCCGGGCCGATGCCGAAGGTGATGTCGTGGCGCGCGATGTGGTCGAGGTAGGCCGCCTGCACCGAGGTGCGGGCGCGCAGGTCGCTGCGCCGGGTCTGCAGCGACACCGGCACGCCCGGGCCGGCCTCGCGCTCGGGCGCGTCGGCGTAGTACTCGGGCTCGCCGGCGAGCATCAGCTGCAGGGTCTCCTCGGGGATCGGCCGGTCGGCGATCTCGTAGAGGGCCTGCAGCAGCTCCAGCGCCTCGTTCGCCTTGGCCTTGGGGCCGTCGATCTTGAACTGCTCGTGCCGGTGCGCGATCGACACGCCGAGGCCCTGCTCGATGCTGCGCAGGTGCGTATCCAGCGGCCCGCACAGGTGACTGGTGCGCACATTGTTGGGCGGCGAGAAGGTGTGGCGAAGGATCACGCTGATAATTTCCGTCAAATTTCCGCTAATCGGGCCAAAAGGGATTCAATGATAGGCAAGTTGACAGGAACATTGGCAGAAAAGACGCCGCCGCAGGTGCTGCTGGACGTCCGCGGGGTCGGATACGAGGTGGATGTGCCGATGAGCACCTTCTACAACCTGCCCGCGCTGGGCGGCACCGTGTCGCTGCTGACGCATTTCGTCGTACGCGAGGACGCGCAGCTGCTCTACGGCTTCCTGACCTCCGCCGAGCGCGAGGCCTTCCGGCTGCTGGTGAAGATCTCGGGCATCGGCCCGCGCATGGCGCTGTCGGTGCTCTCGGGCATGAGCGTGACCGAGCTGGCCCAGGTCGTCTCGCTGCAGCAGGCCGGCCGGCTGATCAAGGTGCCGGGCATCGGCAAGCGGACCGCAGAGCGTCTGCTGCTGGAGCTCAAGGACAAGCTCGGCGCCGACATCGGCGTGCAGGTCCATGCCGCCAACGACGCCCAGGCCGACATCCTGCAGGCGCTCGTGGCGCTCGGCTACAGCGACAAGGAAGCCGCGCTCGCGCTCAAGGCGCTGCCGGCGGACGTCGGCGTGAGCGAGGGCATCAAGCTCGCGCTCAAGGCGCTGGCCCGGTAAGGTCGGCCCGCGGCGCGCTGGTCACT
The DNA here is from genome assembly GCA_022702125.1 of Burkholderiaceae bacterium. Classification (GTDB taxonomy): domain Bacteria; phylum Pseudomonadota; class Gammaproteobacteria; order Burkholderiales; family Burkholderiaceae_C; genus JAKOND01. The sequence continues at coordinate 19,197 of JAKOND010000301.1, forward strand.
GGATGAAAAAACAGTAGACTCGAACCGCCGCCGACCGGGCCTCCCCGCCCGCGGCACCCCATGCCATGACCATCCACACCGACGACTTCATCCCCGTGCCCGAGAAGCGGGTGCTCTCGGCCGCGCCGGCCTCGCCCAACGAGGAAGCGATCGAGCGCGCCCTGCGCCCGAAGCTGCTCGACGAGTACATCGGCCAGGCCAAGGCGCGCGAGCAGCTCGACATCTTCATCGGCGCGGCCAAGAAGCGCGGCGAGGCGCTCGACCACGTGCTGCTGTTCGGCCCGCCGGGGCTGGGCAAGACCACGCTCAGCCACATCGTCGCGGCCGAGCTGGGCGTCAACCTGCGCCAGACCAGCGGCCCCGTCCTGGAGAAGCCCAAGGACCTGGCGGCGCTGCTGACCAACCTGGAGCGCAACGACGTCCTCTTCATCGACGAGATCCACCGCCTCTCGCCGGTGGTCGAGGAAATCCTCTACCCGGCGCTGGAGGACTACCAGATCGACATCATGATCGGCGAGGGGCCGGCCGCGCGCAGCATCAAGCTCGACCTGCAGCCCTTCACCCTGGTGGGCGCCACCACCCGCGCCGGCATGCTGACCAACCCGCTGCGCGACCGCTTCGGCATCGTCGCCCGGCTGGAGTTCTACACGCCCGAGGAGCTGGCCCGCATCGTGCGCCGCAGCGCTGGCCTGCTGCACGCGCCCATGGACGAGGCGGGCGGCTTCGAGATCGCCCGCCGCTCGCGCGGCACGCCCCGCATCGCCAACCGGCTGCTGCGCCGGGTGCGCGACTACGCCGACGTCAAGGGCGACGGCACCATCACCAAGGACATCGCCGACCGCGCGCTGGCGATGCTCGACGTCGATCCGCAGGGCTTCGACGTGATGGACCGCAAGCTGCTGGAGGCGGTCATCCACCGCTTCGACGGCGGCCCGGTCGGGCTCGACAACATCGCCGCGAGCATCGGCGAGGAGGCCGGCACCATCGAGGACGTGATCGAGCCCTACCTGATCCAGCAGGGCTACCTGCAGCGCACCACCCGCGGCCGCATCGCCACCCTGGCCGCCTTCCGCCATCTGGGCGTGGCGCCGCCCAAGGGCAACAGCGACCTGTTCCCGTAAGGCGGAGGCGGTTCCCGGCGGGCGGGGCCGCGCGCCGGGGGAGCGACCCGCCGCGGCGCCGCGGCGCGGCCCGGGGCCGTACCATCGGCGATGGCCCGGGCGCGTCCGATCAGCGTCCGCTCGCCCGTTCCCGCCGCCCGCCCGCGCTCCGCCCGCCTTCCCGCCCGACATGTCCCTGCCGCCCTCGCCGCCGCTTCCGCCGTCTTCCCCGTCCTGGACGTCGTCCCGCGCCGCCGCCGCCGCGCCGCCGGAGCCGGCCGCCGAATTCCAGGCCTCGTGGCGCAGCACCGCCGGCGCGCTCGGCCTGGGGCTCGCCGGCTTCGCGGCGGCGCTCGGCCTGCTGGTGGCGCTGCTGGTGCAGTGGCGCGACCCCGAGACGGGCGGGCACGCCGGCCTGGTGCACGGCATCCTGGGCGCGGGCGCGCTGCTGGTGGCGGGCGTCGCCGCCACCCTGCTGCGGCAGGTGGCGGGCCGCGGCGCGTGGCTGCGCTTCGACGCCGAGGGCATCGGCGGCCGGGCGCTGGGCGGCCATGCCATCCCCTGGGACCGGGTGTCCGACATCCAGTGGCAGGCGGTGTCGGGCGTGCCGCAGCTGGTGGTGCAACCGGCGGTGCAGAACGCCATCGGGCGGCGCCAGCAGCGCCGCCGGGTGCTGGCGCTGGCCCCGCTGCGCCGGGACGACCGCGAGCAGATCCACGCCACCGCCGTCGCCGCCTTCGGCCACTGGGGCGGTCCCCGGGCCCGCGCCACGGCCCAGGCGCACGCCGACCAGATCGAGGCAGAGATCGCCTACGAGCAGCAGCTCCAGGCGCTCACCCCGCGCATCTGGGCGATGCCGCTGATGGTGCTGGCCTGCGCCGGCACCTGGGCGGCGCAGGTGGCGCTCGGCGTCGATCCGGTGCATCCGCGCATCGTCGACCTGCTGCGCTGGGGCGGCAACACGCTGCCGGCGGTGCAGGCCGGCCAGTGGTGGCGGCTGCTGACGGCCATGTTCCTGCACGGCGGCATCCTGCACCTGGCCCTCAACATGTACGCGCTGTGGGAGGCCGGCCGGCAGCTGACGCGGCTCTTCGGCAACCTCGGCTTCCTGATCGTCTATGTCGGCGCGGGCCTGGCTGGCAGCGCGCTCAGCCTGCATTTCGCGGCGCGCACCGGCGTGTCGGTGGGCGCCTCGGGCGCGGTCTTCGGCGTCGTCGGCGCGCTGATCGCCGCCACCCTGCGCCACCGCGACAGCCTGCCCGCCGGCCGCGCCCGGCAGATGCTCGCCAGCCTGGGCCTCTTCGTCGCGATCTCGCTCGGCTACGGCCTGGCCAAGACCGGCATCGACAACGCGGCCCACATCGGCGGCCTGCTCGCCGGCGTGGCCGCCGGCGCGCTGCTGGTGCGCAAGGCCGACGCCCGCAGCCGCTGGCGCATCCTGCGCGGCCGCCTGCTGGCGATGGCGGCCTGCGCCGCGATGGTCGCCACGCTCTGCATCGCCGCCGCGCCGTCGCGGCAGGACACGGGCCAGCAGCTGCGGCAGGTGCGCCAGCTGCGCGACGCGCGCGAGCAGGAGGCGCTGCGGTCGCTGATGGCGCTGCAGCCCGGCATCGGCCAGGCGCTGTCCGCGCTGCAGTCCGATGTCCGCGCGTTCCACCTGCGCTACCCCGGCGGCGCGATTCCCCGGGCGCAGGAGCAGGCCTTCGCGCAGCGCCTGCGCGAGACCCACCGCCCGGTCCTGCAGGATCTCGACGACCGGCTCGCCGCGCTCGGCCTGGACGAGGACGATCCCATCGGCGCCTTCGCCGCCGCCCAGCGGCAGTACCTGCGGGCCCACCTCGACCTGCTGGGCGATCCGGCCCGCGGCGCCCCCTACCGCGCCACCGACGCCGAGCAGCGCGCCCGCGTCGCCGCGGTGGACCGGGCGCTCAAGGCGCTGGTCCAGGCGCAGCAGGGGCTGGAGCAGTGGGCGCAGGCGCGCGGATACGCGGCGGAACGGCGGTAGGCGGCGCTCGCCACCCGCAGGCGACCGGGCGCGCCGGGGCTCGCCCTCAGGCCGCCGGCTCGTCGCGCACCGCGCCGGTGTCTTCCAGGTGCCGCATGTCCGCCCAGCCGACCAGGGTCAGGCTGTCCGGGGTCCAGAGCAGGCGGTTGATGGCGGCGTTGCCCAGGAGCCAGGTGCGCGGGGCCTGCAGCTCCTGGCGGGTGGCGGCGCGGTAGAGGATGTCCATCACCCCGCCGTGGCCGACCAGCACGATCTGCTCGCCGAGATGGCGCGCGGCCAGGTCGTTCAGCGTGGTCAGCACCCGGTCGCGGAAGGCGAGCAGCGATTCGCCGGTGCCGCCGGGCACGAAATCGGGTTCGCGCCGGCGCCAGCGCTGGGCGTCCTCCGGATGGCCGGCCTCGATCTCGGCGAAGGTCATGCCCTCGAAGCGGCCGAAGCCGCGTTCGCGCAGGCCGACCGACGGCAGCACCGGCAGGCCCGCCATCGCCGCGACCGCCTCGGCGGTGCGGTGGGCGCGGCGCAGGTCGCTGGCGTAGACGGCGGCGATGGCCTCGCCGGCCAGCGCATCGCCCGCGCGCAGGGCTTGCCATTCGCCCTTGTCGTTGAGCGGGATGTCGAGATGGCCCTGGATGCGGGTGTCCACGTTCCAGGCGGTCTCCCCGTGGCGGATGGCGACGATGCGGGTGGTTTCCATTCCGCCGAGGGTAGCGGCTTCCGGAGGCGGCCGGGTATCAGCGCGCGGCGGGCGCGGACGGGGCGGACGGCGCGGCGGGCAGCACCGTGCCGGGCGTGGCGCCCGTCGTGGGCAGCACGGCCGCCGGCGGTGCCAGTTCGGCGGTGATGCGGCGCACGCCTTCCGGCGCCCGGGGGAAGCCGTAGAGCGCCGCGTCGAGCATCGCCGCGATGCGGGCCGGGCCGTCGGCGGCGCGCCAGGATTCGCTGACCGCATGGGTTTCGTAGACCGCCTGGCCGGTCGGGCGGTCGCGCAGCACCAGGGCCAGCTCGTGGCGGTAGGTCACCCGGCCGCCGTAGGGGTAGCCGCCCCAGGCGCCCCCGAAGCCGCCGCCGTAGTAGCCGCCGCGCCCGTATCCGCCGCGTCCGTAGCCCAGGCCCAGGCCCCAGCCCGGACCCCAGCCGCCCCACGGATTGGCCCAGGGGTCGGGCTCGATCTGGCGCACGGTGCCCAGGTGCACCTCGACCGCGAAGCGGTCGGCGTTGTCGTCGCGCCGCAGGCCGACGCGCTCCAGCGCCTGCTGGGCCAGCGATTCGAGCTGGGCCTGCTGCACCGGCCGGGCCTCCTGCGACGGCAGGCGGACAAAACGGTAGCCGGCGTTGGCGGGCACGGCCGGCAGGGTGGAGAAGGCCTGGACATCGGTCTCGATGCGGTTGCTGGTGGCGCATCCGCCCAGCGCCAGGGTGGCGGCCGCCAGGCCGGCCAGCGACAGCGACCGCAGGGTCGCCGGGGAAGAGAAGGTCTGCAGGTTCATGTCGATGCTCCGGAATCTCGGGGAAGGAACACGGTCGGGGGCGGCGGCGGCGCGGCGCCCGTGGTGCTTGGATGGCCGCCGCCCGGCGCAGTTGCATCGCGGGCGGATAAATTTTTCGGGGACGGCGGTCCCGGTCGATTTCACTCCCGCGGGCCGCCCGGGCGCGTAGGGCGACGTCGCCGGCGGTTGTCCGTCCGCCGCGGCCCCGGGCCGGGCGGGCCGGCCCGGACGCCTCAGCCGAGCAGCAGCGCGTCGTCGGCCAGCGCCTCGCCGCGCGTCTTCTCGAACATGCGCAGCAGGTCGGGCACGTCGAGCCCGGCGCGCTCCGGCCCCGACACGTCCAGCACCACCCGGCCCTGGTGCAGCATCACGGTGCGGCTGCCGTAGTCGAGCGCCTGGCGCATGCTGTGGGTGACCATCATCGCGGTCAGCCCGCCGTCCGCGACGATGCGCGCGGTCAGCTCCAGCACGAAGGCGGCGGTCTTCGGGTCGAGCGCGGCGGTGTGCTCGTCGAGCAGCAGGATGCGCGAGGGCCGCAGCGAGGCCATCAGCAGGCTGACCGCCTGGCGCTGGCCGCCCGAGAGCAGGCCGATGCGGTCCGAGAGCCGGTTCTCCAGCCCCAGGCCCAGGATGGCGAGCTTCTCGCGGAAGAGGGCGCGCATCGGCCCGCGGATGGCGAAGCCCAGGCCGCGCCGCCGGCCGCGGGCCATGGCCAGCGCCATGTTCTCCTCGATGGTCAGGGCCTCGCAGGTGCCGGCCATCGGGTCCTGGAAGACCCGGGCGACCTGGTCGGCGCGCTCGAAGGCCTGCCGCCGGGTGACGTCGGTGCCGTCGATGGCGACGGTGCCCTCGTCGACCATCAGGTCGCCCGAGATGGCGTTGAGGAAGGTGGACTTGCCGGCGCCGTTGGAGCCGATGACCGAGACGAACTGCCCGGTCGGGATCTGCAGCGAGAGCCCGCGCAGCGCGCGGTTCTCGATCGGCGTGCCGGGGTTGAAGGTGATGCGGAGATCGCGTGCGTCGAGCATGTCGGTCAGCCTCCCGCCTTGCGGGCGGCGCGCAGGCGCCGCTGCGAGAACTGGCGCTTCCAGCGCGGCAGCACCAGCGCCAGCGCCACCAGCACCGCGGTCACCAGGTTCAGGTCCTGCGCCTGCAGGCCGATGAAGTCGCTGTTGAGCGCCAGCGCGATGAAGAAGCGGTAGAGCACCGCGCCCAGGACGACGGCCAGCGTCATCCACACCAGCCGGCGCGCCGGCAGCACGCTCTCGCCGACGATGACCGCGGCCAGGCCGATGACGATGGTGCCGATGCCCATCGAGATGTCGGCCCCGCCCTGGCTCTGCGCGAAGAGCGCGCCGGCGAAGGCCACCAGCGCGTTGGCCAGCGCCATGCCGGCGAGCGTGGCCGCGCCGGTCGAGACGCCCTGCGAACGCGCCATGCGGGCGTTGGCGCCGGTGGCGCGCAGCGCCAGGCCGATCTCGGACGAGAAGAAGGCGTCGAGCAGCAGCTTGACCACCGCCACCACCAGCAGCAGCGCCAGCGGCCGCTCGATGTAGTCGGGCAGCCACTGCGGCAATCCGGTGAAGACGGTCGGCTCGGTGATCAGCGGCACGTTGGGCTTGCCCATGATGCGCAGGTTGATCGAATAGAGCGCGATCATCATCAGGATGCTGGCGAGCAGGTCCATGATCTTGAGGCGCACGTTGAGCCAGCCGGTGACGAAGCCCGCCGCCGCCCCGGCGGCCACCGCGGCGGCCGTCGCGGCGAAGGGATCGACCTTGGCCGCGATCAGCGTGGCCGCGACCGCGCCGCCGAGCGGGAAGCTGCCGTCCACCGTCAGGTCGGGGAACTGCAGGATGCGGAAGGTGATGAGCACGCCGAGCGCGACCAGGCTGAAGACCAGGCCGATCTCCAGCGCGCCCCAGAGGGAGTACAGCGACATGGACCGTGGATTCCTTGGATGCGTCCGGGACGCCTACTGGTAGACGGTGCGGGCGGCCTTGAGCAGCGCCGGCGGCACCGCCACGCCCTGGCGCTTGGCCGCGGCCTGGTTGACCACCAGCTCCAGCCGGTCGCTGGTCTCGGTGCGGATCGCGCCGGGCTTCTCGCCGCGCAGGATGCGCAGCACGATCGCGCCGGTCTGGCGGCCGAAGTCGTAGTAGTTCAGGCCCAGCGCCGCGGTGGCGCCGCGGCGCACGCTGTCGGCATCGGCGGCGATCAGCGGGATCTTCGCGTCGTTGCCCACCTTGACCAGCGCCTCGTAGGCGGACACCACGTTGTTGTCGGTGCTGGTGTAGATCGCGTCGACCTTGCCGACCAGGCTCTGCGCGGCGCCGGCCACGTCCACCGAGCGCGGCGCGGCGGCCTCGACCAGCGCCATGCCGTGCTTCGCGAGTTCTTCCTTCATCTGCCGCACCACGACCACCGAGTTGGCCTCGCCGGGGCTGTAGACCATGCCGACGCGCCTGGCGTCCGGCAGCAGCTGGCGGATCAGCCCGACCTGGGTGGCGGGCCGGAGCAGGTTGGACAGGCCGGTGACGTTGGTGCCGGTGGCCTCGCCGTTCTTCGCGAGCTGCGCCGCTGCCGGGTCGGTGACGCCGGAGTAGACCACCGGGATCGGCGCGGTCCGGGTCGCGGCGACCGTCGCCTGCGCCGAGGGCGTGGTGATCGCGACGATGACGTCGGGCCGGTCGCCGACGAACTTGCGCGCGATCTGCGCGGCGGTGCCGGCGTTGCCCTGGGCGCTCTGGTAATCCCACTTCAGGTTCCTGCCGGCCTCGTAGCCGTGGGCCTTGAGTTCGTCGCGCACGCCGTCGCGGATGCTGTCGAGCGCCGGATGCTCCACGATGGCGGTGACCGACACCGCCTTGGGCGCGGGCGCCTGCGCCTGCCCGAGGGCCGGCAGGCCGCAGGCGGCCAGCAGCAGCGCGCCGGCCAGCAGGCGGCGGGGCGGGGAGGCGGGGGGGAGGAATCGGTTCGTCGTCATCGGGTCGTCGGGGGGCAGGGGGATCGGGTCGGGCGGAACGCGCGCGCGGCGTGCGGCGCGGGTCCCGCGGGGCTCATTCGATGACGGTCTTGGCGGTCTTGCGCAGCTCGGGCGGCAGGGTCACGCCCTGCTTCTTCGCGGCGCCGGCGTTGAGCACCAGTTCGAGCTTGTCGCTGGTCTCGCTGGCGATGGCGCCGGGCGCCTCGCCCTTGAGGATGCGCACCACCTGGCGGCCGGTCTGCAGGCCCAGGTCGCGGTAGTCGATGCCCAGCGCGGCGACCGCGCCGCGCTTGACGCTGTCGGTGTCGGCGGCGACGAGCGGGATCTTCGCGTCGTTGCCGACCTTCACCAGCGCCTCGTAGGCCGACACCACGTTGTTGTCGGTGTTGGTGTAGATCGCGTCGACCTTGCCGATCAGGGTGCGGGCGGCGGCGCCCACGTCCACAGAGCGCGGCGCGGCGGCCTCGACCAGCGTCAGGCCGGCGGCCGAGAGCAGCTCGCGCATCTGCTTGACCACCACCGCCGAGTTGGCCTCGCCGGGGTTGTAGACCATGCCGATGCGCTTGGCGCCCGGCACCAGCTGCCGGATCAGCGCGATCTGCTTGTCGAGCACCAGCAGGTCCGACACGCCGGTGACGTTGGTGCCCGAGGGCTTCCAGTCCTTGACCAGCTGCGCGGCCACCGGGTCGGTGACGCCGGAATAGACCACCGGGATGGTCTTGGTCGCGGCCACCACCGCCTGCGCCGACGGGGTGGCGATGGCGACGATGGCGTCGGGCTTGTCGCCGACGAACTTGCGCGCGATCTGCGCGGCGGTGCCGGTGTTGCCCTGGGCGCTCTGGTAGTCCCACTTCAGGTTCTTGCCCGTCTCGTAGCCGGCCTGCCGGAGCGCCTCGCGCACGCCGTCGCGGATCGCGTCGAGCGCCGGATGCTCCACGATGGCGGTGACCGCGACCGACTTGGACGCGGGCGCCTGGGCGAAGGCCGGCAGGCCGCCGGCCGCCGCGGCCAGCAGCAGGGCGCCGCAGGCGGCGCGTCGGACGAGGGAGGGGGAGGCGGTAGCGGGCATGGCGTGCGGGCGGGAGGTGGTGGAGGACATGCCGCGCTGCCGCGAAAGCGGTGGCGACGGCGGCGGACCGCCTGCATTATCCGGTGCGATGGACGCGAAGCGCGTCGGGCCTGCCGGCCGCGCGGATGCCGCGGAACGCTGCCCGCGGCCGCGCGGCCGCAGCGGGATTCAGAGGCGCACGACCTGCAGCCCCGGCAGCCCGGCGGGCGCGGGCGATGCGTAGGATTCCGGGTCGAAGGCCTTGTCGCCGTCCTCGCTGGCGACGCCGGTGGCGCGCAGGCCGGCGAAGTCGTGCAGCGCCCGGTCGGCCAGGTGCGAGGGCACCACGTTCTGCAGCGCGGAGAGCATGTTCTCGATGCGGCCGGGGAACTTCTTCTCCCACTCGCGCAGCATCTCGCCGACCTGCTGGCGCTGCAGGTTCTCCTGGCTGCCGCACAGGGTGCAGGGGATGATCGGGAACCGGCGGTGCTGGGCCCAGCGCACCAGGTCCTTCTCGGCCACGTAGGCCAGCGGCCGGATCACCACGTGCCTGCCGTCGTCGCTGACCAGCTTGGGCGGCATGCCCTTCAGCTTGGCGCCGAAGAACATGTTGAGGAAGAAGGTCTGCAGCATGTCGTCGCGGTGGTGGCCGAGCGCGACCTTGGTGGCGCCCAGCTCGTCGGCCACCCGGTAGAGGATGCCGCGCCGCAGCCGGCTGCACAGGCCGCAGGTGGTTTTGCCCTCGGGGATGACGCGCTTGACGATGCTGTAGGTGTCCTGGTTCTCGATGTGGAAGGGCACGCCCGTCGCCGCCAGGTACTCGGGCAGCACGTGCTCGGGGAAGCCGGGCTGCTTCTGGTCGAGGTTGACCGCGATCAGGTCGAAGCGGATCGGCGCGCGCTGCCGGAGCTTGATGAGGATGTCGAGCAGGCCGTAGCTGTCCTTGCCGCCGGACATGCACACCATGACCTTGTCGCCGTCCTCGATCATGCGGTAGTCGCCGATGGCGCGGCCGACCTCGCGGCACAGGCGCTTCTCGAGCTTGTGCGTCTCGCGCTCGATCTTGGCGGAGGCGGTCGCGGACACGGGTTCGGCGTCGGCGGTCCAGTCGGGGGCGGCGTGGGGCAGGGCGTTCATGGGGGGCAAAGCGGGGACGATCGGTCCGGACGGGAGGGGGCGGCGGGGCGCGGGCGGTCCGGACGGACGCCAGGAAAAGGCCGCGATTTTACGGGAGCGGCCCGTTTCGCGCCCGGCGCCGGCCTTCCCGCCGGGGCGCGGTCCCCGGCCCCTTCCCCGGTCCTTCCCTTCCCATCCGATGGCGATCCTCTCCACCCGCCGTCTCTCCTCCCGGCTGCGGCGCTCGCGGCCCGCGCCCGGACGAAGGCCGCGACGATCGCGGCCCTCTTGCGTCGCGGCGCCGTCAACCGCGGCCCGCGCGGCCCCGGGCGCGACCAGCACGTTCCAACCGCTCATCACCCCGCTGATGCCGGCCGTGTGCGGCATGCCCGGCGGCACCCAGCCGGCGCGGTGCGGCGGCAGCAGCCACGACCCCTGCCGGGTGCGCACATGCACCAGCCCGTTCTCGATGCA
>JAKOND010000303.1 GCA_022702125.1 Burkholderiaceae bacterium
GGCTTCGCGGTGGTGGCGAGCGAGGTGCGCAGCCTCGCGCAGAGGAGCGCCGAGGCGGCCAAGGAGATCAAGGCCTTGATTGGCGACAGCGTGACCCGCGTGCAGCAGGGCACGGTGCTGGTGGACAAGGCCGGCAGCACGATGACGGAAGTGGTGAGCTCCATCCAGCGCGTCACCGACATCATGGGCGAGATCAGCTCGGCCAGCCGCGAGCAGAGCCAGGGGGTGGCGCAGGTGGGCGAGGCGGTCACGCAGATGGACCAGGCCACGCAGCAGAACGCGGCGCTGGTGGAGGAGTCGGCCGCGGCCGCATCGAGCCTGCGCGCCCAGGCCGACGACATGGTGCGTGCGGTGTCGGTCTTCAAGCTGGCGCACGGCGCCGAGGCGGCTAAGATACTGCGGGCCGCTTTCCATGCGCCGACGCCGACGCCGACGCCAGCCACTGCCGTGCGCAAGCCCTCCGCGCTGGCGGCGCCGGCAAAGGCCAAGGCCCCCCTGGTCAAGCCTGCTCCGAAGGCAGCGGCTGCCGCGGCAACAGGCGACAGTGACGATTGGGAATCCTTCTAAGCCAGCGTTGCGCGGCGCGGACCCGGGTCGGCATGGGCCCGGTCCCTGCCTCTGCCGAACGTCAGGAGACCATGCTTCGATTCGAAGACAGCGCATACCAATTCCCCCTCGGCGAGGAAAGCGAATCCACGCCTGCAGGATCCTCCGCCGCGGCGCCTGCCGCGCCCCGCTGGGGTGCCGTCAGGAAAACCCAACTGCTGGTCTGCGGCGTGTGCGCCGCGCTGCTCGCGCTCAACGCCTGGTTCGTCTACCTGTCGTGGACCAATACGAAACGCCAGGCGGTGCTATCCGCGTCCAACCTGTCGCGGTCGGTCTCGCAGCAGATCAACGCCTCGCTGCTCGATGTCGAGCACGTGCTGGAGGATGTGGTGTTCGAGGTCGAGCGCAGCGGGCTGGGTCCTGCCGCCATGGACCGGCTGCGGCCGGCCCTGGTCAACAAGACCGTCAAGGTCGAACAGCTGCGGGGGCTGTTCGTCTACGACCGCGAGGGACGCTGGCTCGCTTCGTCGCAGGTCAAGGACCTGAAGCCTTACAACAACGCCGACCGGGATTACTTCATCCACCACCGGCATTCGCAGAGTCTCAATACGCAGATCAGCTCGCCCGTGGTCAGCAGGTCCTCGGGCGAATGGATCATTCCCATGTCGCGGCGGCTCAACGACGAAAGCGGCCAGTTCATCGGCGTGGCCATCGCGACGATCCGGCTCGCCTATTTCCGCGAAATGATCGAGAGGATCGATGTCGGTCGGGAAGGGGCCCTGTCGCTGACGCTGAACGGCAAGCTGATGCTGCGCAAACCCTATGCGGAGGGCTTCATCAACAAGGAGGTCCTCGAATCGCCCCTGGTGCAGATGGCCGCCACGCAGGCCGCCGGGCTGAGCGAGCAGCGCTCGCCCTACGACGGGGTGATGCGCCTGATGAACTTCACCCATCCGAAGGACTATCCGATCATCGTGACGATCGCGATGGGCAAGGACGAGGTGTTCCGGGAGTGGAGGCGGGTGGCGCTCATGCTGACGTCCGTGATCCTCATGCTGTGCGGCGCGACGCTGCTGGCGGGCCGCTACATCGTCGCCTCGATGCGCATCCGCGAAGAGGCCGAAGCCAAGGCGGTGGAGGCGCGACGCACGCTCGACCGGGCCAACCGCCAGCTGACGAAACTGGCTTTCAACGACAGCCTCACGGGCGTGCCCAACCGGCGCTACTTCGACAGGCTGCTCTCCCGCGCTTTCAAAAGCGCGCAACGCCACCGCCGGCCCTTGGCGGTCGTCATGATCGACGTGGACGAGTTCAAGAAATTCAACGACCACTACGGCCATGCGGCCGGCGATCGGTGCCTGCAGCAGGTCGGAAAGATGCTGCGGGGGGTGTGCCGGCGCGCGGAGGATTTCCCGGCACGCTACGGCGGCGAGGAATTTGTGCTGCTCCTGGCGGAGACGGATCTGGCGGGGGCGATGCGGGTGGCGGAAGAGGCGCGTGCTGCCGTCTTCGATTCCCGCATTCCGCATGCCACCGCACGCCACCAGCGCGTGACGATCAGCCTGGGGGTTTCGGCCGTGGTTCCCTCCGCCTCGTGCGACGTCGCGAACTTGCTGAGGTCCGCGGACGAGGCGTTGTACCGAGCCAAGCTGCAAGGCCGCAACCAGGCCGTCGCCGTCAGCCCCGTGCATCCGTACCCTGCGCCGGACCCGGAATCCTCGGAACCCATGGGGCAGGGACCCGGTTGGTGAATGCGCATCGCGAGTCGGCCGGGGCTCCTCAGCAGCTTCCTCCGGAAAAATGGAAGCGGCTGCCGACCCCACCCGGGACGCAGGAGGCGACGATGCCGATGCTGCGCCCGATGCACGGCGCCACCGCGCACGCTCCGAGGACGTACGGCGGCTTCCCCGGGAGTCCGGCATTGCGCAAGGAGTTCGTCGACGGCCCTTCGGGTCGGCGGCCTCCGGCCCCGGCGGGGGAAGGGGAAAAGGACATCCGCACGTTTCGACGACCGCGGTCCCATAGCCCGTCTGTCCGTCTGCCCGTCTATCAAGGCCGCGGAGCCATCGAACGACGCGGACCATCGTGGATGCATCGCGCGCGATCGTTGCGCGTCCCCGGATGGTGGCGCATCAACGTCATGCGGTGATGCCGGTTGGGCAGCCGGACGGCCAGGCGGGGCGCCGAAAGCAGCGAGCGTCCGGGCCAGCACCGCCGGGTGGTGGCGCGCACGCATGCCCGGTCCGCAGGCTCGGGCGAGCCGCGCATTCGCTTCGAACGCCGCTTCGGCATCCAACGAGGCCTTGCGGTCGCAGGCCGCCGCCGTCATGGGCTCGCGGTTCGTCGACCGGTGGTGTTGGCGCTTCCCAGTGCCGCCGCCGCCAGGGGACCGCCGCGTCGTTTCGGCTGGCTCACGGCAGGTCCGCAGGCGATGCATCAAGCCACCCCCAGGGTGGGCGGGCGATCGGGCCGCGCCGAGCAGCCCATGCAGCCCAAGCACCTGGTAGCGCCGGCTTCCCGGGCTGTCCCGCATCGCGAGATGGACTCGGTCTCGTTTTGCGCCAGCCACCCCTGTCCATTCCCGGCGCCGGCCAGGCGCAAACCCCGATCGGCGCGTGCTCTGCTGTGGAAAGCCGCGGCATGAATGCCAGCGTCCCCCGCGGAAAACGCTGGCGGCTGAGGATGCGGTGGGGCATTCTCGCTCGCGCGGCCACCGGACCGGCAAACTGGGTCCGGCTGGTTGCCGCCGACATGGATCGGTCATTCAGGAGAGATGATGCGCTGCGGCGTCAGCGCTCCGGGTAGGCCATCTCGATTGACCGCATTCCCACCATCGCCAAGCCGGTGCGTGGTCATTGCTGTCTCCTGCATCGGGGGCAGACGACCTGCAATGTTCAGGCCCGTGGGTTTCGTCACTTGCCCGTCTGCGAAGCTCCTCACGCCTAAGGGATATACTTTCCTGGAAAACTTGAGATTTCAGGAAAGTATGTCTCGATGCCCCGGATCAGACGCACCCTCACACCGACCCTTGCGAAGCTGGCGTCCGGCCTCGGCCAGCGCATCGAACTGGCCCGGGCACGTCGCGATCTGTCGGCAACCCTGTTCGCCGAACGGGTGGGCATCGACCCCAAGACACTGGCCCGTCTGGAAGCCGGCGATCCCAATGTGTCGCTGGGCTCCTACCTCAAGGCCTTGCGGGTGCTCCGCCTGGAGGGCGACATCGAACAGGTGGCCAGCCAGGACACGCTGGGCATGAAGCTGCAGGATGCTCGTTCGCTGCGCGCCCGCGGCCGCAAGACCGAGCCTCGCTGAACGTAGGCGCGCCCATGGCAAAGAAGAAAACGGTGCACCGGGCCTGTGTGGAAGTCCATCTCGACGCGGCGGAACTGGGTCCTATCGCGCACATCGGGAACCTGTTTCCGGGAGAGGAGCGGGTCGACCTTCCGCCCAGCTTCGAATACACCGAAGCATGGCTGTCGTCGGTATTGGCGATCTCGATCGATCCGCAACTCGACTTGGTCGAGGGCGAACAGCATTCCCGCGATGGCCGGGGATTCGGCGTCTTCGCGGACAGCGCGCCCGACCGGTGGGGGCGGGTGTTGATGGAGCGGCGCGAGATCAAGTCCGCCGCCGATCAGAAGCGCGCATGCGTGCGCATGAACGACATGTTCTTCATGCTCGGCGTGAATGATTTCACCCGTTCGGGGGCGCTGCGTTTTCGGAGCCCGCCCGACAGGGTGTTTCTGGACAACGGTCCGCTGCCTGCGCGGCCTGTCACGGATCTGCGCGAACTGGCGATGGTGGCCAAGAAACTCGATGGCCCGCGTCCGGAAGACCTGCCGGAGTACGAGCAATGGCTGTCCATGCTGGTGGCGCCCGGCACGTCGTTGGGCGGCGCCCGCCCGAAGGCCACTTACACCGGCCCGGACGGGGCGCTGTGGCTGGCCAAGTTTCCGGGGCACAACGACACCTACGACTGGGGCAGTTGGGAATACCTGGTCCATCGGCTCGCGCGGAGCGCGAAGGTCGACATGCCCGAAGCCGATCGCCTGCACCTGGGCGACCGGTACTGGACCTATGCCGTGAAGCGATTCGACCGCGTCGCAGGGGTGGGCGGTGCACCGCATGCCCGGCGGATGTACGCCAGTGCGATGACGCTGACCGAACGGCACGACAGCCAGGCCGGCGGCAGCTATCTCCATGTGGTGCAGGCCCTGGAAGACAACGGGGGCACGGGCCTGTCGGACGATCTGCGGCAACTGTTCCGTCGGGCCGTCTTCAATCTCTTCGTGGGCAACCGCGACGACCACCTGCGCAACCACGGCTTCCTGCTCAGCCCGTCCGGCTGGCGCCTCGCGCCTGCATTCGATATCAATCCCAGCCCGGTCAAGAGCCACCATGCGCTGACCTGGGACGGGGCGTCGGACGCTTCCTCGCTCGAACCGTTGTTGAACACTGCCGGGTTCTATCGTCTGGATGCCAGGGAGGCCTCTGCCATCGTGGAAGAGGTGCGCGGAGTGGTTTCGGGATGGCGGGATCTGGCGCGCGAACTCGACTTGCCGAAGGTCGAGATCGCGACCATGGCCAAGGGCTTTCTGCTCTGAAGCACGCCACGCAGGGCTCTGGCGCTTGCCCCGTGCGCCGACCATTGGGGCTCCGCATCGGAGGGCGAGTCCGATCGTCACCGATCCCCTGCTTGTACGGGCGATGCACGGCACATCGAACCGATTCGTGCGGGCCATCCTCAGCGTTCGGTCGGCACCGCCTTGGTGGATCCGTCAGCTGCGCAGAGATTCCACAAGCGCAACGCCATATGAAGTTCCAAGGCGCGGCTGGCGTCGCTCCAAGGCCCGAGTCGCTCTGCCACGCTCGCGAGCCGCTGGCGCACGGTGTTGACGTGGAGGTCGAGGCGCGAGGCGGTCGCCTTGGCGTTCTGGTTATTGTCGAAATAGGCAAGCAGCGTTGAAGCCAGCTCCAGGCCGCGCTTGCCGTCGTTCACGATGAGGGGACCAAGGACCGCATGGAGGAACGATGTCAGGCTTGCATGGTCGTGCGTCTCAAAAAGCACCGAATACAGCGCCAGTTCGTGCTGGGCGACGATGCCGCTGCGCATGCCGAGCCGGCCGAGCACTGACAAGCCGCGCCGTGTCGCGGCGTATACCGCCGGTACCTCGGCCGCGGAGGCCACTGGGCGCGACAGTACACCCAGGTAGTGATGGCCGGTCTGCCTGCCGAAGAACGCCTTGAAGCGCTCGATGGCGCCATACGCCCGCACGGCACTGCAGATGAGCACCAGGGCCCCATCGACATCGTCCAGCACCTGCTCGTCCGTCAAAATATCCGCACGCAGGCGGCGTGACCAGAAACCGGTGGTCGACTGCTGGAAATCGACAACCAGCAGGACGAGCGGCTGCGACAGGTCCAGCCCGAAACGCGCGGCGCGTTCGTGCGACAGCCGGGGCTCTCCTTGGCGCGGGGCGATGAGCGTGCGCAGCAGCGACGACATATCCCGGCTCTTCTCGGCCTCGGCGCGTTCCTGCGACAGCAGCACCACGCCGATGACGTTCGAACTCCGCTCGAAGGTGCGCAGGGCGACGCCTCCGAGGTCTTCGCCTCGAAACAGCAGCACCGCGCCGAGCATGTCGTTGCCGCCGATGACGGCGATCGCGCGGCAAAGTTCGCCGTGGTGTTCGTAGGCCGGAACTGACCGTCCTGCCTTGCGGCTCTCGCGAAGGGCGCGGCTCAGTGCCAGGCTGTGTTCTCCGCCGGCCGCGTAGGCGCTGGCCGCCGTCCCCGTCTCGACGAGCGCGGCGCCGATGCCGATGACTTGACCGGCCTCGTCGAGCACCAGAATGTCCCCGCCGAGCTGCCGCGCGATCGATGCGCACAGGACGCCGAGGGGCGCGCCTTTCGCCAGTAACGAGGTCAGCTGCTCATGGGCCTCCGTCGCACCCTGCACATCGCGGACATGCCGCTCCAGCTCCGAATGGGCCCGGTCGGCGCGGTGGAGCGCCTCCTGCGCTTCCGCGAACGCCCGGGCGTTGCCGATGGCGAGCGCCGCATGCGTGGCCAGGGTGCACAGGATGGACACGTCGAGCGCGGTGTGCGAGCGGTGGTAGCGGTCGGCCACGAAAAGGAGGCCGATGACCTGGTTCTCGCGAATCAGTGGCACGCCGACCAGGGCGGCGATGCCTTCGTCGCGGAAAGTCTCGTCCAGGGCCGGATCGTGCACGAATCGGGTGTCGTGGAGATAGTCCGGCGTCGAAAACGGGAGACGGGTGGCGGTCACGACACCGGCGACGCCGAGGTTCCGTCCCGCAGTCATGCCGGAGGTGCGCAGCGAGATCGCCCCGTCGGCCGCCACCACCTGGAAGGTACCGGACTGCGCATCCACCACCGTCAGCCAGCAGAGGTGAGCGCCCATCAGGTTCCGGGCCCGGGTGGTGATCGCCTTCAACAGCTCCTGCAGGTCGAGCCTGCCGGACAGATCCTGCGCCGACTCGATCACCGCGAGCATGCCGCGTTCCCGTTGCTCGTGCATTTCGATCCGGTTGCGTACTGCCGTTGCCATCCGCACCCGCTCGATCAAGCCGGGTTTCTCGGGCAGCGCGTCGGGCAGGGCGTCGACCTTCGCGAGCAGGGCCGCGAACGCCTCGGCCGGCGCATTGCGATGGAGCAGGTCCAGCAGTCCGCCGACGATTTCTCCCGAAGCGGCCTCGGACGCGTCAGGCCGCAAGCCGGCGGTATCCCGGAAATAGGTGCTCATGGCGCGCAGGCTAGCAGAGCGCAAGGCGCCGCGGTCTCTTGAACGATGTCTCTGGCGAACACTGGAAGGGGTATTCAAGTGTGCGCCGTGCATATAGCCCGACGGTGCGGCTTCCCGGACACTGCATCTGGCCCCTCCCACCCTCCACTGCTGTCTTGAACCATGAGCATCCTCGACTCACTCCGCCCCGCGCCCGGTCTCCGGGTCCTGGTCTCCGCCGGCGGCGCGGGCATCGGCGCGGCGGTCGCAAAGGCCTTCCACGAGGCCGGGGCACGGGTGCACGTCTGCGACATCGATCGCGCTGCGCTGGACCGGCTGAGCGCCGAGCGGCCGGACATCACCTCCAGCCTCGCCGATGCCTCGGTCTTGGCCGATGTGGACGGCGTCTTCGATGACGTACAGGGCAGTCTGGGCGGGCTGGACGTGCTGGTGAGTAACGTCGGCATCGCGGGGCCCACCGGCGCGATCCAGGACCTGCGGTGCACGGACTGGGAGCGCACCGTCGCGGTCAACCTCAACAGCCAGTTCTATTTCGCGAAGCGCGCGGTGCCGATGCTCCAGGCCTCGGACCGGAATCCCTTGCTGATCGCCATGAGCTCGGTCGCCGGCCGGCTCGGCTATCCCTACCGCACGCCCTATGCCGCGACCAAGTGGGCGATCGTGGGACTGATGAAGTCGCTGGCGATCGAACTCGGACCGGACGGCGTGCGCGTCAATGCCATCCTGCCCGGCACCGTCGAGGGCGAGCGGATGAACGGCGTCATCGGCGCGCGGGCCGCGGCGATGGGGGTCTCGCCCGAGGCGATGCGTGCCGAGTACCTGGGAAAGATTTCCTTGCGGCGCATGGTCACGCTCGAAGACGTGGCCGCCATGGCACTGTTCCTGGCGTCCCCGGCCGCCCGCAATATCACCGGCCAGGCCATCAGCGTCGACGGCAACATGGAATACCTCTGAACCGGGGTGCGGACGTCCGTCCAGTCACCCGCTCCCCCTCCATCGCGCCTAGCGCCTTCCTCCGCTGTAGACGGCATCGCAGACCCACCCACCGATACCAGAAGCCATCGACTTTCACAACAGGAGACATTCATGACGATCCCTCGCATCCCGACCCTCCC
>JAKOND010000315.1 GCA_022702125.1 Burkholderiaceae bacterium
GGCGGCCAGCCGCAGGTCGATGCGCGACAGCCGCCCGGTGCGCTCGAACAGGTCCTGCGCCGCGCCGATGTCCATCACCGCCAGCGGCGTGCCGCCCGCCGCCACCGTGCCGGCCAGCCGCACCGCGCGCGTCCGCGGCCCGGCCTGCAGCGACAGCACGGCGCCGGCGCGGTCGGCGCCGGCCAGTCCCAGCGCCTGGCGCGCCGCGGCGTTGAGGAAGACCGCATCGGGCGCGAACAGCGCCAGCCGGTCGGCGCCGGCGAGCGGCACCGGCGCGAGGGTGGTGGCGATGCGGGCCGCCAGCAGGCCGTCGAGGCCCACGACCCGCAGGGGCACCCGGCGGGCGCCGCCCTGGTCCCCGGCATCCGTTCCGGCCTGCGTGCGTACCGTCGTGGCGATCTCCAGGACCGGCGCGGCGATCGCCACGCCCGGATGGCGTGCCACGGCGTCGAACACCCGGTCGTCGAAGGTTTCGCGCACCGCGCGCAGTTCGACGTCGGGCTGGCCGCCGACGGCGCGCACCGCCTGCGAGAACTCGTCGAGCGCCGACGCGTTGATCAGGTGCACCGAGAACGCCAGCGCCACCCCCAGGGCGACGGCCGCCACGGCCGCGAGGTGGCGCCAGGGATGCTGGCGGGCTTCCTGCCAGGAGAAGGTGCGGAGGAGGGCGCGCATCACGCCATTGTGGCGGTCGCCGGCGCAGGGCCGGTGTCCGGCCGCCGGGTGGCCTTGCCGGCCGATGCCCTCAGGCCGGGATCGACTGCCGCTCGCGCTGTTTCGAGAGGAATGCGTCGAAGGCCGCCAGGTCGAGCGGGCGCGAGAACAGGTAGCCCTGGCCGTAATCGCAACCGGCGGCGGCCAGCAGGTCGCGCTGCTCCTGGGTTTCGATGCCCTCGGCCACCACGGCCAGGCCGATGCGGTGCGCCATCGCGATGATGGCCTCGCACAGCGCGAGGCTGCTGCTGCCGGGCGCCAGGTTGGCGACGAAGGAGCGGTCGATCTTCAGGAAATCGAGATCGAACAGCGTCAGGTAGGCGAGCGAGGAATAGCCCGTGCCGAAATCGTCGATCGCCACCTGGATGCCCGCGTGGCGGAACTTCGGCAGCTGCTCGGGCGCGGCGGAATGGGAATCCATGATCACGCTCTCGGTGATCTCCACCAGCATCGACTTGCCCGGCAGGCCCAGCCGCTGCAGGTGCGCCAGCCAGGCGGCGTGGTCGATGCCGCCCTGGCGGTACTGCACCGCGGACGTGTTGACGCTGATCTGGAAGTCGGGATCGTGCGTCGCGCGGTAGCGCGCCGCGATGCGCGCGCCCTCGCGGAACACCCAGTCGCCGATGCCGACGATCAGGCCGGTGTCCTCGGCCACCGGGATGAATTCGGCCGGGCTCACCACGCCGCGAACCGGGTGGCGCCAACGCAGCAGCGCCTCGGCCTTGTGGATCCGGCCGCTGGTGAGTTCGACGATCGGCTGGTAGTGCAGTTCGAGCTGCTCCAGCGGCAGCGCGTTGCGCAGGTCGTTGGTCAGCCGCATGCGGTCCTGCGCCGTCTTCTGCATGGCGGTGGTGAAGTAGCGGCAGCGGTTGCGCCCCTCGTCCTTCGCGGCGTACATCGCCTGGTCGGCGTTCTGGATCATCGCGTCGGCATCGACCGCATCGTCGGGGAAACAGGTGATGCCGATGCTCGACGACAGGTAGACCGGCTGGCTTCCCAGGTGGAACGGTTCCGCCATGCGGCGCAGGATGGTTTCCGAGACGTCGGAGATGCGGTCGGGGTCGTGCAGGTCCGCCAGCATCACCGCGAACTCGTCGCCGCCCGAGCGCGCCACGGTGTCGGTGTCGCGCACGCAGGAGAGCAGGCGCCGCGCGGCCTCCTGCAGCAGCAGGTCGCCGGTGCCGTGGCCGAGCGTGTCGTTGACCGCCTTGAAATTGTCCAGGTCCAGGTACAGCAGCGCCAGCTTCGCATCGTTGCGGCCGGACTGCATGATCTCGCGGGCCAGCCGTTCCCGGAACATCGCGCGGTTGGGCAGCTGCGTCAGCGCGTCGAAATTGGCCTGCTGCCAGATCGTCTGCTCGGACTGCTTGTTCTGGCTGATGTCCACGTCCACGCAATACAGTTCCGCATTGCCGCGGCTGTCGTACTGCATGGTGTGGCTGGAGAACACGTTGACCGGCGCGCCGTCCTTGCGACGCAGCACCAGTTCGCCCGAGGGAACCGGCTTGTTCTCCGCCAGCCAGCGGTCGATGAGCTCGGATACCGCCTGGCGCTGGTCGGACGGGATGATCAGGTCTTCCAGGCGGCGCCCCATGGCCTCCTCGCGCGAATACCCGTACAGCTTCTCGCTGGCGCTGTTCCAGAAGATCACCCGGTGGTTGGAATCGTAGCCTTGCACCGAGATGTGCTGCACCTGCTCGCACAGGGACTGGAAGCGTTTCTCGCTGGTGCGCAGGTTGCGCTGCTGCAGCCGTGTCGCATACCAGAGGCCCGCCAGCAGCGCGGTGGAGGCGAGCACGCCGACCACGCCGAAGGCATGGCAGCCCGTTGCGGACCCGCCCGCGCCGTAGCCGTCCGTCGTTGCGGCACCCGGCTTGCATGTCGCCTCGTGCAAGGCATAGAACAGCAGCCAAGCGAACGCGCTGAGCAACAGGACTTGCAGGACGACGAGACTGATCGGTAGAAGCTTGACTTTCATGGAAGAGGCGGGGCGTTCTTGCAGGAATGCCGATGAGCTGCGGCAATCCCACCCGCCCACACATACAAGCATTGAGCGTAGCCCGTTTTGCCAGGCTGTAAGCAATGAAAAACCAAGTAAATAGCCGAGATTACATTCTGACACCATCGCCGGTCAGGTAGAGGATCCGATCTGCACGATTCGCTGCGGTTTCCGAGTGGGTCACCAACAACAGCAGTGCCTTCTGATCGCGGGCTTGACCGATCAGCACGTCCAGCACCTGCGTCGCGGTGACGGGATCGAGGTTGCCTGTGGGCTCGTCGGCAAGCAATAGTTTAGGACGATGCACCAAAGCGCGCGCGATCGCCACCCGTTGCAACTGTCCGCCCGACAGCTGCTGCGGCAGCCGGCCGCCCAGACCGTCCAGGCCGACCGCGTCCAGCACGGATTCCACCCGTGCCGCAGCGGGCGGGCCGGTCTGGCCCAGCAGCATCAGCGGCAGCGCGACGTTCTGCGCCACGTCCAGGTGGGGCAGCACATGGAAGGCCTGGAAGACGAAGCCGACCCGCTCCCGGCGCCAGAGCGCGCGCTGGGTGTCGTCCATCGCCCCCAGGTCGGTGCCCCCGACGGTCACGCTGCCCGCGTTCCACCTGTCCAGCCCGGCCAGGCAGTTCAGCAGCGTGGATTTGCCCACGCCCGACTGCCCGACGATCGCCACGAATTCTCCGGGCTCGGCATCGAAACTGATATTCTGGAAAACCGGCACCGCATCGGGCGGGGCGCCGTAATGCTTGGACAGGCCGCGCACCTTCAGGCTCATGCGATTCTCCTGTTGTCCGAACGCGGTCGCGCCGAGGTGGGCGCCAGCATCGCATCCATCCGCTGCAACACCTGCCGCAACGCGTCGGGCGCATCGGCCGCCACCACCTGCCGTCCGGGCATCGAGCGCAGCCAGGTCATCTGGCGCTTGGCCAGTTGGCGGGTCGCTGCGACTCCGCCGGCGCGCAAGCCTTCCAGGCGTCGCGATGCCTCCGGCCCCGACACATCGGCGCCCTGGATGCCCAGAGCGTCCAGATACTCCCAGGCCTGCCGGTAGCCGACGCAGCGCATCGACGGCAGTTCGGGGCGCAGGTCGCCGCGCATGCGCAGCATTCGCATCTCATCGAGAAAACCGGCGTCCAGCATGGCGTCGAAACGCCGCGCGATGCGGTCGTGCAGCCAGCCGCGCTCGGTCGGCTCCAAGGACACCATCCGATCGACACCGCACAACCCCGGAGCCGCCGCCGTGGGTGCCGCATGCCAGGAGGAGAGCGGCCTGCCGCTCGACCGGAAAACTTCCAGCGCGCGTTGGATGCGCTGGCTGTCCTGCGGAGCCAGCCGTGCCGCGGTGACCGGGTCGACCCGGGCCAGTTCGGCATGCATCGCCGGCCATCCGCGGGTCGCCGCCTCGGCATCGATCGCGGCGCGGACCTGCGCATCGGCGGACGGCATCGCCGACAGCCCGTCGAAAAGCGCCTTGAAATACAGCATCGTCCCGCCCACGAACAAGGGCATCGCGCCCCGGCTGCGGATGTCCGCGACCGCCCGCGACGCGTCCTGCAGAAAATCCGCAGCGCTGTAGGGCTGCAAGGGATCGCGAATGTCGATCAGGTGGTGGGGAACGGCCGCGCGCTCGGCTGCCGTGGGTTTGGCCGTCCCGATGTCCATCCCCCGGTATACGAGCGCCGAATCCACGCTGACGATCTCCACGGCTATCCGCTCCGACAGACGAGCCGCGATCGCGAGCGCCGCTCCTGTCTTGCCCGACGCGGTCGGGCCCGCCAGCGCGATTGCCGGCCATCCTTCGGGTGCGTGATCAGACACTGCGAGGCGCCATGTCGATGTCCGTGCGCGGCAGTGCCATGGATCGAAAAGGCGGTGCCTGGATCTGTTCGGCCGGGGCCATGCGCGCGGGCATCGGTTCGTATTTTTGGAAGTTCATGGGCAAAATAATATGCGGGACCTGGAATGTATGCAAAGATCGTTTATGAAGCTGACGGCTTGCATATGGGTTCGAAAATAATCGGTAAATACCGATGGTGCGCCGAAGTCATTGGGCTCAAGGATTCCGAAAAACGTATGAACGGATCGGTGGAGTGCGAAAATATGGCGGCGATGGACCTTGCCTAACCTGTCGCCCGAAGTGAAGCACTCGAGCATGTCCGGCCGCCCAGCCCGTGCGCATGGAGTGCTCGGCGCACCTGCAACCGAAGAGAGGGCCGCGACAGCGTCGGAACGCGTGCTTCAAAAGGCTGTCTTGACAGCTACAAGGGCGACAAGGGCGTCCGGCCCATGGACCGGCTTGAATTCCCCGCAACAGGCGCAGGTAGCGCTTCTCGACCAGAGTATCATCGGGCGACCCATGCGAGCGCTCCGTATAGGCCTGCAAAAATGATAGCAAAAAGTCCTTGCTGTCAGCCACCCGCCCGTAGCTCAGTTGGATAGAGCATCAGCCTTCTAAGCTGAATGTCACAGGTTCGATTCCTGTCGGGTGGGCCAAAATACTGCCGTGCGATTGCGGTGTCGGAACATGCCGATCGGATCTAATGAGGACCGTGCATTGATATTGGCGTGACCCGAACGCCTTGCTAGCGGTCGGTGATTAATTCATGCTGACTTTCCTGGTTGACAATAAGTGTCGTCAGGGTCGGGCTCTTCATTTAAATGAACTTGGCTTGCGACATGCAACGTCAATCGCCCCGCATTCAACGAATATTTGAAGTCCAAATCAAAACGCTTTCAAAAAAATGAAATGACAGGATCGCCAGTCTCGAAAGACTTACCT
>JAKOND010000329.1 GCA_022702125.1 Burkholderiaceae bacterium
GGTGGTCTTGCCCGCGCCGTTGGGACCGATAATGCCGAGGATCATCCCGCGACGCACCGAGAAGCTCACGTCGTGCACCGCCCGTAGTCCGCCGAAGGACTTGCTCAGATGGTTCACCTGGAGCAGCACCTCGCCGTCGGCCACGCGCGGCCGTGGGGAAGATGAGACCGTTGATCCAGCCGCCAGCGGCCCGGGTTCGGTCGATGGCTCGGCTACGGGCGGTGGCTGGCGATCGGCGCGCGATCGGACGTGCAGCCAATCCCGCACCTTCCAGAACAGGCCTTCGGGCGCCAGCAGGATCACCGCGATGATGGCCACCCCCAGGATTACTCCCTGGATGCCGGGATAGGTGCCTCCCAGGCGCGAGTGCAGCAACTCGCCGAGCGGAATGAGGATGACGGCGCCGATGACGGGCCCCCACACCGTGCCCACGCCACCGAACATCGACACGGTGAGCGCCTGCGCCGAAACCAGCATGCCGAACACCGACTGCGGCGTCACGATCAGCAGCACCACTGCGTAGAAACCCCCGATGGCACCGGCCATCGCACCGCTCAGCGCGATGGCCTTGAGTTTCCAGCGGAGCGTGTCGATGCCCGCGGCTTCCGCCGCGGCCTCGTTTTGCTTGATGGCGATCAGCGAGCGGCCGAACCGCGTGCGTTCCACCCGCATCGACACCAGCACGCACGCCACCAGGATCGCCAGCGCGATGACGGTGTACGCCCTGGGATCGGCGAACTGCATGTACAGCGCCGCATCGGCCTGCTTCATCGGGAAGGTTACCTCCTGCAGCCCCAGCCATTCGGCCACGTACAGCAGGGCGAGCGGATAGGCCAGCATGGACAGCGCGAAGTAATGGCCCCGCAGCCGGAAGGTGGGCAGGCCGACCAGCAGCCCGGCCAGCGCCCCGATCACTCCCGACACCGGGATCATGATCCAGGGAGGCAAGCCCCAATGGATCTGGCCCAGCACGGTGGCGTAGGCGCCGAAGCCGAAGAAGGCGGCGTGACCGAACGACACCAGCCCGGTGTAGCCGCTGAGCATGTTCCACGACAGGCCAAAACAGGCCCAAATGGGCACCAGCGTGAACAGCAGCTGGTAGTACGTGTTGCGGACTTGCAGCGCGACCACGAGGTAGAGCAGCGCCACGAGCAGCACCGCGACGGTGGAGGGGATGCGCTTCATGGCTCAGGTCCTCTCGGAAACGCGGCCGAAGAGGCCTTGCGGACGCAGCGAGACCACCAGCAGGAAGAACACGAAGATCGCCGCGTTCTGCAACTGGGTGGGCAGCACCAGGCTCGAGAGCTGCTGCACCAGCCCAATGATCATGCCGCCCCAGAATGCGCCCAGGATGCTGCCGATGCCGCCAAGCACCACGCCCGCGTACATGATGATCACGAACTCCAGGCCGGTGAACGGGTGGAAAGGATAGTTGGTGGCCAGCAGGCCACCGGCCACCGCGGTGATGCAGGTGCCCAGCGCGAAAGCGATCCGGTAGGCGGCGTTCACGTCCACCCCCATGTATGTCGAGGCGGTCGGGTTGTCGGCCGCGGCGCGCAGCGCCTTCCCCAGGCGGGTGCGGTTGATCAGCATCGCCAGCAGGCCGATCACCACCACCGAGATCACTGCGGCCACCCCGCGGCCCTTGTTGACAAAGATGCTCACCGCCTCGCCCCACAGCGGCCCCAGCTCCCAAGCGCTGCTCGACAGCGGTGTGCGGATGGATTGCTGCTGGGCGCCGAACAGCATCATGGCCCCGTTCTGCAGCACCAGCGCGATGCCCAGGGTCAGGATCAACTGGGCGTAATGCCCGCCACCGTCGAGGGTCGCGGTGCGGCGGCCAGTGACCCGCGAGATCAGCGCGTAGTGCACGATCCAACCCACGGCGAACATGACCGGCGCCGCCAGCAGGATCGCCCCGTAGGGTCCGAGGGCCGGGCTCAGCAGGCCATGGGTGACGATCGCCGCGAACAGGTGGTACGTGACGTACATGCCCAGCATCATGAAATCGCCCTGGGCGAAATTGATGACCCGCATGATCCCGAAGATGATCGCCAGGCCGACGCACATCAACCCGTAGAGCGCTCCGACCAGCAGGCCGGCGGCGAGCGCCTGGAGGAAGGCCTCCAGGTGAATCTGGACATCGGACATGGCTAGTGCACCTCCATTGCAGCGGTAGCGCCGGCGTGGGCCAGTGCGCAGAGACGGGCGAGGTGGCCGACGTCGTCCTCCTCCTCGATGCGGTCGATCGTTCCTTCGATGGCGGCGGCACTGGAAGCGCCCACGACCTTCGCCGCCGCTGTACGGAAGCGCTGCCGGATGCAGTCGTCGTCGGCGGCGCGCACATCCAGCAGCGTGTGCTCGTAGCAGCGGCCGTCATCGAGCACGACAGCGACCCTGGTGCCTTGCCGCGCCGGAAACGCGGCTGTGAACGCGGGCCCCTCCATCAGGGTAGTGACGGCTATCAGGCGGGCGATCTCTGGATCGTCCAGCTGGCGGAAGCCCTCTTCCTTGAGGGCTCCGCGCGCCAGCGTGGCCGCCACGCCGAACAGGATGCTCATCTTGGCCTGCAGCGCATTGGCGAACGGCCCGGCCGACGCGCACCCCGGATAGGCCACGGCCGCCGCAGTCGTCTCGATGCGCACCGAGACGATGCGCGCGGATCCGCCCAACAGATCGGCCGACACCGCGAGCGCCGCCTGGCACGGCGACTGCGCGAAATTGCAGGCCGGCACCGCCTTGCTGAACACCGCCATGATTTCCGGCGTTCCGCCAAAGAGCTCGGGCAGTTCGGGCTGCGCGGCGCGCGGTCCGCGCGAGTAAGCAGCGAAGAAGCCGGCGCCGCCCTCCAGGATGGTTGGCGATCCCGTCGCGCCTGCTTTCGCGAGTTCCAGGCAGGCGAGTGCGTTGCGCACGGCGAATCCCGGGTGGAAGTACATCTCGTCGCCGCCGTGGCGCGGCCACTCGTTGAGGCCGGCGCTGCAGTTGCCCGCGAGCGCGAAAGCCGCCATCGCCTGCGACCGGGGCAGATCCAGCAGCAGCGCTGCGGACAGCGCTGCGGCGTACGGCCCCACCAAGCCGGTCGGTCGGAACACACGGGCGACTTCGGCCGTCATCAGGCAACGCCCGAGCTGCGCACCGGTCTCGTAGCCGACGATGGCGGCACGCAGCAGCGCGCGCCCGCCGATGGCCCGGCCCGCGGTCTCGGCCAATGCCAGCAATCCCGGCCAGACCACTACGCCCAGATGGGCGATCGCGCCGGCATGCATGTCTTCCCGGACCAGCCCGTGTCCGGCCACGGCGTTGGCAAATGCCGCGTCGGACGC
Source organism: Burkholderiaceae bacterium (assembly GCA_022702125.1). Classification (GTDB taxonomy): domain Bacteria; phylum Pseudomonadota; class Gammaproteobacteria; order Burkholderiales; family Burkholderiaceae_C; genus JAKOND01. The sequence continues at coordinate 3,327 of JAKOND010000329.1, forward strand.
GCTAAAGGCACCAGCACGCCCCACGATGCGAGCGCCGGCCATTCCGGGGGGCAGCGCCCGTGCCAGGGCGGCGGCCTGCCGGCTCCAAGGCAGGTCGGCCGCCTCGAAGGCGCATGAGAGGTAGTCGAGCAGGCATGCGCGGGCCTTGGCCATCACCTCGGGGGCGAAATGGGGCGCCTCGAACGCGCGCGCGACGAGGCCCTCGGCCAGGCTTGGCCGGTGGGTGGGGGAGCGGTCCATGGTACGACGCTCAAGGACCGGAGACCGTGATGCCGGCGTCGATCTTCAGGGTCACGCCGGTGATGCTGGCAGCCGCTTCCGAAACCAGGAATACGGCGCTCGCGCCGACCTCCTCTGCGGTGGCGAGGCGACCGAGCGGGGTGCGCGAACGGCGCGCCTCCCAGCCTTCGTCGGTGATGACCGATCGCGCGCCGGGCGTCGACACCGGCCCCGGCGCCAGCGCGTTCACCCGGATGCCCTGCGCCCCGAGTTCCACCGCCTGTTGGCGGGTGAGGGCATCGATCGCGCCCTTGATCGCGCTGTACACCGCCGCATGCCGCACGGCGAAGGAGACCGCGACCGATGACAGATTGACGACGGCGCCGCCGCCGCGGGCCACCAGATGCGGCGTGGCGGCCTGCATCGTCCAGAGCGTGCCTTTCAGGCCGACATCGATCATGCGATCGATCACGTCCTCGGTCATCACGGCCAGCGGGCTGTAGCTGAAGTAGACCGCGTTGTTCACGACGAAGTCGAGTCCGCCGACGCGTTCAGCGAAATCGTCGACGGCCCGCACCACCTGCCGCCGGTCCGACACATCGCATAGGTAGGGATGCCCGCCCCCAGGCGGCAGCGAAGCGCTTCTCTGCTCGAAGAGCGCGGCATCATGGTCCAGGAGCGCGACCTTGCAGCCTTCGGCAGCGAAGGCGTCGGCGATGGCGCGTCCGATGCCCCCGCCCCCTCCGGTCACCACGGCGGTCTTGCCCGTCAGCTTCTTCATGGTTCTCGTCTCCTTCGATCAAGGGCCCCGGGGCACTGCCCCGCGTTGGACGACTCAACGCAAGGCGGAGTAGTCCGTCGGCGTGAGGATCTGGTTCTCGATGCGCGCCACGATCGGCTGCACGGCCTCGGAAGCGGCGCGCGCCTTGATCCAATCGGTATCGGCCTGGAAAGCGTTCCACTTCTGCTCGCGCTCGGCGAGGCTGTCCCACTGCAGCAGATAGGTCAGCGCGTGGTTGGACTCGCCGATCAGCGTGGTCCAGAAGCCGACCTGCCGGATGCCGTGCTTATCCCAGAATGCCAGCGTGTGGTTGCGGAAGCGTTCGTGCAGGGCCGACAGACGGCCGGGCACGCAGTGGTAGATGCGAATTTCGTGAATCATGGTTCGGTGCCCTGAAATAGGAGGGTTCAACGCGCCGCGGCGTAGACCGCTTCGGCAACTTCCTCTTCCCAACGGGTTTCGCCGATCGAGGTGGCGATGTGCGACATGAAGCTATCAACCGCCGCACCATGCCAATGGCGCTCGTCAGCCGGGATCCACACCACGTCGCCCTGCCGGATGACCTGCGGCGCCTGGCCATCCACGCAGACCCAGCCCTTGCCGCCGGTGACCGTCAACACCTGGCCCACCTCGTGGGTGTGCCAGTAGGTCCGCGCCCCGGGCGAGAAGAACACGTGGCCGATCATCACGTTGTCGGTCTTCTGCATGATCGGGTCGGCCCACACCACGCCACTGAAGGTCGAGGACCGCTGTTCGGACTGGGCGCCGTCGCTCCGGCCGTGGAAAACTTTCATTGCTGGACTCCGTTCGTTGAAGGATGGAGGCGGACATGCCCCGAGACGTCGCCGATGGCGTCGACCACGCGATTGCTGATCGCCTCGCCGTAGCCCAGCGCGGTCGCCAGGCCGAAACTGGCCATCGGACCGGATGCGTTGAGCGACGCGACACCCAATTCGCGCAGGAAATCCACGTACAGCACCACGTCCTTGGTCATCAGCTTGCTGCTGAGTCCGCCTTCGAGGTAGTTGCCGTGGACGATCGATGGAAAACGGTTGAGCGTGGCGAAATTGACCCCGCTGCTACTGTTGAGCACCTCCAGCAGCTGCACCAGGTCGAGTCCGGCCTTGCGCCCCGCCACCATCACTTCTGCGGTGGCGGAAAGGCTGATGGCGTTGAGGAAGTTGTTGAGCAGCTTGGTCGCATGGCCCGCCCCGCTGGGTCCCATGTTCAGGGCCTTGGCACTGATGGGCGCCAGCACCCACCGGATCGACTCGATGGCCTCGGCCCTACCGCCCATCATCAGCGTGAGAGTGCCTTTCTCCGCCGCGGCGGCGCCGCCCGAGATACCTGCGTCGATGTATTCGACTCCGGCCTCGGCGAAACGCTGCGCGAGCCGTCGGGTCGAGCTCGGCGCCGCCGTGCTAAGGTCGATGACGGTCTGGCCGGCGCGCGAATGCGTAAGCAGACCGCCCTCACCTTCGACGACGGCTTCGACCACTTTGCTGTCGGGCAGCGACAGCAGAACCACGTCGGCCCGGGCGGCGACGGCCGCGATGTCGCCGGCCGCCGAGGCGCCGGCCGCCTCCGCACGACCCGGCGAGCTGTCCAGGCCCACCACCGCGATGCCCGCATCCACTAGCCGGCGCGTCATACGCCCGCCCATGTTGCCCAACCCGACGAAACCGACGATGTTCTGGTTCATTGAAATACCTCCTGAATGGCCATGACCTGGCGATTCAGTCCTGCGCGGATTGATCCGCATCCCAGGACTTGATCGCTTCCGTGGCAACCCGGAAAGCCGCCAATCCGAACGGCGCGCCGCAGTAGACCGCCGCCTGCATCAGGATCGCGCGGATCTCTTCCCGCGTCACGCCGTTGGTCAGGGCTCCTTTCACATGCACCGAGAGCTCATGGTGCTGGCTCATAGCCGTCAGCATCGCGATATTCAGCATGCTGCGGGTCTTGAGAGACAGCGTCGGATCACCCCACACCTCCCCCCAGCAGTACTCCGTGACAAGCTTCTGCATCGGCCGGTTGAAGTCGTCCGCCGACTCCCAGGATTTCTGCACATGGGCGGCGCCCAGCACTTTCTTCCGGTTGGCGAAACCCATTTCGAACATGCTCTGGTCGCTCATCGAAAACGCTCCTTGTATCGTGGTGTCGCGTGGTTAATCGTTGCCATAGCCGACCATGGACTTGGTCTCGAGGTACTCGCGCAGCCCTGCCTCGCCCCATTCCCGGCCGTTGCCGGACCGTTTGTAGCCGCCGAACGCCGCGCCGAAGTCAACGGACGGATAGTTGATGTGCACTCCGCCGGCCCGCAGCCGGCGAGCGATGCGGCGGGCTCGCTCCCGGTCGGTCGATTGGACGTACGCGGCCAGGCCGTATTCGGTGCCGTTGGCGATCTCGACGGCTTGGTCTTCGTCGTCGTAGCCCATGATCGAGAGCACCGGGCCGAAGATCTCTTCGCGGGCGATCGTCATCCGGGGCTCGACATGGGCGAACACCGTGGGCTGAACGTAGAAGCCCGCCGTCCGGCCTTCCGGCCGGCCCGGTCCGCCGGCTACCAGCACCGCTCCCTCGCGGATGCCGGCATCGATCAGCGACTGGACCCGCTCGAATTGACGCTGGTTGACCACCGGCCCCAGCTGCGTGGCTTCGTCGTTGGTGGGGCCGGTGGCATAGCTAGCCGCGGCGCGCCGGGCGATGTCGGCAGCCTGATCCATGCGTGAGCGCGGCACCAGCATGCGTGTGGGGATCGAGCACGACTGCCCCGAATTCGTGAAGCAGGCCGCCACGCCGCGCGTGACCGCGTCCTGCA
>JAKOND010000013.1 GCA_022702125.1 Burkholderiaceae bacterium
GTCCAGTGGCGCGTGGAAAGCATCGTGTATCTCCTGGTCGTGGAAAATTCTTATCTGCAAAAGATATCGGTCCTTGCAGTAATTTGAATAGATTTGTTACATATAATTACATACAGTGGTGTGGAGCTTTAGAGCAGGACCGCCGGAACTTGCCGAATTTCGGCAATTCCCGATGCGTTCGCCGGAAACGGCAGGACGCGCATCGCCTCCATGCGCCTCGACGGGCTGCCCGCGGGGTGTTCTGCGCGCCCATCGCAGCATGTCCTTACAACCGCAAGCCATGCGCCCCGCAGCATCGGCGTTGCGTCAAGGAAATTGCATGGAAATCAGAAAACTATTGGACTTGGCCAAGAAGTCGGTCGTCGCCTGGGTGGACGACTACGCGCCCAGCATGGGGGCGGCGATTTCCTACTACACCGTCTTCTCGCTGGCGCCCTTGCTGATCATCGTGATCGCGGTGGCGGGGCTGGTCTTCGGCCGGGACGCGGTGCAGGGCCAGATCGTGACGCAGCTCTCCGGGCTCATCGGCCAGGACGGGGCGGAGGTGGTGCAGGGCCTGATCAAGAGCGCCGACCAGCCGGTCGAAGGATTGGTGGCCGGTTCGTTGAGCATCGTCCTGCTGCTGGTGGGCGCGACGACCGTCTTCGGCGAATTGCAGAGCGCGCTCGACCGGATCTGGCACGTGCCGGAGAAGGACAAGCCCACCGGCATCTGGGCGCAGGTGCGGTCGCGCTTCCTGTCGTTCGGGCTGATCCTGGGGCTGGCCTTCCTGCTGATGGTGACGCTCACCATCAGCGCCGGCGTGGCGGCCGTGGGCTCCTGGGCGGGCGGCCTGCTGCCGGCGTGGGAGATCCTGCTGCAGGTGCTCAACATCGGCATCTCGCTGGTGGTCAGCACCGTGCTGTTCGCGATGATCTACAAGCTGATGCCCACCGCGAAGATCGCCTGGCGCGACGTCTGGGTCGGCGCCGGGGTGACCGCGGTGCTGTTCGAACTGGGCAAGGTGCTGATCGGCCTCTATGTCGGCAAGGCGGGCGTGAGTTCGTCCTATGCCGCGGCCGGCGCGATCGCGGTGCTGCTGGTGTGGGTGTACTACGCCGCGCAGATCTTCCTGCTCGGCGCCGAGTTCACCAAGGTGTTCGCGCTGGAGCACGGATCGATCGCCGGACAGGCGCTGCCGGAAGACCCGGTCAAGGCGCAGGCCGAATCCGGAAAGCCCGGGACTGCTCCCGAAGCCGGCAAGGAAGCGCCCGGCATGCCATTCCCCCCGGTCGCCGTCGCTCCGTCGCCCAGGGTGCCCGCCGATCGCACGCGGCTGCTGACGGCGAAGGAGTTGCGCAAGAAGCAGCCGTCGCTGATCGGCTCGGTCTCCCTGCTGGCGGGCATGCTGCTCGTACAGAAGGTGGTTTCGCGCAGCCGAAGGTCGCAGACGAGGGACTAGGCCGAGCGGCCGCCGACAGCCCGGCGCGGGCCGGGCCCCGGCAGGGCCGCGTTGCTCCGCGGGCATGAAAAAACCGGAGCCGCCGCGAGGCGGGTCCGGTTCTCGGTCGACGACGACAGTCAGGTCGAGAAGCCGTTGTCGTCGGATTCCTTTCCGTCGTCCTCGTGCTTCAGCGCGGGCTTCTGGCCCGGCTGCGGCGCGTGGATCGCGCCGGGGGCGATTTCTTCGCCGTGGTTCTTCTTTTCCTGCTGCACTTTTTTGTCGTGCGCGACATTGCGTGGATCGGTCATGGATGCATTCTCGGTCGGGGCGGCTTCCGCCGGCCGTCGGACATTGCGCCGAATTGGGGTAGTTGCGGGCAGCATCCCGGTCGCGCGTGCATGGGCCTCTACATGCGATTACAGCTTGCGGGACTCCGGCTGCTACGGTGACCGCGGACCACCCATCTTTCAGGAGCCGACCATGAACGCACCCCAACAGAATTCCGCCGATTCGCAGCAACCCGGGGTCCAGCCCGATCGCATTGATGTCCAGTCCGACGCCTCCCTGGCGGAATGGGCCAAGAAGCTCGATACCACGGAATCCCAGCTGCGCGACGCGGTGGAGCGCGTGGGCGACCGCGCCACCGATGTCGAGATGGACCTCAAGGGCAGCCGCAGCACCACCAACACCGAGCGCGTGGACGAGCTCGGCGCCGGCAACTGAAGGAGCCTCTGCGCGCTATCCGGGGTCGACCGGCCGCAGCGCTGCCGAAGGCGGCCGGGTGGCGATCTCCACCTGCCACCAGTCCGGCAGCAGGGCGCGCACCTGCGGGCGCGCGAAGCGGTCGTCCATAAGCCAGACGGTGCCGCGGTCCTCGGCAGAGCGGATCACCCGGCCGGCCGCCTGGATCACTTTCTGCAGGCCGGGATAGAGGTAGGCGTAGTCGTAGCCCGTGCCCGCGCCCATGCGGGTCTCCACCCGCTCCCGCAGCAGTTCGTTGACCGGGTTCACCTGCGGCAGGCCCAGCGTGGCGATGAAGGCGCCGACCAGCCGGTCGCCCGCCAGGTCGATGCCTTCGCCGAAGGCCCCGCCTAGTACCGCGAAGCCGATGCCCCGGCCGCCCGGGGCGAAACGCGCCAGGAAGGCATCGCGGTCGCGCTCGCCCATGCCGCGCGACTGCTCCCAGACGGGCAGCTCCGGATGCCGCGCGCGCAGCAGGTCGACCGCGCGCCGCAGGTAGTCGAAGCTGCTGAAGAAGGCCAGGTAGTTGCCGGGCGCTTCCGCGTACTGCGCCGCCAGCAGGCCGGCGACCGCGCCCAGCGAAGACTCGCGGTGCTGCCAGCGGGTGGAGATGTGCCGGGCGATGCGTACCCGCAGCTGGTCGGCGGTGTAGGGCGAGGGCACGTCGATCGGCACGCTTGCGGCCGGCAGGCCCAGCATGTCGCGGTGGTATTCGTGCGGCCGCAGCGTGGCGGAGAACAGCGTGGCCGCCGCGGCAGCCGCGAAACGCGGCGCGAGGAAGGGCGCGGGCACCAGGTTGCGGATGTGCAGCCGCACCTGCCTGCCGTCGGCCGTCCGCGTGGAGTCGAACAGCGAATGGTCGCCGAAGGCCTCGGCGCGCTTGCCGAAATGGAGCAGCTCGAACCAGAAGCGCTGCAGCAGGCCGCCGGCATCGGCCGGCGGCTGCTCTACCAGCGCTTCTCCGATGGCGGAGGCGCTGTCCTGCAGGGCGCGCAGGAAGGACGGCGGCACGGCGTCCCCGAATTCGCGCCGCGCCTCGGGCGCGTCGGATTCAGGCGCCAGCGCCTTCCAGGCCCGCCGCAGGCGCTCCAGCGGCGACTTCAGCGGGGCCGGTGCCGTGCGGCGCACCTCGGCGAAGAGCACCGGGTCGAGCGCCGCCGAGTACATGCCGCGCGCCCGCTCCACCAGGTTGTGCGCCTCGTCCACCAGAAGGCCGCTGCGCCAGCCGGCTTCCATCGACAGCGCGAAAAGCATCGCGCTGTCGTCGAACCAGTGGTTGACGTCGCCCACCGCCACGTCGCACCAGCGCGCCATCTCCTGGCCCAGGTAGTAGGGGCAGATGCCGTGGGCCAGGGCGATGCCGCGCAGGGTGTCGCGGTCCAGCCGGACGCCGTCGGCGACCGCGGCGGCCCGGGCGGCCGGCAGTCGGTCGTAGAAGCCCCGCGCCAGCGGGCAGGATTCGCCGTTGCAGGCGCGGTCCGGGTATTCGCAGGCCTTGTCGCGCGCCACCAGTTCCAGCACCCGCACCGGGAGCGCGGGCGTGCCGGCGCCGAGCCGGTCGAGCGCATCCAGCGCGACCCGGCGGCCGGAGGTGCGGGCGGTCAGGAAGAACACCCGGTCCAGGCCGGGCCGGGCCTCGCCCTGCGGCACGCATGCCTTGAGCGCCGGGAACAGCGTGGCCACCGTCTTGCCGATGCCGGTCGGGGCCTGGGCCATCAGGCAGCGTCCGCCGCGCTGGCTGCGGTAGACGGATTCGGCCAGCAGGCGCTGGCCGGGCCGGAATGCCCCGAACGGGAAGGCCAGCGCGACCAGGGCCGCGTCGCGGGCGGCGCGGTGGGCGGTCTCCCGCCGCGCCCAGTCCAGGTAGGCCATGCAGCGCGCCTCGAACCGGGCCTGCAGCTCCGCCGCCGCGTGGCGCTGCGCGAACACCGTCTCCACCCCGCTGCCGATGTCGTAGTAGACCAGCGCCAGCTCCATCTCCGGCAGGCCGCGTTCGGCGCACAGCAGCCAGCCGTAGACCTCGGCCTGCGCCCAGTGCAGCAGCCGGTGGTGGGCGGGCTGGCGGCCGAGGTCGCCGCGGTGGGTCTTGATCTCCTCGAGCCGGTTGGCCGCGGGGTCGTACCCGTCGGCCCGGCCGCGCACCCGCAGGTCGCGCCAGACGCCGGAGACGGTCACCTCGCGCTGGTAGGGCGCCGGCCGCCGCGCCGCCACGGCCGCATGGCCGGCGATGCCGTCCTGGGCCGAGGGCGAGGGGTTGAAGCGCTGGTCGAGGTCCCCGGCCCGGGCGGTGAAATCGCACAGCATGCGCACCGCGACGGTGAGTAGCGCAGGAGACACTGGTTTGTTGACACCCATCAGGAGGACGATGGTAGCGTTTGCCTGCCGCCGCGCGCTTTCGCGGAACGCTGCGGGCGCACGGGCGGCAGACACCGAGAATCCACAGGAGACACGTTCATGAGCACACCATTCGATCGCCGCCGCCTGCTGCGGGGCCTGGGGGCGCTGGGGGGCTGCGGCCTGCTCCGCGCCCCGTTCGCGCAGACCGTCCCGGCCGCCTGGCCGAACAAGCCGATCCGGCTGATCGTGCCTTTCAACGCCGGGGGCGCGACCGACATCGTGGCCCGCACCATCGCAGAAGCACTGTCCCGGCGGACCGGCCAGCCGGTGGTGGTGGACAACCGGGGCGGCGCGGCCGGCATCCTGGGGACCGAGGCGGTGGCCAAGGCGCCGCCCGACGGCTACACCCTGATGGTCTCGCTCAGCACCTCGATGCTGATCAACCAGTTCCTCTACGCCAGGCTTCCGTACGACCCGCAGAAGGACATCACGCTCCTGACGCAGATCGCCGCGGCGCCGGTCACGCTGGTGGTGCATCCCTCGGTGCCGGCCGCCACCATCAAGGAACTGCTGGCCTACGTGAAGGCGAACCGGGGCAAGGTCTCGTACGGGTCGTGGGGCATGGGCTCGTACGCGCACCTGGCCGGCGCCTACATGAGCAAGACCATGGACGCCGACATGACCCACGTGGCCTACAAGGGCGAGGCGCCGATGATCCAGGACCTGATCGGCGGCCAGCTGCAGCTGTGCTTCTCCAGCGCGCTGAACACCAAGCCCTTCATCGACGCCGGCCGCCTGAAGGCCATCGGCGTGACGGGCCGGCAGCGCATGGACATCCTGCCCGCGGTGCCGTCCATCCACGAGCAGGGCGTGCAGGACGACGCGTACGCCGTCTTCGGCTGGATCGCGATGGGCGGCCCCGCCGGACTGCCCCGCGAGGTGGTGGACACGCTCCAGGGCCACCTGCGCGAGATCGCGAAGGAGCCCCGGCTGCAGGAACGCATCGCGGGCGCGGGTTTCACCCAGCTGATGAACAGCCCCGAGGCCTTCCGCGAGAACTACCGCCGCGACCTGCCCGTCTGGAAGGCCCTGGTCGAGGAGGCCGGCGCCCGGCTCGACTGAGGCGCGCGGCCCGTCCGGCGCCTTCCGGCGGATCCGCGCGGATCAGTCGCGGCCGGCGGAAGGCGAGGGCGGCTTGTTGCGCTTGACTTCGTACATGGCCTGGTCCGCCCTCTCCATCAGCCGCGCCGCGTCGAAGTCCGGCCCGTTCTCCACGGCATGGCCGATGCTGCAGCCGATGGTCAGTTCCTGGCCGTCCACCAGCAGCGGCAGCGCCAGGGCGTCGTGGATCTTCCGCACCATCCGGGCGGGATCGATGGCGCCTTCGCCGGACCGGTCCAGGCAGACCACGAATTCGTCGCCCGACAGGCGTGCGATGAAATCGTTCCTGCGGCAGCTGTTCTTCAGCCGCAGGCTGAACTGGCGCAGGACCTCGTCGCCCGCCGCATGGCCCAGGGTGTCGTTGATCCGCTTGAAATCGTTGAGGTCGATGAACAGCACGATGACGGCATGGCCGCTGCGCCGTGCGCGGGCCAGGGTGCGGTCGAGTTCGGAGAACCAGGCGGCCCGGTTGGGCAGGCCGGTCAGCTCGTCGGTGAGCGCCATCTTCTCCATCATCTGGGCGAAGCGGATCTGCACCGTGACGTCGTGCATGGTGCACACGGCGCCGTGCACCTTGTGGTCGATGCCGACCAGCGGGCTGGCATTGCAGCTGACCGTGCGCGGGGGCATGCCGGGGGTGCGGATGACGATGGTCTGGCCACGCACCTTCTCGCCGTTCCAGGCCCGGGACAGCGGAATCCTTTCGGGCTGCAACAAGGTTTCGCCCCGTTCGTCATACAGCCCGAAATGGCGCGCCCAATCCTCCGGCGGGCAGGCGCGCGGGTCCACGCCGTGCCAGTCCCGCGCCGCCGCGTTGAATTCCTTGAGGGTTCCGGTGGCGTCGCAGGTCACCACGGCGTCCGGCAGGACATCGAGCAATTCGGCGATCGCGGCTTCGCGGCTCTGCGCGATCAGCTGGCTGCGCCGCAGCTCCAGGCTGTCGCTCGCCCGGCGCGCCAGACACCGGAGCACCTCCCGCTGCGCCTCGGTCAGCCTGCGCGGCCGGGTATCGAGGATGCAGAGCGTGCCGACCCGGTGGCCGCCCGGGCCTTGCAACGGGATGCCGGCATAGAAACGCAGGTGCGGCGCACCGGTGACCGAGGAGAAACCGGCGAACCGCGGGTCTGCCCGGGCATCGGGGACCTCGAGGATGTCGTCCTGTGCGATGGCGTGCGCGCAGAAGCCTTCCTTGCGCGAGACCCCTTCGAGGTCCAGGCCGCATCGCGCCTTGAACCAGAGATGCTCGGCGCTCACCAGGCTGATCATGCTGATGGGAACGTCGCACATCCGGGACGCCAGCCAGGCCAGGTCGTCGAAGGCGGCTTCGGGCGGCGTGTCGAGGATCTGCAGATCGTCGAGGGCCTGCAGGCGGGCATGCTCCTCGGGGGTGAATTCGTGGGAAAACGCGTGGTCGATCGGCAAAGTCATCTCCTGCATCCATTCTGTCCATCGTAGCAACAGCCTGGAGAGGCGACCGTGCCGAAGGTCTAGCGGGTATCCGAGTTCGCCGCCAGCACCGCCTCGTGCCGGCAGGGTGCGTAGGGGTCGAGCGCCGGACGGTAGGCGCGGGTCGAGACGCCCATCAGCCCCAGCACCGAATGGAAATACCCGTCGTGCGACACCCGGGCGTCGGCCCGCGCGCGCAGGCACGCGTCGGAGAGCTTGTCCGCATGCGCGAAACCCGGCGACAGCCAGGTCACCCAGGGCACGTGCTTCTGCGCGTCGGGCGCGAGGGCGTAGGGCATGCCGTGCAGGAAGAGGTTGCCTTCGCCGAGCGACTCGCCGTGGTCGGACACGTAGACCAGGGCGTTGTCGGTGTCGGTGGGGTTGCGCCGCAGCCAGTCGATGGCCTGGCCGAGGAAGCGGTCGGTGTAGGCGATCGAGTTGTCGTAGGCGTTGCGCAGCGATTGCGGATCGCAGTCCTGCAGCGCGTTGCTGGTGCATTCGGGCAGGAATCGCTTGGCCGAGGCCGGCGAACGGCGGAAATAGGCCGGGCCGTGGCTGCCCATCTGGTGAAGCACGACCACCACGCCGCGCCCGCGCCGCGCGGGCTCCAGCGCCGCCAGTTGCGCGTCGAGCTGCTCCAGCATGATCCCGTCGAGGCATTCGCCGTCGGAGCACAGACCGTTGGCCGGTTGCCGGGCGGTGGAAGCGTGCGGCACCCGGTCGCACAGACCCTTGCAGCCGGACTGGTTGTCCAGCCACAGCACGGCCAGGCCGGCGCGCTGCAGCACGTCGAGCAGGTTCTCGTGATCGCCGTCGCGCCGCAGGTATTCCTCGCGCGGCAGGTGCGAGAACATGCACGGCAGCGATTCGGCGGTGCTGGTGCCGCAGGACCAGGCGTTGCGGAAGCTGATGGCCTGGGCGCGTTCCAGTTCCGGCGTGGTGGGACGGGCGTAGCCGTTGATCCCGAAGCGGTCGCTGCGGGCCGTCTCTCCGAGCACCAGCAGCAGCAGGCGGGGGCGGACGGCGTTGCCGACCGGCATGCCCAGCGCCAGATGCGCGTCCTCGCTCAGGGGTAGCGGCGGGCCGACCTGGCGCTGGAACGGCTGCGCCGCCAGCCGGGCGACCGCCGCCACGCTGGACAGCGGATTGACGAGGTAGCGCAGGTCCTTGTGGTTGCGGTTGGCGGACGCCAGGGGCTGGAACATGCCCAGCACCAGCGCCGTCACCAGGGCCAGGGACGACAGCGGAACCACGGCGTTGCGCCACAGCTGCCACCCCAGGTTCCCGTAGGCCACCGGCTGGCGCCAGACCAGCCAGGCCGGCACGGCCGCCAGCAGGACGAGGCTCGACAGCAGATGCCCGTTGAGCAGCGCCGACGCTTCGTGCGGGTCCGTCTGCAGCGCGTTGGTCAGCATCCCGGGGCTGATCAGGACGTTGTAGCTGTTCATGAAGTGACGGGCCAGCACCGTGCTGAACAGCAGCACGACGATCGTCGGCTTGAGCGTGAAGCGCCAGGCCGCCGCACCCAGCAACGCAGTCAGCGCCCCCCACATCGTCAGCCAGAGGCCCAGAGCGAAGGCCTTGCCGTGCGGACCGTCGACCAGATGCAATTCCGCCAAGCGCTGCCACAGCGCGCCGTTGCCGATCAGGGTCATCCACAGGCCCGCGACCAGCACCAGCCAGACCGGCGATAGCGGTCGGCGATTCATGCCGACGCCCCGTCGCGGCTGTGGTCGAAGCGGGCGAAAGCCTGGTCCGCCATCCAGCCCACGGTCCAGCAGATCCATCCGGTCCAGAGCGTGTGGCTCATGAAGTGCGCGCCGCGCAGTTGCTGGACCATGCCCAGCCCCAGGCCGGCCAGCACCGCGGCGGCCAGCCATGCCCGGGCCAGGGAGGGGAGGTCGCGCCGCAGGGCGAACCAGCCGGTCGCGAAAGCGAAGCCCACGCTGGCATGGCCTGCCGGGAAGCACCGTCCCGCACCGCCGTCCGACGACAGCCAGCCGATCCAGTGCGACCGGTAGTGCGCCACGCCGCCGAACGCCGCCAGGTCCCAGGGGCAGCTGGTCTGGCTGCCGCTCTTGAGAACGGCCACCGCGGCCGATGCGATCAATCCGCCCGCGGCGAGCTGGAAGCGCCGGTTGAAGGGCAGCCGCCGCAGCGGCCCTGCCGGCCACACGACCAGCAGGCAGAGCAGGCAGCTCAACGCCCAGGCGAAGTCGCGGGCGCCTGCATGCAGCACCTCGCTCAGCCACCAGTTGTCGCGCAACGCGAAGCCCGCAGGGCCGCCCATCCGCTGCGCGAGGGCCAGGTCCCCGCCGGTGGCGTCCCACGCCAGGCAAACCGCCAGCAAGGCGAATGTTGAGGCACCGAGGCTGCTCGAGGATCGTGATGGCTGCATGCCGGCGAGGATTCCGCCGGCGACTTAAGAAATTCTTAAGTCCCCGCAGGACAATGTCGGGCATGCGAGTTTTAGTGGTGGAAGACGATGCGGGCATCGCCCAGGGGTTGCGCCTGGCCCTCGGCCAGCAGGGCTGGGCGGTCGACTGCGCGTCCGACCTGGAGCGGGGCTGGGCCGCGCTGCGCGTGGAGCCCTTCGATGCCATGCTGCTCGACCTGGGCCTGCCGGACGGCGACGGTGTCACGCTGCTGCAGCGGCTGCGCCAGTCGCCGGCGCGGGGCTGCCCCCATCCGGAAATGCCGGTGCTGATCATGACCGCGCGCGACGAGGTCGCCTCGCGCATCGTCGGACTCGACATGGGCGCCGACGATTACCTCACCAAGCCCTTCGACGCGCACGAACTGGCCGCCCGGCTGCGCGCCGTGTGCCGGCGCGCGGTGGGGCGGTCGCATCCGCTGCTGCGCCGCGGGACGCTGGAGCTGGACCCGGCCGCGCGCCAGGTCCGCCAGCACGGCCGGCCCGTGGAGCTGTCGGCGCGCGAGTTCGGCCTGCTGCTGACGCTGATGCAGGCCAGCCCCCGCGTGCTGTCCCGCCAGCAGATCGAGACCAGCCTGTACAACTGGGACCAGGCCCTGGAGAGCAACGCCATCGAGGTGCATGTGCACCACCTGCGCAGGAAGCTCGGCGACGGCCTGATCCAGACCATGCGCGGCGTCGGCTACTTCGTTCCGCAGGAAAGCGCGCCGTGAGCCGCCGGCCCTCGCTGCAGCGCCAGCTGCTGGCCTGGATGCTGGGCGCGCTGCTGGTGGTCTGGTCCGTCTTCATGTGGGTCGGCTACCGGACGGGCGTGGAAGAGGCCGACGAGCTGACCGACGGCCATCTGGCCAGTGTCGCCGCGCTGCTGCTGGCCCAGCCCAGCACCGCCTTCACCCAGCGGCCGGATGCGTCCAGGCTCGGCATCGCGCCCGAGCTGAAGGCGCACGACTACCAGCAATCCATGAGCGTGGCGGTCTGGGACCGGGACGGCGCCTTGCTCGCCCGCACCGGCCCGGCGCCCCTGCCCGCCTTCGACGGGCCCGAAGGCTTCAGCACGCTGACGCTGGGCCGGCCGGCCCGGTCCTGGCGGGTGTTCGCGCGCTGGGACGGCGGCGGGCACGCCCGCAGGATCGCCGTCCTGCTGAGCATGCAGGAGCGCGACGACCTGGCCGAGGACATCGCGGGGCAGGTCGCGCGCCCGGGCCTGTGGCTGCTTCCCATCGTGGCGCTGGTGCTGGTGCTTGCGGTGCGCCGCGGGCTGCGGCCGCTGATGGAGCTGAGCGCGCGCGTCCACGGGCTGGACATCCACCATGCCGACCGCCTGCAGGCGCCGCCGCACGCCGAATTCCAGGCCATGATCGGCGCCATCAAGACGCTGGCCGCGCGCTACCAGACCGCGCTCGGGCACGAGCGCGAGCTGGCCAGTGCCTTCGCGCACGAGCTGCGCACCCCGTTGGCGTCGCTGAGCCTGCACGCCAGTTCGCTGCACGGTCCGCTGACGGACGATCAGCGCCGGACCGCGCTGGAGCAGGTGGCGTCCGACGCGGCCCGCACCGCCGCCATCATGGACGACCTGCTGGCCCTGGCGCGCGCGAGCCGCACCCAGCTGGCCGAGGCGGCGGAGCCGCTGGACCTGGCCGCGCTGGCCCGTCGCATCGCCGCCGAGCACGCGCAGGCGGCCTTCGCCAGCGCGCACGACCTGTCGGTCGATGCGCCCTCCGATTGCCCGGTGCGCGGCCACCGGGTGCTGCTGGAGATCGCGCTGCGCAACCTGGTCGGCAACGCGCTGGGCCACACGCCGGCCGGCACGGCCGTGGAGATCCGGGTGCGGGCCGATCCGCCGTCGCTCCAGGTGTGGGACAACGCCCGGTCGATCGTGCGCGAAGGCCGTCGCCCGGCCGGCCCCGCGACGGCGAACGTCGGATTGGGCCTGGGGCTGGGCCACCAGGTGGTGCGCCGCATCGCCGATGTGCACGGAGGCCGTTTCGAGGCGGCGGATCCGGATGCGACGGAGTGGCGCGGCTATTCGCTCACGCTGCGGCATGCGGCCGATCGGGCGGTCCCGTAGGCGTTCCCGCTGGCGGCGGCCTCACGGCGCGGGACGGCGGCCAGACGGTTTCCGTATGACACGGAGGGACGAGGCGGGTAACAGAATATGAACACTACCTTAATTGAGTATGTTCGCTGCATGCGCACCCAGCAAAGATACAACGTTCGCGTCATAGGCGACGGCCCCACGGTTCTGGTTTTCGCGCACGGATTCGGATGCGACCAATCCATGTGGGAAATGATCGCTCCCGGTTTTTCCGACCACTACCAGGTGATCCTGTTCGACCTCATCGGTCACGGCATGTCGGACCTGTCGCTCTACACCTCCCACAAGTACCGGACGCTGCAGGGCTACGCGTCCGACGTGCTCGACATCGTCGGAGACTACGCGGGCGACAAGCCGGTGGTCTACGTCGGCCACTCGGTGAGCGCCATGATCGGCATGCTGGCCGCGATCCGGGCGCCGGGGCTTTTCGCCAGGCAGGTGATGGTGTCGCCCACGCCGTCATTCATCAACGACGGCGCGTACACGGGCGGTTTTTCCCGGGAGCAGATCGACGGGATGCTCGCGCTCCTCGATGCGGACTACCTGGCCTGGATCGAGGTCATGGCGCCCTTGATCATGGGTGCGCCCAGCGATACCCATCTCACGATGGACCTCTCCCAGAGTTTCCGGCGCAACGATCCCAAGCTCGCGCGCAACTTCGCCAGGGTAGTGCTCCAGACGGACCTGCGGTCCGAGCTGCCGAAGATGCCGGTGCCGGCGCTGATCCTGCAGTGCACCAGGGATGCCGTCGCTCCGCGCTCCGTCGGCGAATACATGGCGCGCCACATGGCGGGTTCCGAGCTGGTCCTGATCGACAACATCGGGCATTGCCCGCACCTGAGCAATCCGCAGGACTGCGGAGCCGCCATCCGGGAATACCTCGACCGGTACCGCATCGAGGCGGCGGCGTGAACGCCCGGTGCTGCCGCGCAAGCTCGCGTACATTCCGGTGCCGTGAACCTTTCAGAATCCTCCGATAGTCCAGAAGCCACCGCACGGGACGTCAGCGCCATCCAGCGCCTCAGCATCGTTCCCGAGATGCTGAGGCTCCTGTGCGACAGCACCGGCATGCGATTCGCCGCCGTGGCGCGGGTGACCGCGGGGACATGGACCGTGTGCGCGGTGGAGGACCGGGCGGGTTTCGGCCTGGCGCCCGGTTCGCAGCTTCCGCTGGACACGGTGCTGTGCAGGGAATCCCGGGCGATGAGCGCGCCGATCGTGATCGACCGGGTGAGCCGCGATCCGGTCTACCGGAACCACTGCGGACCGCCGGTCT
Organism: Burkholderiaceae bacterium; assembly: GCA_022702125.1. GTDB lineage: Bacteria > Pseudomonadota > Gammaproteobacteria > Burkholderiales > Burkholderiaceae_C > JAKOND01. The sequence continues at coordinate 12,914 of JAKOND010000013.1, forward strand.
ACGGCATCGAGAGCTACATCACGGTGCCGATCGTCCGTCCGGACGGCCATTACTTCGGCAACCTGTGCGCGGTCGACCGGATGCCGGTCCGCGTATCCGACGCGCGCACGGTCGGGCTGTTCGCCTCGCTGGCGCGGATGATCGCCCTGCAACTCGACAACGACGACGAGCTGGCGAGGGCGGATGCCGAGGTCCTGGCCCAGAGGGAGGCGGCCGAGCTCCGCGAGCAGTTCATCGCGGTCCTGGGCCACGATCTCCGGAACCCCCTCGCGGCCATCGCCTTCGCCGCCGAGACCCTGGTCATGCGGCCGGACGCGCAGGACAAGAAGCTCGGGGAGCGGCTCCGCCTCAGCATCCAGCGCATGCGCGGCCTGATCGACAACGTGATGGACCTGGCGAGGGTGCGGCTCGGCTCCGGCATCGGACTGGAGATCCGGAGCGCGGAGCTTCTGGCGGCGCAGCTGGCCGCCGTCGTCGAGGAAGCGCGGGGCGCGCATCCCGGCATGACCATCCACGAGCGCATCGCGATCGACCGGCCGGTGGCATGCGATCCGGCACGCATCCAGCAGCTGGTGTCGAACCTGCTGGGCAACGCATCGCACCATGGCGACCTGCGGCAGCCCGTCGTGTTCGAAGCCGGCGTCACGGACGACTGGCTGGAACTGTCCGTCCTGAACCGGGGCGACCGCATCGCGGAGGCGGATCTTCCGAAGATCTTCCAGCCCTATTGGCGGCCCGCCTCCAGCAAGCCGGCCGGCGGCCTGGGCCTGGGCCTCTACATCTGCTCCGAGATCGTGAAGGCCCACGGCGGGCGGTTCGGCGTGACCTCGAACGAGGCGGAGGGCACGAAATTCACCGCCCTGATTCCGGTCGGCGGATCGCGCGGTCCGAACGCCGGCTCGCCGCCTCGGCACGGCAGCGCGTAGACGGCGAGCGCATCGCCTGCCCGGTGGCGGTCCCGAAGGAGCGCGGGTCGGTCGTCCTGCGCCGCCGCGGGACCTTCCGTCACTTGGCGTTGTTCACCGCATCCAGGATGACCGCCGCCACCTTGGCCGGTTGCGATTGCTGCGGCACATGGCTCGCCTGCAGGGTCGTCACCTTGGCGCCGATGGTCTTGGCCATCGCGACCTGCTGCTCCGGCTGGATCATGTGGTCCTTGCTGCTGACGACGTACCAGGACGGCTTGTTCTTCCAGGCAGCGGTCGTCACCTTCTGCTCGAAGGCCTTGCCGTTGACCGGGCCTTGGGTGGCGGCCATCACCGCGGTGGTCTTCGCCGGCACGTCTTGCGCGAAGTGCTGCGCGATGCCGTCCGGCGTCATGCGCAGGTAGCCGGCGCTGTCGGCCGAGATATGGGCGAAGCCCGGTGCCGGCGGATAGGCCTTGCCCAATTCGCCGCCGGACTGCCCCACGTCGGGCGCGAGCGCCGCGACGTACACGAGGCTGGACACCTTCGGATCATCGCCCACCTGGGTGATCACCACACCGCCCCAGGAATGGCCGACCAGCACCACCGTGCCGGGCTGCAGGTCGAGCGCGCGCTTGGTCGCGGCGACGTCGTCCTCCAGCGAAGTCAGCGGGTTCTGCACCGCCACCACATTCACGCCCTTGGCCTGCAGCAACGGAATCACCTTCGCCCAGTCGGAGCCATCGGCGAAGGCGCCGTGCACGATCACGACGGAAGGCTTCGCCGCGCTTTGAGCGAATGCCCCGGTGGCGGCGAATGCGAGAGCGATGGAAGCCAGTACGAGATTGGAACGAATTTTCATGGGTCGGACTCCGGAGGTAGGAAGCACGTGGTGCTCAGGATCTGGGCACCGGTCACCCGCTGCGTGGTCACCGGTAGCGGGTATTTTGTATTGCTTAATATTCAATTGCGCATAATTTTTTCTATGGGCGCGTTTGGCGATTGCCGAAGTCCCGCCATGGCGAGCATGGGCGACTCCGCCCGCCCTCCGGGCGGGGACCATGCGTCATGCGCGGGTGGTGGTCTTGACGTCTACGCTGCCCTTGATGGCGTTGGAGCAGGGGCAGATGCCATGCGTGGCCTCGACGAGCTTCTGCGCATCGGCCTCCGGCAGGCCGGGCAGGTAGACGTCCGGTTCGGCCGTGATGCCGAAACCGCCTTCCGAGCGCGGACCGATGCCCGCGGTCGCCGCGACGGTCGTGCCTTCGGGGACCTTGATCCTGGTCTGGCCGGACGCGACCCGCATCGCGCCGAGGAAGCAGGCGGAATGGCCCAGCGCGAAGAGCTTTTCCGGGTTGGCCCCTTCTCGTCGGACTGAGGATCGCCACGCCGCCGCCCCGCCAGCGCGGCAACGTGCGCCTGACGACTTCGATGTGGCCCGGTTTTGGCGCGGAATCGGGAGCCGGGACGGCCTTCGGCTTCTCGGCGTTGGCGGCGTTCGTTGGCCCGGCGGCAGGCGCTCCGGTCTTCGCCTTGTCGCCTCAGGACTGCAGGTACACCACGTGCGTGTGGGTGTACTCGTACAGCCCGTGCTTGCCGTCGGCGCCGCCGATGCCGGACTTGCGCACGCCCGCGTGGAAGCC
>JAKOND010000018.1 GCA_022702125.1 Burkholderiaceae bacterium
TGTCCTGCGTCAAGGGATCGAGCTTGCGCCCCATCGCAGCCCACGCCTTGCCATAGGTCGAGTGGGTATGGGCGGCGGCGACGATGTCGGGGCGTGCCTCGTGCAGCGCAGCATGGATGGCGAAGGCCGCGCGGTTCAGCGGCCGGTCGCCCACCACGATCTCGCCGTGGCTGTTCACCAGCAGCAGGTCGGACACCCGGATGCGCGAGAAATGCAGCCCCAGCGGGTTCACCCAGAAATGGTCGTGCAGTTCAGGGTCGCGTGCGGTGATGTGGCCAGCGAGGCCCTGGTCGAAGCCGTTGCGCGCGAACAACCGGAAGGCCGCCGCGAGCCTCTGCTTGCGGTGCAGGCGCTCGGCCTCATGGTCGGTACGCGGCGGCGGGGCCTCGAACCAGTCGCGACGCTGCGGCACCGGGTTGCGGATCCGCTCGATGCTGGCGGGAAATTCCGGGTTGGCGGGTTTCAGGACTGCGGACATGTTCAGGCTGCCTTGCGTTGTGCGGCGCGTTCTGCGTCGCGTTGCGCCACAAGGGCGCGGGTCGCCGGCAGCAGTCGGCGGCCGTAGTCGGTGGCGTCCTCCACCGGGTCGAAGCCGCGGATGAGGAAGGTGGTCACGCCCAGGTCGTAGTAGTCGAGCAGGGCTTCGGCGACCTGCTGCGGCGTGCCGACCAGCGCGGTGGTGTTGGACCGTGCGCCGGTCTCCTGCGCAATGGCCGTCCACAAGCGCTTGTCCACCCGGGAACCCTTCTCGGCCGCTGCCAGCAGGCGGCGGGCGCCGACGCTCTGCTGGGGACCGCCCTTGGCGAATCCCTGCACCACCCGCAGGCGGCGGGTCTCGTCGAGGATGCGCTCTGCGCGCTCCCAGGCAGCGTCCTCGGTCTCGGCCAGGATAGGGCGGAAAGAGACGGAGAACCGCACCTCGCGGCCGTTTTGGGCAGCTTCGGCACGCACCCGAGACGTCAGCTCGCGCACCTGGTCGAGCGACTCGCCCCACAAGGCGTAGACGTCCGCATGGCGGCCTGCCACCGGAATCGCAGCGTCCGAGGCGCCGCCGAAGTAGACGGGAATATGGGGGCGGCCCGCTGCGTCGCGCTGCAGGGGTTTCACTTCCGAGAAGCCGGACTCGAAACGGTAGTGCTCGCCCTGGTGGTCGAAAGGCTGCTCGCTGCTCCAGATGCGGCGCAGGATGCTGAGGTATTCGTCGGTGCGGGCATAGCGTTGGTCGTGGTCGAGCCAATCGCCGTCGCGGCGCTGCTCCGAGTCGGAACCGCCGGAGATGTAATGCACCGCCAGACGCCCGCCGCTGTAGTGGTCGAGCGAGGCGAACTGGCGGGCAGCCAGCGTCGGCGCCACGAACCCGGGGCGGTGGGCCAGCATGAAGCCGATGCGTTCCGTAACCGACGCGGCGTGCGAGACGGTCAGCGCGGCATCCGGGCCGGTGGAATGGTGCGGCACCAGGATGCGGTCGAAACCGGCTTTTTCATGCGCCTGGGCGAAGGCGCGCACATAGGCCGGATCGATCGCCGGGCCTTGCGGCAGATGGATTTCCGAGGATTTCTGGCTCTGGATCATGCCGATGAATTCGACTGACATGCGGTACTCCTGTTCGATGCGGTCTGTAGGCGTCAGGTGACGTCCATCACCTGCTTCGAACATGAAATTAACCGCACGACATGCACAATCAAAATGATAAATATGCGTTTCCATATCCGGGATCGGCAGTTGGTATGTCGCCTCGCTCCTCGCTACGCTGACAACACGCCGCCGCTACGCCTACCGTCCATGACCGTCGATCCACCTGCCGCATCCACCCCCCCTTCGCTCGCAGCCCCAGTGCTGCTCCCCCTGCTGGCCCGGCTGTGGCCGCAACTCGCGGCTCAGACAGCCGAACACGACCGGGACGGCAGCTTTCCGCACGAAAACTTCGATCTGCTGCAGGCGCATGGCCTGGTCGGCATCACGGCGCCGGTCACCGCCGGAGGCAGCGCCGCTTCCCTGGCCACGGCTCGCCAGGTGATACGCGCGGTGGGTTATGCCGAGCCGGCTACCGCGCTGGTCCTCACCATGACCTACCTGCAGATCCGCCAGCTCAACCGCGCAGGCAGCCGCTGGCCGCAGCATCTGCGCGAGCGGGTCAACCGCGACGCTGTAGAACGCGGCGCCTTGATCAACGCCTTGCGGGTGGAGCCGGAACTCGGCAGCCCGACCCGCGGCGGCCTGCCCGGCACGGTGGCGCGCCGCACCGACGACGGCGACTGGCGCCTGGATGGCCACAAGATGTACTGCACCGGCATTCACGGCTTGAGCTGGCTGCTGGTATGGGCACGCACCGAGGAACCGGACGGCGCACCACCGCGCGTCGGTTCCTTCCTGGTGCCGCGCCACGCGCCGGGCATCCGCGTGATCGAGACCTGGGACCACCTGGGCCTGCGCGCCTCTGGCAGCCACGAGGTCGTGTTTGAAGGGGTGTTGCTGCCCGCCGACCATGCGGTGGACATCCGTCCCCAAGCCGCCTGGGCGCCAGACGCGCTGACACCCGCGGACCGCGATGCCGCCGCTGACCAGCAGGCCTGGATGGCGGTGCTGCTGGGCACCCTGTACGACGCGGTAGCGCAGGCGGCGCGCGACTGGACGCTGGAATTCGTGAGCACCCGCTCACCCGGCAGCCTGGGCGCACCGTTGTCCACCCTGCAACGGGTGCAGGAAACACTGGGCGAAGTCGCCGGACTGCTGCACACCAATCACCTGGTGCTGAACCAACTCGTCGAGACCACCGATGACGGCGTGCCGCCGTCCGGCACCGACAGCGGGCTGGTCAAGTGGACCGTCACCCACAACGCAGTCCTCGCAGTGGAGCGCGCCATGAAGCTCACCGGCAACCACGGGCTGTCGCGCCACAACCCGCTGGAGCGCCACTACCGCAATGCGCTGTGCGGCCCCATCCACGCACCGCAGGACGACGCGCTGCTGGTGGCGGCCGGCCGGGCATTGCTGGCGGCCCGTGCGGCGGAACCCTCCACCGCCCCTGTCCCACCGGCGCCCGCCAGGACAGAAAGCCCTGCGCCGGATGCCCATGCGCTGGCGATCTGACTCAAGCCTCGACCGATGCCTCCGCCCCCTGCAATTGCCGCACGACGCTGGCAGCGAAGTCTTCTATCGGCACCTGCAGGCGGCCCGGCGCCTTTCCGTGCATCAACCACAGATCGACCTCGGGTCTGAAATCGGACACCGGCACGACGTCCAGCCGGTCGACGAAACCGCTGCGCTCGAACAGCGGCAGCGGCAACAGCCCCAGTCCGACACCCTGCTCCACGCTTTGCATCTGCAGGTCGCGTGTATAGGTGTCCAGCCGCACCCGCAAGTGCAAGCCTTTTTCGGTCAGGGCGCGTTGCAGGCCCGCGCGGAAACCGCAACCGTCGGGGTTGAGCACCCAGCCGGCCTCGCTGCAGTCAGCCAACCGGTAGCTGCGCTTGCTCCAGGCGCCCTTGCGGCCCAGCACCACCAAACGGGTGTCCATCAGCACGCGGCCTTCGACGTTGCGCGGCAGCAGCTTGCCGCGCCCCTGGAAGACCACCGCCGAATCGAGTTCGTCCAGGCCGATGCGCTCGGCCAGCTGTGCGCTCCAGCCGGTGCTGACCTGCGGCGTCAAATCGGGCCATTGCCGCTTCAAGTCGGCCAGAAGCGCCAGCAGGGTCAGCTCGCCCAGGCCCTGCGTCAAGCCCAGCCGCAGTCCGCCAGACGGAGGCAGGTCGGATGCCGCCAGCTCGCGCACCGTATCGACCGACTGCAGCACGCTCCGGCACGGCTCGAAGAGACGCTGGCCCAAAGCGGTCGGGCGCATCGGCTTGGTCTGCCGGTCGAACAGCTCTGCACCCAGCTCACTCTCGAAACCCTGCACCCGCCGCGTCAGGATGGGCTGGGGCACACCCAACTCCTGCGCGGCCCGGCTGAGCGACTGGCTGCGCACCACGGCGACGAATGCCTCGACGTCTTCTATTTTCATGTGAAAAACGTATATCAAGATTTCTAAAACAATGCCTGTTCATCATATTCCCACCGCACTTGAAACCATCCAGGAAAGCCGACCATGACCGACACCGCCATCCTCGACCGACCCGCCGACGCTGCCCCGACCGGCGTCGACATTCCGGTACTCCATCCCGACGCCGTGCGCCAGGCGTTGCTCGAGCGCTCCGAGATCGCACTGCTCGACCTGCGCGAAGAAGATCCGTATGCGCAGGAACATCCGTTGTGGGCCGCCAATCTGGCGCTGTCGAAACTGGAGCTGGAAGCCTGGGACCGGATTCCGCGCCGCGATACGCTGATCGTGCTGTACGGCAAGCACGCCGGACAGGATCTGGTCCCGCAGGCCGCGCAACGCCTGGCCGCGCTGGGCTACACCCGGGTGCATGCGCTGGCCGGCGGGCTCGAGGGCTGGAAGGCGGCGGGCGGGGAGGTGTTTCGGGACGTCAACGTGCCCAGCAAGGCTTTCGGCGAATGGGTGGAACACCACCGTCATACGCCCTCGCTACCGGCCGAAGACGTGTTGGCGCTCATCGAGAGCGAGGCGGACGTCGTGGTGGTCGATGCCCGCCGCTTCGACGAGTACCGCACCATGAGCATCCCCGGCGCCACCAGCGTACCGGGTGCCGAACTGGTGCTGCGCATCGCCGCGCTGGCACCGGACCCGAAGACGCAGGTCATCGTCAATTGCGCCGGCCGCACTCGCAGCATCATCGGCACGCAATCGCTGGTGAATGCCGGTGTACCCAATCCGGTCGCCGCCCTGCGCAACGGCACCATCGGCTGGCTGCTGGCCGGACAGACGCTGGACCATGGCGCCGGGCGCGCCGCCCCGGCGGTGGCCGACGACACCGTGGCCACCGCCCGCGACCGTGCCCAGGCGGTCGCCCGGCGCGCCGGAGTACTGCGCACCGGCCTGGCCGGCCTGCCGGCGCTGTCGCCCGCCGACCGCACGGTGTACCGACTGGACGTCCGCACGCCCGAGGAATACGAAGCCGGCCATCTGCCCGGTTTCGCAAGCGCCCCCGGCGGCCAGTTGGTGCAGGAGACCGACCACCACGCCCCGGTGCGCGGCGCGCGCATCGTGCTGGACGACAGCGACGGCGTGCGCGCGCCGATGACCGCGTCCTGGCTGGCCCAGCTGGGCTGGGAGGTCTACCTGCTGGAAGGTGCCGCAGCATCGGACCGTCACGTCACCGGTGTCTGGAAAAAGCCGCAGCCTGCCACGCCGACGGTGCGCACAGTCGATCCGCAGACACTGGCCGGCTGGCTGGAGGCTGCGCGGCAGGATCCGTCCACGGTGCGGGTGCTCGACTTCACCGCCAGCGCCAACCATGTGAAGGGCCATGTGCCGGGCGCCTGGTTCGCCATCCGGGCGCAGGTGGCCGATGCGCTGCGCGCGGTGCCTGCAGCCCGCCGCTACGTGGCAACCTGCGGCAGCAGCCTGCTCGCGCGCTTCGCGGTGCAGGACCTGCAAGCAGCCCTGGAGTCCGCAGGCAGCGATGCCGAAGTGCTGGTGCTGGACGGCGGCAACGCCGGCTGGGCCGCCGCCGGATTGCCGCTGGAAACCGGCGAAACCCACCTCGCGACGCCGCGTACCGACCGCTACCGCCGTCCCTACGAAGGCACCGACGCACCGCGCGAGGCGATGCAGGCCTACCTGGATTGGGAGTTCGGCCTGGTCGATCAACTCGAGCGCGACGGGACCCACCACTTCACGGTGATTTGAGTCCCTGCATTGGGGGCCGGATAAACATGTAATTTGTCTATGTTTTCTTGTTTTCATTATTTCTTATCCGGATGACACCACACTAACCTGCGGGCTTGTTTTCTACCGGCGAAGAATCAATGCCTCTTTCTCAAACACTGGAGCGGCCGCCCCTTGGCAGGGAAGTTCCCCAAGCGGCTCCGGCGGTCGCGCCACGCGGCGCACGCCGGCCCGGCCCCCGCACACTGCTCGCTATTTCCTGGCTGGCACCGGTCGCGCTGGTCATGCTGTGGGAGATCCTGGCGCGTCTCGGCGAACTGTCGCCGCAGGTCCTGCCTGCTCCCAGCAAGGTGGCCGCCACCGCCTGGCAACTGGTCCAGGACGGCCGGCTGATCAGCGACATGGGCACCAGCTTCCTGCGCGCGGCCGCGGGCTTCGCCATCGGCGGCAGCATCGGTTTCACGCTAGGCACCGCGGTCGGCTTTTCGCGGCTGGCCGAGGCGCTGCTCGACCGCAGCATCCAGATGGTGCGTGCCGTGCCTTTCCTGGCGGCGCTGCCGCTGGTGATCGTCTGGTTCGGCGTGGACGAGGGCGGCAAGATCTTCCTGGTGTCCCTCGGCGTGATGTTCCCGATCTACATCAACACCGTGCTGGGAATCCGCCAAGTCGATCCGAAGCTCCTGGAGCTGGGCAAGGTGACCGGGCTCGACAACATCCAGCTGATTCGCCGCATCGTTCTGCCGGGTGCCCTGCCTTCCATCCTGGCCGGCGTGCGCTATGCGCTGGCCGTGGCCTGGCTCGCCCTGGTGGTGGCCGAGACCATCGCCACCAGTTCCGGCATCGGCTTCCTCGCCCTGGACGCCCGCGAGTTCCTGCGCACCGACGTCATCGTGCTGACCATCGTCATCTACGCCACCATCGGCGTGCTCTCGGACGCCATCGCCCGGCTGCTGGAACGCCGGCTGCTGGCCTGGCATGCCAACTACGCGACGGGAGGTCGCCGATGAGCGCCGCACCGCTGCAAGCCGACATCGCGGTCGACGTGCGCGGCCTGACGCGCCGCTACGGCGAGCGCACTGTCATCGACCGGCTCGACCTGCACATCCGTCGTGGCGAGTTCGTCGCCCTGCTGGGCGAGAGCGGCTGTGGCAAGACGACACTGCTGCGCGCCCTGGCCGGCCTGGACCCGGTGGACGGCGGCCGCATCGCCGGCCCGCGCCAGCCGGCCGTGGTCTTCCAGGAACATCGCCTGCTGCCCTGGGACAGCCTGTGGCGCAACGTGGCGCTGGGACTGGACGACCACACCGGCCGACCGCTGGCGAAGGCCGCGCTGGCCGAGGTGGGCTTGGGCGACCGGCTGGACGACTGGCCGCGCAACCTTTCCGGCGGCCAGGCCCAGCGGGTGGCGCTGGCGCGCGCCCTGGTGCGCGAACCGCGCCTGCTGCTGCTCGACGAGCCCTTCGCCGCGCTCGACGCACTCACACGCATCCGCATGCACGGTCTGGTCAAGCAACTGGTGGCCCAACACCGCCCCGGCGTGCTGCTGGTGACCCACGACGTCGACGAAGCCGTGGCCCTGGCCGACCGGGTGCTGGTGATGCGCGACGGCGCCATCGCCGGCGACCACCCGGTGTCGCCGGCCGCTCAAACCCATCGCGCGCATCCGGACGCCGTCGCGTTGCGTGAACACCTGCTGGCCGAGCTGGGCGTGGACGCCCACGCACTCGCCGATGCCTGAACCCGTCCTTTCCACACGATCACCCCATGCCGCTCGACGCCTCGTTCTTCTCCGCCTCCCGCCGCCATCTCATGCTTGCCACCGGCGCCCTCGCGCTGCCCGCATTCGCGCAATCGCAAGCCGCCCGGAAAGGCGCCCGCAATACCGACACGGTGCGCCTCGGATGGGGGCGCGGCGGCCTGCCGCTGCTGGCCAAGTTGCGGGGCGACTTCGAGAAGCAACTCGCCAGGGACAAGATTAAGGTCGAGTGGATCGGTCCGTTCCCCAACCATGCGCCCTCGCTGCAGGCCGTCACCGGCGGCAGTGCCGATTTCGGCTTCGGCGGCAGCACGACGCCCGCACTGGCAGCCATGCTGGCCGGTTCGCCGCTGGTGTTCACCCAGTTCGGCGTGGTCGAGCCACGCAGCACGGCCATCATCGCCAAGGACGGTTCCGGCATCGACAAGATCAGCGACCTGGTCGGCAAGTCGGTGGCGGTGAATCGTTCCGGACTGGGTGAATTCCTGCTGGTGGCCGCGTTGGAAAAGAACGGAATCGACCGCAGCAAGGTGCGCTTCGTCTATCTCAATCCGCAGGATGCAGGTCCAGCCTTCTCCCAGGGGAAGGTCGACGCATGGTCGATGTGGAGCCCGGCGGTGGACATCGCCCGTTCCGAATACAAGGCGCACGACATCTTCTTCGAAGGTCGCGACCTCGAATTCCTGATCGATTTCAACTCCTGGGTCACCACCCGCAAATTCTCGGAAGAAAACGCCGACATCGTGCGGGCGGTCAATGCCGCTTATGCGGAGGAAGCCAAGTGGGTCGGAGCCCATCCGCTCGAAGCCGAGACGCTGGCCCAGAAAGAAGGCGGCTACAGCGATGCAGTGCGTGACCAGCAGGCCCGCTACAAGCGCCGGTGGGACATCCACGGCGTGAACGATACCGCCTTCGTGCAGAAATTCCAGCAGGCCGCGGACTGGTTGTCCGAGCGGAAGATCCTGCCGCAGAAGGTCGAGGTGAAGAACCACCTCGCGCGCATCTGAGCCCATCCGCAGGAGCCTCTTCATGACCGCACCACCCTTCTCCGCGCGGCTGTCCCGCCGCACCCTGCTGCAGGCCGGCGCCGCGTCCGCCCTGCCCCTGTCGCTGCAGGCGCAGCCGGCCGTCGACCTGCGCAAGGTCACCTTGCGGGTGGGCGACCAGACCGGTGCCTCGCAGGGCCTGCTGCGCGCCGCCGGGCTGCTCGACGACGTGCCCTACCGGATCGACTGGTCCACCTACGCCGCAGCCGTCAACCTGCACGAAGCGCTGAAGGCCGACGCCACCGACATCGGAAGCGCCAACGATTCGCCCACCGTCAGCGCCATCGCCGGCGGCTCGCGTATCCTGGCGGTCGCCAGCTGGACCAACGGCGGCAAGGGCACCTCGCTGCTGGTGCGCAAAGACAGCCCGATCAAATCGGTCGCTGACCTGCGTGGCAAGACCATCTCGCCGACCACGCGCGGCAGCGTGGCGCACTTCACCACGGTCGGCATTCTCAAGCAGGCGGGGATTCCGCTCGACGACGTGAAGCTGGCCTTCCTGTCTCCGACCGACGCGAGCGCCGCCTTCGGCAGCGGAAGCATCGATGCCTGGGCGATCTGGGGCATCTTCCGCGCCCGCACCATCGGCGCACTCGGCGCGAGGACGCTGCACGACGGCGTCGGCATCAACAGCGGCCAGTCGGTGCTGAGCGCCACACGCTCGGCGGTGGCAGACCCGGGCAAACGCGCGGCCATCGCGCATTTCGCGCAACTCACCGACAAAGGCTTTGCCTGGGCACGCGCCAATCCCGACGCCTACATCGCCTGGTACTCGGCTTTCAGCAAACAGGACAAGTCGGTGGTCGCCACGCTGTACGACGAGAACGCGGCCTATCGCCGGGTGCCGGTGGACGACGCCTTCGTGGCGCGGCTGCAGCGCACGCATGCGGTATGGGTCGACGCCGGCGTGCTCAAGGGCAGCATCGACTTCAACCAGTACGCGTACCGGGACCTGCCGGTCGCGAGCCTGTCATGAACACGATCGAGATCGCGCTCCCGCATGCAGCGCTGGCCTACGAGGCGAAAACCGATCCGGCTCCGGTCCCTGCCGCATCGCCGCGCGCCATCATCCGGCTGCAGCGCATCGAGCCCGCCTCGACCCGTCGGCGCGGTGTGCCGCGCATCGTGCGGCGGGCGGTCGGGCCGCTGATGCTGGTGGCCGTCTGGTACGCCCTGTCGGTCAGCGGCCTGCTGCCCGCGGAGGTGCTGGCCGGGCCGCAGACGGTGCTGTCGTCGGCGGCCGGCCTGTGGACCTCGGGCGAACTGCCGGACGCCATTGCCATCTCGCTGCAACGCGCACTGCTGGGCCTGGCGATCGGCGGCAGCATCGGCACCGGGCTGGCGGTTCTGTCCGGCCTGACCCGGCTGGGCGAGGACCTGATCGACTCCGTGCTGCAGATGCTGCGCACCGTGCCCAACGTGGCGCTGATCCCGCTGTTGATCATCTGGTTCGGCATCGGCGAAGAACCGAAGGTGGCGCTGATCGCGCTGGCCACCGCGTTCCCGATGTACCTCAACGTGTACGCCGGTATTCGCAACGTCGACCAAGCGCTGGTGGAAGCCGGTCGCACCATGAACCTGTCGCCGATGTCGATGGTGTTCCACGTCGTGCTGCCGGGCGCCCTGCCCAATGCCCTGGTGGGCCTGCGCTACGCACTCGCGGTGTCCTGGCTGGCGCTGGTGTTCGGCGAACAGATCAATGCGACGGCCGGCGTCGGCTACCTGATGAGCACCGCCCGCGAGATGTTCCAGACCGACGTCATCGTCGTCTGCCTGGTGGTGTACGCGCTGCTGGGCCTGGCGGTCGACCTGGTGGTGCGCCTGCTGGAGCGCCTGCTGCTGGCATGGCGCCCTGCCTTCTCCGGAGCCTGAGCCGCCATGGCGAATGCCTCCACCCCCCTGGCCGTGCGGGTGCGCGGCCTGACCCGCCGCTTCGGCGAGCGCGCAGTGATCCGCGACCTCGACCTGGATCTGCGGCCCGGCGAATTCGTCGCGCTCATCGGCCGCTCGGGCTGCGGCAAAAGCACGTTGCTGCGTATTCTGGCCGACCTGGACCACGAGATCGAAGGCGAAGTCGAAGTGCCGGTGAAGCGTGCCGTGGCCTTCCAGGCGCCCCGGCTGATGCCCTGGAAACGCGTGTGGCGCAATGTGGCCCTGGCGTTGCCCGGGACGCCCGACCGCGCGCGGGCCCATGCCGCGCTGGAAGAAGTCGGACTGGCGCACCGGGCGCATGTCTGGCCCAAGGTGCTGTCCGGGGGCGAGGCACAGCGTGCATCGCTGGCCCGGGCGCTGATCCGGGAACCCGACCTGATGCTGCTCGACGAGCCCTTCGGTGCCCTCGACGCCCTCACCCGCGCCAAGGCGCAGGAGTTGGTGAAGGAGCTGTGGCAGCGCCACCGCTGCGCCATCCTGCTGGTGACGCACGACGTGGAAGAGGCCCTGCTGCTGGCCGACCGGGTGCTGGTGATGGACGACGGCGTCATCGCGCACGCGCTGGCGGTGGAACTGCCGCATCCGCGCGCGGTGGAAGACGCCGGCTTCAATGCCCTGCGAGTGCGCCTGCTGGGCTGGCTGGGCGTGCGGCAGGCCACGGCCGCCGAAACGCCGGAGGCGCTGCATGCCTGATACACGTGCACAGGATACCGCCGAGCTGCACACCGGCGTGCTGGTCATCGGCGGCGGCATGGCCGGCGCATGGGGCGCGATCGCCGCTGCGCGCGCCGGAGCCTCGGTGATCCTGGTGGACAAGGGCTATTGCGGCACCAGCGGCGTCACCGCCACCGCCGGGCCGGGCCACTGGTGGGTGCCGCCGGATCCGCCCGAGGCGCGTCCTGCGGCCATCGCCGCGCGCAACCTGGGCGCCGCCGGCCTGGGCGATCCCCACTGGATGGCGGCGGTCATCGACCTCACCTGGCGGGTGCTGCCCACCCTGGCCAGCCATTACGACTTTCCGCGCAACGAAGCGGGCGCCGTGCAATACCGCGGCCTGCGCGGCCCGGAATACCTGCGCGCCCTGCGCCGCCTGGCGATCGAACTGGGCGTGCGGGTACTCGACCACTGGCCAGCGCTCGAACTGCTGCGCGACGGCGACGGACTGATCTCGGGCGCCCGCGGCGTGCAGCGCCAGCAAGGCGACCGCCCCTGGCGGATCCGTGCCGGCGCGGTGCTGCTGGCCACCGGTGGAACCGCCTTCCGCTCGCATCTGCTGGGCGCGCACAACAACACCGGCGACGGCTACCTGATGGGCGCCGAGGCCGGCGCCACGCTGTCCGGCATGGAGTTCACCGCCGCCTACACCGTGGCCCCGGCGCGATCCACCATGACCCGCACCATGTCGTACGCATACGCCAGCTACAGCGATGCCGCGGATCGGGCGCTGGACATACCCGCCGGCCCGGACAACAGCCGGGCCCTCGCCCGCGCACTGTTGCAAGGCCCGGTCTTCGCCCGCTTCGACCGCATGCCCGAGCAGGTGCGGCGCTGGTTGCCGGCGATCTCGCCCAACGTGATGCTGCCCTTCGACCGCTGGGGCATCGACCCCTGGCGCGACCGGTTCGAGGTCACGCTGCACAACGACGGCACCATCCGCGGCACCGGCGGCCTGCGGGTGACCGACCAGGACTGCGGTGTCGGCGTGCCCGGGCTGTATGCGGCAGGCGACGCCGCCACGCGCGAACTGGTGGCGGGCGCCATCTCCGGCGGCGGCGCGCAGAACTCGGCCTGGGCGTTGTCCTCGGCCCACTGGGCCGCCCGGGCAGCAGCGGATTTCGCCGCTCGCCGCGGCGCGGTGGACCCGCATCTCAAGGCGCTCGGCCGGGCGGGAATGCGGCCTGCGAAATCAGCCCGCGCGGTCGATGCCCGCCAGGCCATCGCGGCAGTGCAGGCGCGCATGCATCCCTACGACCGCAACATTTTCCGCACCGGCACCGGTTTGCGGTCCTCGGCCGAAGCGCTGGAATCCGTATGGGCCGCGTTGCGCGATCACGCCCACGGCGGCACCGACCCGGTGCGCACCCGCGAAGCCGCCGCAATGGCCGCGACCGCGCGCTGGTCGGTGGCCTCGGCCCTGCACCGCAGCGAGAGCCGAGGCATGCACCAGCGGGACGACCTGCCCGCCGCCGACCCGCGCCAGGCGCGTCGCTTGGAGAGCGGCGGGCTGGATGCGGTCTGGGTGCGTGCCGATACGCGCGCGCCCCGCTCACCGGCATCGTCATCGTCATCGTCCCCGCGACCCGAAGCCGCGACCCCGCCATGATCGAACTCGTCTTCGCCGATCGATGCACCGCCTGCGGCGACTGCGTCGCCACCTGCCCCACCAACGTCTTCGATTTCGGCGTCGATGGCCGTCCGGTGGTCGCCCGGCAGGCCGACTGCCAGACCTGCTTCATGTGCGAGCTGTATTGCCGCGCGGACGCTCTCTTCGTCGCTCCCGACTGCACCGGCCCGACACCGGTGGACGCCGAAAGGGTGCGCGCCGCCGGCCTGCTCGGCCAGTTCCGCCGCGACTCCGGTTGGGACGAATGGTCCGTCACCCATGCCAACGAACACTGGCGCATGGACGACGTCTTCCGCATGGCCCGTACCGCCACACCACCCCCATCCACCTGAACACGACGACCCACAGGAGATTCAGCATGTCACTAGAATTCATCGGCTACATCGGCACCCAGCACAGCTCGGAAATCATCGACGCGCCCCGCTCGGGCCTCGACTTGGCGCATGTGGAGCGCACCGCCCGCGTGCACGAGGACGGCGGCTTCGATCGGGCCCTGGTGGCCTTCCATTCGACCTCGCCGGAAAGCATCCTGGTGGCGCAGCACGCGGCCTCGGTCACGAAGAAGCTGGGCTTCATGGTGGCCCACCGCCCGGGTTTCACCCAACCCACGCTGGCCGCCCGCCAGCTGGCCACGCTGGACCAGATCACCGGCGGCCGCGCGGCGGTGCACATCATCACGGGTGGCAACGAGTTCGAGATGCGCCAGGACGGCAGCTTCATCGACAAGGAAGAGCGCTACGCCCGCAGCGACGAATACCTGGAGATCGTGCGCAAGGTGTGGACCGCGGACAAGCCCTTCGACCACCACGGCCGCTTCTACCGCCACGAGCAGGCGTTCTCGCACGTGCGCTCGCCGCAGCGCCCGCACATCCCGGTGTATTTCGGCGGTTCGTCGGACGCCGCCATCGAGGTCGCTGGCAAGCATGCCGACGTGTACGCGCTGTGGGGCGAGACCCACGAGCAGGTGCGTGAGACCGTGCGCCGTGTTCGCGCCGCCACCGCCCGGCACGGCCGCACCATCCGCTTCAGCCTGTCGCTGCGCCCCATCCTGGCCGACACCGAGGCCGCCGCCTGGGCGCGTGCCGAAACCATACTGGAGCAGGCGCGCGAACTGGCCGCGCGCCAGGGCAAGCTGAACAAGCCTGCGCCCGGTAACGTCGGCTCGCAACGCCTACTGGCCGCCGCCGCGCAGGGCGCGCGACTCGACAAGCGCCTGTGGACCGGCATTGCCGGCCTGCTGGGCGCGCAGGGCAATTCGACCGCGCTGGTCGGCACGCCCGAGCAGGTGGCCGACGCGCTGCTGGACTACCGCGACCTGGGCATCACCACCTTCCTGATCCGCGGTTTCGATCCGCTGGCGGATGCCATCGCCTACGGTCGCGACCTGCTGCCGCTGGTGCGCGCCCAGGCCGAAACCCGGGTGAACCTGGCGGAGCGCGAACAACCGGTCGCCGAACCCGCCTGATCGAAGAACCGCAAAGGACTGCGAAGACCGGATGACATTCACCTCCACCCACTGGGGCGCCTATCGCCCGGTGATCAGCGACGGGCGACTCGCCGCCATGGAGCCGGCGCCCTGGGACACCGATCCGTCGCCCATCGGCCGCTCGATGCCGGCAACCAACCACTCGGCCACCCGCGTGCTGCGGCCGGCGGTGCGCCGGGGATTCCTGGACCCGGCCACGCGCCATAGCAGCGGCCATTTGCGCGGGCGCGAGCCCTTCGTGGAACTGCCCTGGGACGAGGCCCTGGACCTGGTCGCAGCGGAGCTGGGCCGAGTGCGCAAGACGTACGGCAATCGGGCCATTTTCGGCGGCAGCTACGGCTGGTCGAGCGCCGGCCGTTTTCACCATGCACAAAGCCAGCTGCACCGATTCCTGAATTGCTTCGGCGGTTATGTCTACAGCAAGGACAGCTACAGCCTGGGCGCCGGGAGGGTGCTCCTGCCGCACATCGTCGACACCATGGACGCCCTGCTGCAGCACCACACCTCCTGGGATGTGCTGGAGCGCCATTGCGAGCTGTTCGTCTCTTTCGGCGGCCTGCCCTCGCGCAACGCCCAGGTGAGTCCCGGCGGCGCCAGCGTGCACGGCGTGCGCCCGGCGCTGCGGCGCATGGCGTCGGCCGGTCGCACCCGGTTCGTCAACATCAGCCCGATCCGCGCCGACATGGCCGACGTGCCCGACGCCGAATGGCTGCCGGTGCGGCCCGGCACGGACGTTGCGCTGATGCTCGGCCTGGCGCATGTGCTGATCGACGAGAACCTGCATGATCGTGGCTTTCTCGCCAGCCACACCACCGGCTACGAGCGGGTGCGCGACTACATCCTGGGCGGTGCGGACGGCGTGCCCAAGACGCCCGAGTGGGCGGCACGGCAGTGCGGTATCAATGCCGGCACCATCGCCTCGCTGGCGCGCCGCATGGCGGCCAGCCGTACCGTCGTCAACGTCGTCTACGCCTTGCAGCGCGCGCAACATGGCGAACAGCCCTTCTGGATGACGGTGACGCTGGCGGCGCTGCTGGGCCAGGTCGGCCTGCCCGGTGGCGGTTTCGGCTTGGGCTACGGCTGCATGAACTACATCGGCAGCGGGCAATCGAGCTTCTCGGGCGCGCGTTTGCCGCAGGGCCGCAACGCGGTGGCCGATTTCATCCCGGTGGCGCGCATCGCCGACATGCTGCTGCAGCCCGGCGCCGAATTCGAATACAACGGCGGTCGCCACCGCTATCCGGACATCCGGCTGGTGTACTGGGCGGGCGGCAACGTGTTCCACCACCACCAGGATCTCAACCGTACCGTGGCGGCCTGGCAGCGGCCGCAGACCATCGTCACCCACGAACAGTACTGGACCGCCCAGGCGCGGCATTCGGACATCGTGCTGCCGGCCACCACCGCACTGGAGCGCGACGACATCGGCAGCGCCGGCAACGAGCGCCACATGGTCGCCATGCGCGCAGCTATCGCCCCGGTGGGCGCATCGCGCGACGACTACGCCGTGTTCGCCGCGCTGTCGCAACGGCTGGGTTTCGAGCAGGACTACACCGAAGGGCGCGACGCCCTGCAATGGCTGCGACATCTCTACGACGAGGCCCGGCCGCGCGCCGAGGCCCAGGGCATCGACCTGCCGGCGTTCGACAGCTTCTGGCAGGCCGGGCATTTCGAGGTGCCCCGCCCGTCTCGGCCCGTGGTGCTGCTGGAGCGTTTCCGTGCCGACCCGGTGGCGCATCCGCTGCCGACGCCGTCCGGCCGCATCGAGCTCTACAGCGAAACCATCGCCGGATTCGGCTACGACGACTGCCCGGGCCACGCCCGCTGGTTCGCGCCGGAGGCGGATGCCGAGCATCCGATCCACCTGCTGTCGAGCCAGCCGGCGACACGCCTGCATAGCCAGTACGACCAGGGCGAGGTCAGCCGTGCATCGAAGATCTCCGGCCGTGAGCCGATCACGCTGAACACCATGGACGCCGCGTCGCGCGGCATCCGTGTCGGCGACGTGGTGCGGGTGTTCAATTGGCGAGGCGCTTTCCTCGCGGGCGTCTCGTTGTCCGATGGCGTGCGCCCCGGCGTCGCGCAGATCGCCACCGGCGCCTGGTACGACCCGCTGGACGCAGACCGGCCCGGCAGCCTCGACAAGCACGGCAATGCCAACATGGTGACACCCGACATAGGCAGCTCGCGGCTGGCGCAGGGCTGTGCGGCGCAAAGCACGCGGGTGGAAATCGAACGCTGGACAGAAACCCTGCCGCCGGTCACTGCCTTCGAGCCACCGGCCTTCGCCGTGGCGGCCTGAGGAGGCGCCGGAAGGCCCGCACGAGCCTTCCGAAGCTCCGAAAGATCAGGCCGCCTGTTTCTCGTCGATGGCCTGCTGGAAAAACGCCACGGGCACCGGGCTGGCCGCCGCGATACCCGACGGGATCGACTCCAGCAGGGACACGGTGTAGGGTTGGCGGGGCCGGTCGAAGATGTCGGCCACGCTGCCCTGCTCCATGATCCGGCCGTGTCGCATCACCGACACGGTGTGCGCGAGCTGGCGCACCAACGCAAGGTCGTGCGACACGAACACATAGGTCAGCCCCAGCCGGGCCTGCAGCGACAGCAGCACCTCGACGATGTCGGCCTGCACGCTGACGTCGAGCGCCGATGTGGGCTCATCGAGCACGATGACGTTCGGCCGCAGCACCAGCGCACGGGCGATGGCCACGCGCTGGCGCTGGCCGCCCGACAAGGCCGTCGGCCGGCGCGACAGCAGGTGCTCGCCCAGGCCGACATCGGCCAGCGCCTCGCGCACCCGCGCTGCGCGCTCCTGGCGGGTACCGATGCCATAGCGCTCCAGCGGCTCGGTCACCAGGCGCTCCACTTTCCAGGTCGGATCGAGCGAAGTGAAAGGGTTCTGGTAGACCAGCTGCAGGTCGCGGCGCAGCGTGCGCAGCGATGGTTCGGAGCGACCCGAAACGGCTTCGCCGCTGACCGAGATGTCGCCGCCGTCCGGCTGTTCCAGGCCGAGCAGCAGGCGGATCGTCGTCGTCTTGCCCGAGCCGGACTCGCCCACCAGTGCGTGGGTGGTACCGGACACGACCGAGAACGAGATTCCGTCCACGGCCTTCAGCGCGCGGCCGTCGGCATGGAAAGTCTTGCTGACCGAACGCATCTCGATGCGGGCGGCCGTGCCCCGCTGCTGGTCCAGCCGCTGCCAGCCATGGGCACGCAGGGTCTCGTATCGGTCGGGATGCAAGGCCGGCACGTCGGCGTGCAGCTTGCGGGCGTAAGCCGAGGACGGCGCTGCGAACACCGCGGACGTGCTGCCGGATTCCTGCACCCTGCCGTCTTTCAGCACTACCAACGAATCCACCCGCTCGGCCGCGATGGCCAAGTCGTGGGTGATCAGCAGCAGGCCGATGCCGCGCTCGCGCTGCAGCTTCGAGAGCAAGTCGAGGATGCGTTTCTGGATGGTCACGTCCAATGCCGACGTGGGCTCGTCGGCCACCAGCAGCGCGGGTCGGGGCAAAACCGCCAAGCCGATCAGCACCCGCTGCAGCATGCCGCCCGAGAGCTGGTGCGGATAGGCGTCGTAGACCCGCCGCGGGTTGTCCAGGCCCACTTCGGCGAAGGTTTCCAGGATCAGCGTGGTGCGCACGGCGCGGTCGGGTTCGTCCAACAGCGCGGCGGCCTCTTCGGCCTGCGCGCCAATGGTGCGCACCGGGTTCAGCGCATGGCCCGGATCCTGGGGCACGAAGCCGATGGCGCGCCCGCGCAGCGGGCGAAACCGGCGCTCCGGCAGGCCCAGCACTTCCTGGCCTTCGAACGCCACCCGCCCGCTGGCGTGGGACGTCTCGGGCAGCAGCCGCAGCACGGCACGCGCGATGGTCGACTTGCCGGAACCGGATTCGCCGATCAATGCCAGGCTCTCGCCGCGTGCCAACTCGAAGCCGACGTCGTGCACCACGCGCAGTGCGCCGTACGAGACCGACAGGCTTTCGATCCGCAGCAGCGGCGATGCCGCCGTGGCGACCAGTTGGAGGGGTGTGTTCAGTGGGTGTTGCGAAGCCATCGGCTGATCCTGTTCATGGAAAGGACGGTCACGATCGTGGTGAAGGCAGGCGCATAGACCAGCCACGGCCACTGGAGGTAATCCTTGCCGATGGCGATCAGCAGGCCCCAGTCGGAGGCCGGCGGAGGGTCGCCGTAGCCGAGGAAAGCCAAGCTGGCGATCACCAGGATCGACAGACCGAACTGCAGCACGGCTAGGCTGAGCACCGAACGCGATGCGTTGGGTAGAACGTGTCGCGTCAGCACGTACCAGCGCGAGCCACCCAGCAGCGCGGCGGCCTCGATGAAGGTCGCTTGCCGGGTCTTGATGACCTCTGCTCGCATCACCCGGGCGAACACCGCCACGGCTGAGACCCCGGTGGCGATGGCCGCGTTGGTGGTGTCGAAACCCAGCGCGGTGACCACAATCACGGCCAGCAGCAGGTTGGGGATGGCGAGCAGCACATCGACCAGCCGCGCCAGCACGGCATCGACCCAGCCGCCGAGAAAGCCGGCCAGCAGGCCGATCAGTCCGCCGGCGATCAGGCCGATGGCGACTGCGATGAGCGCGCTGGCGACCGACGAAGCCGTGCCGTGCACGATCCGGGTGTAGAGGTCGCGCCCCAGGTGATCCGTGCCGAACCAGTGCGCTGCGCTGGGGCCCAGCAGCTTCTCGGCCGGCACACCGCTCGCCGGGTCGTGGCCGGCGAAGAGGCCGGGCACCAGCGACCAGGCTACGACCAGTGCCACCACCACGAAAGACAACAGCACTGCCAGCGGCAGGCGGGCGAGGAAGAAAACGCCGGGCGCGCGTGGCGTGGCGGGCGACATGACGGCACTCATGCTCGCACCGCGCTTTCAGTAGACGGCCGGGCGACGTCGTCCAGCAGTTTCACCCGTGGATCGAGCAGCGGATAGACCAGGTCGGCCAGCAGGTTGACCAGCACGAAGACCGCCGCCGCCAGCGAGACCACCGCCTGCAGCACCGGAATGTCCTGCGTGCTGACGGAGCGCTGCACCAAGCTGCCGACACCGGTGCGGCCGAACACCGTCTCGGTGATGAGCGAGCCACCCAGCAACTCGCCGACGGTGAGCGCGACGACGGTGATCACCGGCAGCGACGACGGCTTGAGCAAATGGCGGGCGAACAGGCGCGCCTGGCCGAGCCCGCGGCCGCGCGCCACTGTGGCGTACTCCTGGCGCGACTCGTGGTCGAGGTTCGCGATCAGCACCTCGGCGATCTGTGCCGACACCGGAATGCCCAATGCGAACGCGGCGAAAAGAGTGGCCCAGAAGCTCTCCGGCTCGATCACCCGGAACAGGCCGAGCTGGAAGCCGAAAGTATGGATGAGCACCAGGCCGATGACGAAATTGGGCACCGACAGGAACAGCGAAGGTGCGGCCCGCAGCGCGCCCTGCCCGAAGCGGCGCGGCAGGAATTGCGTGCCGTAGGCGATCGCGAGGGCTAGCAGCAAGGCCACCAGCAGCGCCGTCGATGCCAACACCAGCGTGGAGGGAAGCACCTCGGCGATCAGCGTGGACACCGGCCGGCCGGAACGCATCGACGTGCCGAGGTCACCTTGCACGAAAGCGGTCAGGGAGGCCAGCAATTGGACCGGGATCGGCTTGTCCAGTCCGTGGCTGGCGACGATCTCCTGGATCTCGGCCTCGGTGAAGCCGTTCTGCGGATCGCGCAGCACGTTGGTGACGGGGTCGCCCGGCAACACGCTGACCACCACGAAAGTGGACACGTAGGCCAGCAGGATGACGACGACGGCTTGGGCCAGCCGCTTGGCGGCGAAGCCCAGGTAGGCGTGGCTCATGCGGACGACTCCGTCGGTGTAGGCGTGCGCATGGTGTCACCTGGCCTTGGTGGCGGTGTAGTACGAGGCGTAGGCGATGCCGTTGTACTTCTCGCCTTTTACCTTGGGCGACTGAACGTAGATGCGCTGGACGATCTGGGTTCGTGGGATGAAGTAGCCCTGCTCCAACACGTATTTCTGCAGCTCGTCGAGCAGCGGGCGGCGGATGTCCAAGGTTCCGGCGCCAGCGATGCGGTCGCGCAGGTCGTTGAGCTTCTTGTCGCTCTCGCCCAGGGCAAACCAGTTCTCGCCGTTGTTGGCGTCGGTCAGGATGCCCGCGACGGTGCCGGCGTCGATGAAACTGCGCGTCACTTCGTAGACGGGCACGGCCGGGCCGCCGAAGCGCACCTTCTCGCCGTAGGTCGGCACGTCGTAAGCGCGGATGACGACGCGCCAGCCGATCTTGCCGAGCTGCTGCGCCAGCAGTTCGTCCACAGCCTTGGAGGTGGCCAGGTAGGGGTTGGAGTGCAAGGTGAGCGTCAGTGGTTTGCCGTCCTTGGAGCGCAGGCCCTTTGCGTCCTTTGTCCAGCCGGCCTCGTCGAGCAGCCGGGCGGCCCTGGCTGGGTCGTAGGCGAGCAGCCTGCTCTGGTCGGTGGCGCCGGGTACGTTGCTCTGGATGAAGGAGGTAGCGAGCTTCCAGTCCGGCGTGTAGACGGTATCGATGAGCTCCTGGCGGTTGATGCCGGCCTGCAGGGCCTGGCGCACCCGCGCGTCGTCGAACGGCGTCACCTTGGTGTTGACGGCCCAGCCGTTCACGAAACCCAGGTAGCGCGGCGTCGCCACGGTGAAACCATCCTTCTGCAGCGACTTCAGCTCCTGCGGCGAAGCGTTGTAAGCGATGTCGGCCTGGCCGGACTGCACCGCCGAGACGCGCAGGGAAGGCTCGGATACCAGCTTATAGGTGATCGAATCGAGGAACGCCGCGCCGGTATGGCCAACCGCTGCCGGCCCCCAGCGGTAGTCCTTGCGCTTGACCAGTTTGACGAAGCCGCCCTCCTTCCAGGACTCGACTACGAAGGGGCCGCTGCCGGAGGTCTTGCTCAGGTCAGCCTGCTGCGCGGCCGGCAGCGCGATGGACTTGGGCGAGATCAGGATCGAGCCGTGGTAGCCCAGCGTGGGGATGAAGCCCAGCGTCGGCGCCTTGAAGAACACCTTCACCGTCAGGGCGTCGACCGCCTCGGCACGGTCATAGGTCTTCGGGAAAAGGCCGATCGGGTTGATGCCGTCACTCTTGCGTCCGGCCGACCAGATGTCGAGGTTGGCGACCACAGCGGCGGCGTCCAGCGGTGTGCCATCGGAGAAGGTCACGCCCTTCTTCAGGGCCAAGGTGAACTGCGTGGCGTTGGCGTTCTGTTCCCAGCGCTCGGCAATCCACGGACTGGCCTTTCCCGCTTCGTCGACATAGACCAGCTTGTCGGTAAGGTGGCCCCAGATGTGGCCCTGGAAGCTGGAGATGGCGCTGTTGTTGGGAATCCAAGTGTTTCCCAGCGAATCGATTAAAAAGGTGAGGTCGCCACCGTTTCGGGGGGCGTCTGATGCCGATGCAGAGGACAGGATGGCAGTAGAAAGCAGCGCGACGGACGCGATGGAAGCAATGCCCGCCAGCAGACGGCACCGGAAAAGGGACAAAGGCGGAATGCGAGCGGTCATGTGCAGTACGAACGATTGGAATCGCTGTATTGCAGCAGTTCGCGTCATACCTGCATGCGCATAATTTGAGAGTTGTTATGCATTTTTTGCATGTTAAAAGCGTTGTTGTCGTATAGCCTGCCGCCGAGCGCATTCATCAACGCCTGAAATTGGTAGCCTCGCGACATGAGCAAGCCCCCGTGAGCGAAGTACCGCACGACGAATCGGACCGAATACAAGGCCGCACTCACGCACCGTAGCTCCCTGATCCGAGCGATCGAAATCACGGACAACGCGATTGGCGACGCCCCAATGCTGCCGGAATTACTCGCCCAGATCCCGGCGGATGAGCTCTTGCACTCCGTGAATGCTGATGGCGCCTATGACACGAAGGCCTGTCATGAAGCGATCGCCTGCTGGCAAGCCGCAGCCATCATCCCGACGCGGAGAAACGCCAAACCGTGGGTCGAAGGCAAAGCAGGAGCGCAGGTCAGGAACGAGATCCTGCGCGCCACCCACAATCTTGGCCGCGCGATCTGGAAGAAGTGGAGCGGCTACCACGGGCGCAGTCTGGTCGAGACGAAGATGGGGTGCTTCAAGCAACTCGGCGAACGGGTGATGGCCCGGGACTTCGATCGGCAAGTCACGAAGCTGCAAGTGCGCGCGTGGATCCTGAACCGGTTTATCCGGCTGGACACACCGCAGACAGTGCACGTGGCGTAACTCCGTCTGGGGTCAGGGGAAGCTCGACCTCGGATAGGTTTATGCAATAGCGCCTCTAGACATGCAAGTGCGGCAATTACGATTTGAATGGGGACCGCTTCAGACTGATCTAAGTCACTCGGGGGATCAGAAAGCGCTCGTCCTCATTTGTGTAGTTCCAGCATCTGAACCTGTCTGGTATCGACGGGAGACAGGACATAGCCAGTCTTGGGCTTGCCAAGGATGGCCACCAACATACGGCATACGAACGCCTGCATTTGAAGCATGACCATTCCAGTATCTAGGCCTTGAGTGTTGCCGCCGTAGATCGCGAAACCCAGCGGCTCGTCGAAAAAAAGCGCTTCGTGGATCGTATCGTTTCGAACCGTAGCAAGATCTGCAGCCCCCATGGCGCTATCAGCCCAGGGGGGCACAGGCAGGCCCAATGTCGTGCAGATCCATTCGATACGACGTCCGTGCAGAACCGAAGGCGTCTTGACCTGCTTGCAAGCAACGAGTTTGAAGCAAGCATCGAGGGCCATGTACTGGTACTGGAACCGCTCAAAAGGAAGACTCTGTGGAAACTGCGCTAGGAACAGGGCATGGATGACGGCGGAGACCCGCTTAGACGCGCGGGGATCAGCAGCTTCTGCGGCAAGGTAGTCCAGCGCGAGCTGAACTGCATCCGATAAATTGCAACCCACCAGGATAAAGTCGACCAGCTTGCCCGGCTTAACCGGTGTTGCGTCGAGAAATCCGGCTTCGGTCGTCGTCAAACGCATACCCGTGAAAAACGACAGACACCAGACAACGAACTCAAGATCGTCGGGGTTCTGATTGCAATGCAACGTCAGCTGATGGGTCTTGGGAAGCCCGAAGATGCGGGCGCGATAGGGCATCTCGTAGACCTGGCCGGTCGTGAAATCCTTTGTCCTTTGTGCGCCCGGATAAATCCAGTCCTTCACGACGTCCGGATCACCTCCGACGAGACTTATCGCGGTCTGAAAGCCCGAATGCGTTTGCAACGTGAACTGCGTAGTCGAGATATCAACTCTCTCGGGGTAATAGCCGAACAGCGTTGAAAGGCCGGACTCTGCTGTCGACTGATTGTCTTCCGTCATTTCTTGAGAACTCCTTGGAGAAAGCAAGTCTGCTGCGCCCTCTCAGTAGGCCATCCCAAGAAGAAACCTACAAGGATTGAATAACAAGCGCTCTCTTGCTCAAAGCCCACCTTCGGTGACCGCTTGCTTTGCACCTATCTTCCTCGCTGCCTAGACTAGGGCGTGTCATCAATTCCAGCAGGAAGCGCGTTCACATGGGCCAAACCGCAATTCAGGCCGAAGACCCGTGAACCGCAGATACGCCCTCCGAGACGACCAATGGGCCCGCATCCAGGACCTGCTGCCCGGCCGAGCAGGCCATGTGGGTGTGACGGCCCGTGACAACCGCCTCTTCGTCGACGCCGTGCTCTATCGCTACCGCGCCGGCATCCCGTGGCGAGACCTGCCGGAGCGCTTCGGTGACTTCCGCGTCGTACACCTCCGTCACTCTCGTTGGAGCAAGACAGGCGTCTGGCAACGGGTCTTCGATCGGCTCTCGGGCGATGCGGACAACGAATATGCCCTGATCGACTCGACCATCGTGCGCGCGCACCAGCACAGCGCCGGGGCAAAAGGGGGGCAACGGCCCAGGCCATCGGACGCAGCCGAGGCGGCTTGAGCACGAAGATACACGCCACGGTCGATGCGCTTGGCAACCCGACGGGTCTTCATCTCACGCCCGGGCAGGCCCATGATCTGGACGGCGCCGATGTGCTGCTCAGGAACACGCCCGCGCACACCGTCATCGCCGACAAGGCCTATGACGCGCGGGCCCGGGTGATCGAGCCGCTACAGCAAGCCGGCAAAGCTGTGGTGATCCCTTCGACGCGCTCGCGCAAGACTCCGCGCAGCTACGACACGCATCTCTACAAAGCCCGCCATCTGATCGAACACTTCTTCGCACGCCTCAAGCAGTACCGCGCCATTGCCACGCGATACGACAAGACTGCACGCAACTTCCTGGGCGCCATTCATCTGGCTGCTGCTGTCGTTTGGCT
>JAKOND010000027.1 GCA_022702125.1 Burkholderiaceae bacterium
CGCGGCAGCCGGCGCAGGCCCGGGACGTCCCGCGGATCGGGCAGGGCCGGGAGCGCGGGCAGGTCGGGCAGTCCCGGCCTCGCGGCGTTTGCGGGCGCCTGCGGCACCGCCACCGGCGACTGCAGGCCCGGCTCCGACGGCGCGGCCAGCGCTTTCGAGCCGCGCCCGCCGGCGATCTCCGCCGCGCCGGCCGGGGCCGGCGGCGACTGCCACGGCCGCAGCGTCGGCGAGGCGCCGGGCCGGGCGGCGGGCACCGCCACCGCGGGCGCGCCGGCCGGGGGCGCGGCCAGCGCGCGCGCCAGCGCGGCGTCGTCGGCATGGGCCTCGACGGTGAAGGGCATGCGGCTGTGCGAATCGAAGCCGCAGAACTCGGCGCACTGGCCCCGGTAGGTGCCGGGCGCGTCGGCCTGCAGCCGGATGACGTTGGTGCGCCCGGGGACGGCGTCCATCTTGCCGCCCAGGCGCGGCACCCAGAAGCTGTGGATCACGTCGGCGCTGGTGACGCGCACGTCCACCGGCCGGCCCGCCGGGATGTGCAGCACGCCCTCGGTGCGGCTGCCGTCGGGCTGCCGCATCCGCCAGCCGGCGCGGTAGGCCTCGACCTCGACGGTCGTGACCGGCACGGCCAGCGGCACCGGCACCAGGGACGATCCGGTGCGCAGCTCGTAGCCCAGCAGCCCCACCAGCACCACCGTCGGCAGGGCGACCCCGCCGGCCGCCAGCAGCGCCATCGGCCGGCGCAGCACCCGGCGGTGGCTGCGCAGCGCCGCCCAGCATCCCAGCGCCGTCATCAGGGCCAGCAGCGCCATGCCGCCCCAGAACATCACCCACCAGACCTGCGCGACGCTCTGCGCGCCGGGGCCGGCGGCGTCGAGCGCCGAGAGCGGGCCGGACAGCAGGTCGAACGCGGTGCCGGCCATCGCCTGCCGGCTGCAGCCTGTAACCAGCATCGCGGCCAGCGGTCCAGAATGGACGGGCATGCCGCGACGCCGCGCGCAGCGGGCCGCAGCCCGCCTGCCGGCTCCCGGGGCCGTCCCCCTGGCGCCGACCGCTTCAACGACCACCTCACCGACCGCCCGCCGATGTCCTTCGACCGCAGCCCGCACATCCGCCACTACGCGGACCCCATCCCCCACGGCGCGGCCAGCCGCGTCGCCATCGTGGGCCACCCGATCCATGCCCTGCTGGTGCCGTTCCCGATCGCCTTCCTGATCGCGGTGTTCGGCACCGACCTGGCCTGGTGGTGGCTGCAGGACCCGTTCTGGGCGCGGGTGTCGTTGTGGCTGGCCGGCGCCGGCGCGGCCACCGGCATCCTGGCGGGCGCGTTCGGCACCGCCGAGCTGCTGCTGGGCCCCACCATCCGCAACCGCGTCGCGGCCTGGAGCCACTTCCTGGTGGCGGTGATGCTGCTGTCGGTGAGCGTCGCCAACTGGGGCGTGCGCCTGGCCGATGCCGAGGCCGCGATCCTGCCCTGGGGCCTGTACCTGTCGGGGCTGGGCACCGCGCTGGTCGGCGTGGCGGGCTGGCTCGGGGGGTCGCTGGTGTTCGAGCACCAGGTCGGCGTGGTCGAGGGCGACGAAGAGGACATCGTGCCGCGCTGAAGGCGTCGCCGCGGGCCGCACCGGCGCC
Source organism: Burkholderiaceae bacterium (assembly GCA_022702125.1). Lineage (GTDB taxonomy): Bacteria > Pseudomonadota > Gammaproteobacteria > Burkholderiales > Burkholderiaceae_C > JAKOND01. Next base: position 1,630 of record JAKOND010000027.1, read on the forward strand.
CGCATCCCTATCCGCCCCCGAAGCGCGGCTGCCACAGCACCATCGCCAGCACGCCCGGCACCAGCAGCAGCGGCACCAGCGCGGTGGCCAGCAGCCAGCCGCTGCCGATCGCTTCGGGGTTGCGCTGCAGCACCAGCACCAGCTTGGCGCACAGCGCGTGGAAGAACACCATGCCGGTCACCAGCGTCAGCTTGGCGAGCATCCAGCCGCCGTAGGAGCCGGTGGCGTGGATCATCGCCGTGCCCGACACCACCGCCAGCACCGCCGCCGGCGAGGCCAGCGCCACGTAGGTGAAGCGGGTCGCCGCCACCACCCGCACCCGTTCCTCGCGGTTGGCGCAGCGTCCGTAGAGCGAGAGCAGGGCGGGCAGGGCGAACAGCCCGGCGCACCACACCAGCAGGGCGCAGAAGTGCACGAACTTGAGATACGGGAGCAGCGGTGTCATGGCGCATCGGGCGGGGTGCGTCGCGGAAGCGGGATCGGTGGGACGGCGTGAGAACCGCAGCATGCATGTCAAACCCCCGCGCCCGGAAACAGGTTGTCAGATTGGCGCCACGCAGCATGGGAACGTCATGTCGCAGTCGGCGGACGGGTCTAGAATCTTTATTGAAATCCCTTTATCAATAGAGGCTCTCGTGCGGACGTCCGTCCTTTCGGGCAAGCGTCGGCGCCGGCGTCGCCGGGCGCGCGCGCCTCCAAAACCAGGAATTCCCATGGTCTCTCGTCTCCGTCCCGTGCCGCTGGCCGTCGCCGCGGCGCTGTCCGGCTGCGCCGTCGCGGCGTTCGCCGCCGATCCCGCGCCCACCCTCGCGCCGGTCACCGTCTCGTCCAGCGCGCTGGCGCTCGGCAGCGACGAGATGGCGACGCCGGTCACGGTGCTCGACGGCGACGAACTGGTGACCAAGCGCGGCGCCTCGCTCGGCGAGACGCTGGAGAACGAGGAGGGCATCCGGTCCAGCCACTTCGGCGCCGGCGCCGGCCGGCCGATCATCCGCGGCATGGATGGCGCGCGGGTCAAGGTGCTGTCCGACGGCGCCGAGGTGCAGGACGCCTCCACCGTCAGCCCCGACCACGCGGTGGCGCTGGAGCCGATGCTGTCGCAGCAGATCGAGGTGCTGCGCGGCCCGTCGGCCCTGGCCTACGGCGGGGGCGCCATCGGCGGCGTGGTCAACGTGCTGGACAACAAGATCCCGACCCGGCGCCCGGCGCGCGGCATCGAGGGCAGCGCCGAGGTGCGCGCCAACACCGGCGCCGGCGAATCGGCCGAGGCGCTCGGCCTGACCGCCGACGTCGGCGGCGGTCTGGTGGTGCATGCCGAGGGCCTGAAGCGCCATGCCGGCGACTACCGCGTCGGCAGCGGCTGGGACGGCGGCGGCCGGGTCGGGGGCAGCTACAACAACACCCAGACCGGCAGCGCGGGCCTGTCCTGGGTCGGGCAGCGCGGCTACCTCGGCGCGGCCTACACCGACCAGCGCAACCGCTACGGCCTGCCCGGGCACAACCATTCCTACGAAGGCTGCAGCGCGGCGGGCGACCGCCTGAACTGCATCGTCGAGGGCAGCGACGGCGCCGCGGCCGGGGAAGGCGTGCCCTACGTGCTGCTGCGCAGCCGGCGCTGGGACGTGCGCGGCGAGCTGTCCGACCCGCTGCCCGGCTTCGCCAAGGCCCGGCTGCGCGCCAGCACCACCCGCTACCGCCACGACGAGATCGAGGACGGCGAGATCGACACCACCTTCCGCAACCGGGCGCGCGACGGACGGCTGGAGCTGGAGCACTACCCGGTGGCCGGTTGGCGCGGCGTGGTCGGCCTGCAGCTGACCCGGCGCGACTTCAGCGCGCTGGGCGACGACGCCATCGTGGCGCCCAGCGTCACCGACCGCCAGGGCGTGTACCTGGTCGAGGAGAAGCGCATCGGCGACCTGCGGTTGGAGGCCGGGCTGCGCCACGAGCGCCAGACCATCGACATCGCATCCGACCAGGGCAACACCCGCCACACCGGCAACTCGGCCTCGGTGGGCGCCGTCTGGCGTTTCGCGCCGCAGTATTCGCTGGGCACCTCGCTCTCGCGCACCCAGCGCCTGCCCACGGCCGAGGAGCTGTACTCCAACGGCCCCCACCTGGCCACCAGCACCATCGAGCGCGGCGACCCGTCGCTGCGCGCCGAGACCTCCCGCAACATCGACCTGACGCTGCGCAAGACCGGCGGCGACACCACCTTCGGCGCCAGCGTCTTCCGCAACCGCATCGGCAACTACATCTACGCCCGCACGCTCGACGCCTTCGAGGGCCTGCAGCTCGTCCAGTACGCCCAGCGCGATGCCACCTTCACCGGCGTCGAAGGCCACGTGCGCCAGCGGATCAGCGCCTTCGCCGGCGTGACGCTGTTCGGCGACTACGTGCGCGCGCAGCTGGCCGATGGCGGCGGCGACCTGCCGCGCATCCCGGCCCGGCGCCTGGGGGTAAGGCTGGACACGACCTGGGGACGCTGGAGCGGCGAGGCCGAGGCCTACCGCGTGGCCGCGCAGGACCGGCTGGCCGCCTTCGAGACGCGCACGCCGGGCTACACCATGGTCAACCTCACCGCGAACTACACCACCCGGCTGGGCGGCCTGGACACCACCTTCTACGCCCGCGGCACCAACCTGACCAACACGCTGGCCTTCAACCACAGCTCCTTCATCAAGAACGCGGCGCCGCTGATGGGCCGCAACCTGACGGTCGGCGCGCGCGTGGCCTTCTAGTCCCCGGGCCCGGGACGCCCGCGCACCGGATCAGAAGCTTTCCCAGTCGGCGTCCGCGCCACCGCCCACAGGGGCCCTGGCGCGCGCGACCGCCGCGTGCGCGGTCCGTGCCGGGGGCTTCGCCGGGGACTTGTCCTGCGATGCCGCCGGACGCCGCGCGGCCACGGCGCGGACCGCCGGGTCGCGCGTCAAGGCGGCCGTCGCGGGCGCCGCCAGGGCGGGCGCCGTCGCCGGCACCATCGTCGCGGACGGGGCCGTCGCCGCTGCCGCCGCCGTGTCCCGCAGGGCCGGCGCGTCCCGGTCGAGCCGGAACACCGCGACCGTGTCGACCAGCTGCTGCGCCTGCTGTTTCAGGCTGGCCGCCGCGGCGGCGCTTTCCTCGACCATGGCGGCGTTCTGCTGCGTCATCCGGTCCATCTGGGTGATCGCCTCGCCGACCTGCGCGACGCCCTGGCTCTGTTCCGTGCTCGCGGCGCTGATCTCGCTCACGATGTCGGCGACCCGGCGGATGGATTCGACGATCTCGCGCATCGTGCTGCCGGCCTCGTCCACCAGCGTGGCCCCCTGCGCGACCTGGTCCACGCTGGACGAGATGAGCGACTTGATCTCCTTGGCCGCCTCCGCGCTGCGCTGCGCGAGGCTGCGCACCTCGCTCGCCACCACCGCGAAGCCGCGGCCCTGCTCGCCCGCCCGGGCCGCTTCCACGGCGGCATTGAGGGCCAGGATGTTGGTCTGGAAGGCGATGCCGTCGATCACCGAGATGATGTCGGAGATGCGCCTGGAGCTGTCGTTGATGCCCCGCATCGTGTCGACCACCCGGTCGACCGCCGCGCCGCCGCGCTCGGCCACCGTGCTGGCGCCGATGGCCAGCTGGTTGGCCTGGCGGGCGTTGTCGGCGTTCTGCCGCACGGTGGAGTTGAGCTGCTCCATCGATGCGGCGGTTTCCTCCAGCGCGCTGGCCTGCTCCTCGGTGCGCTGGCTGAGGTCGGCATTGCCCTGGGAGATCTGGGCGCTGGCGGCGGCCACGCTTTCCGCGTTTCCGCGCACGGTGGCGACCACCCGCGACAGGCTGTCCTGCATCCGCTTGAGCTGGACCATCATGCTGCGGTCGTCGCCGGACCGCAGTGCGATCGCCGCCGACAGGTCGCCGGCGGCCACGCGGCGTGCCAGGTCGGCGGCGCTGCCCGGTTCGCCGCCGAGCTGGCGGGTGACCGACCGCACGATGGCGACCGCGAGCAGCGCGGCCGCGATGCACACCAGCGCCAGCAGGCCGACCATCCCGTTGCGCGCATGGTCGTAATTGCGCTTGGCGGCATCGGCCGCGTCCCTGCCTCCGGCTTCGTTGAGGTCCACCAGGCTGTTCAGCGTCTTGGCCACCTGGTTGATCGCCGTTCCGGATTTCCCGTGAAACGCGTCGCGGGCCTGCGCCTGCATGCCCTCGTCCCCGCGCGACAGCGCCAGCATGGCGGGCTGCGCCGCGAGATACGCGTCGAGCTGCGTGCGGACGTCCTGGTACCACTGCCGCTCCTCCGGGGTGGCGATCATCGGCTCGTACGCGGCGAATTGCTGGGCCAGGATCTGCTTGGCGGCATCGATGCGCTGCTCGATCGCGGCCAGCTCGCGCCTGTCCGTCGACAGCAGATGATCCGCTTCGGAGCGGCGGATCTGGATCACGCTCGACCGTATCTTGTCGAGGGCGATGATGCTGGGCATCCAGTTGTTGGCGATGTCGTCGGTCCGGGCGTAGATGCCCGCCATCTGGCTGACGGCGAGCGTCCCCAGCGCCAGCGTGAGCAGAACGACCGTGAGGAACGCGGCACCCAGTTTGGTGCCGAGGCGGGTATTGGAGAAGAGCATGGAGGCCTAGGTTTATGGGTGGAGGGACACGAAGCGCGCGACGTGTCCGCAGGCACGAAAAACAGAGCCTAGAGCGGTTGGATGAATTCTCCTTGAAGGGGGGCGCGTCCCGGGGGACGCGGCCGACCGGGCGGCGGGCGCCGAACCCCCGGTCGGCCGCGCGACGGCGGCCCCTCGCCTTGGTAACCTCGCCGCTTCATCCACTCGCAGGAGCGCTTCCATGACGGGCTTTCCCTTTCACCAGCTTGCCGTGGCACTGCTGGCTTTCGGCGCCATCGCCGCCCACGCGCAGGACGCCGCCACGGTGCGCATCGCCCATGTCGGCGCGCTGACCGGCGGCGCGGCGCATTTCGGCAAGGACACCGAGCGCGGCGCGCAGCTGGCGGTGGACGAGCTCAACGCCAAGGGCGTCACCATCGGCGGCCGCAAGGTCCGGCTGCAGCTGGTGTCCGAAGACGACGCGGGCGATCCGCGCCAGGGCGCCGCGGCCGCGCAGAAGCTGGTCGATTCCAAGGTGCAGGGCGTGGTCGGCCACCTGACCTCCGGGCCGTCGCTGCCGGCCTCGCGCATCTATTCCAACGCCGGCATCCCCCAGATCACCCCGTCGGCCACCATGCCGCAGCTCACCCGCCAGGGTTTCAAGACCATGTTCCGGATGGTGGCCGACGACACGCGCCAGGGCACCGCGATGGCGAAGTACGCGCACGACACGCTCAAGCTCGGCAAGGTCGCGGTCATCGACGACCGCACCGCCTACGGCCAGGGGCTGGCGTCGGAATTCGCCAAGGGATTCCGCGCGGTCGGCGGGCAGGTGGTGGCCAACGAGTTCACCAACGACAAGGCGGTGGATTTCAGCGCCATCCTGACCTCGATCAAGGCCAAGCGGCCGGACGCGGTGTTCTACGGCGGCATGGACGCGGTCGGCGGCCCGCTGCTGCGGCAGATGCGCGCGCTGGGCCTGAACGTGAAACTGCTCGGCGGCGACGGCATCTGCACCACCGCGCTGCCCCAGCTCGCCGGCGGCGGCGTGCCCGACGAGGGCGTCTACTGCCTGGAGGCCGGCGGCATCGACGCGGCGCACCAGAAGGGCTACGACGACTTCCGCGCCCGCTACAAGGCGAAGTACAACGCCGACGTGCAGGTCTACGCGCCCTACGCCTACGACGCGGTGCAGGTGATGGTGGCCGCGATGGAGAAGGCCGGCTCCAGCGAGCCCGCCAAGTACCTGCCGGTGCTGGCGAAGACGTCCGGCTATCCCGGCGTGAGCGGCACCGTCTCCTTCGACGAGAAGGGCGACCTGAAGGACAGCGCCCTCACGCTCTACACCTACCGCGGCAACAACCGCACGCTGCTGTCGGTGATCCGCTGATCCGCCGGTCCGGCGCCCGGCTCCGCGGGCGGGGCGGTTCGGGCAATCCTTGCATCATGCGGTGGCCGGACCGCTGTCGGAAGCTGGGAAAACCATGGCGATTCCCCCGTGCGAAACGGGCACCATGGTTCCACGGCATCCCAGGAGCACCGGCATGAGCCTCGACCTTCACCACCTGCTGACCGCTCTCCACCAGGGACCCCGGGTCTTCACCGCGCCGCAGCTCGCCGCCGACCCGGTCCTGCTGCGCAGCATCCGCCGCGCCCTGGCCTGCGGCTTGATCGCCCGGCCCTCCAGCCTCCATCCGGCGGCCTACGAGAGCGGCCAGTCGGAATGCAACCTGGCGCGCGGCGTATCGATCCACGGCCTGACCCCCAAGGGCCTGCAGTACCTGGAGACGGTGCCCATGGCACGGGAGGCGGCGGAGGCCGGCGTCCGGACGGACCGGCCGGAAAGCGTCCCCGCGCAGCAGTGAAGGCGCACCGTCGGCCCGCGCATGCGCCGTCCCCCTTTTGGGGGATGCCGCGAGACGCCCTCGCGCCTACGCTGGCCGGTTCTTGCCAACATCACAGGGGAATCGCATGGCACTGAACTTCACCGAGCTGATTCAGCTGGCGGCCGAACGACAGAAGCAGGGCGTGGCGACGCGGTTCAGGACCACGCTGTCGAGCAACCAAACGAACGGCATCGTCTCCTGCGCCACCGGCTTCACGAACTACATCGCCGGCGGCGCGGTGGGTCCGATTCTCCGGTCGCCGCGCGTCTCCACATCCGGCGGCGAACCGCTGAACTACCTCTTCAGCGATCGCACCATCAACCTGGCCCCGCCGGCGCCGCCGGGCGGATTCCAGGGCTCGGAACTCCAGCCTTTCAGCATCCGGGCGGCCGACAAGATCGCCCTGTCGATCGGCGCCGGCCGATTCGCGCTGGGGCTGTCGACCGCGAAGATCACCCTGCTGAGCCACGGCAATGCGACGTTCTCCTTTCCCGTCGAGGTGAAAGGCGACCTGCTCATCGGCATCGGCGCCGCCATCGGCAACGCGTCCGCCGTCGACCACGCGGTCTACACCATCGCGTTCGAGTTCGTCGAGAACGTCCGCCCGCCGCGCTGAACGCGCGCCGCCGCATGCGCCCGCCGTTCCGGGCCGGGCGGCGGCTCACCGCGCCGCGAGCAGCGCCCGCGCCACCTCGGCGAAGCCGGCGCCGCGCTCGCCCTGCGCCAGGTAGCCCGGCAGCCGGGCCAGCCGGGGCGCGAAGCGCGCGATGTTGGCCACGCCCACGCTGGTGCCGGGGAAGGCGGCGAACATGCGCTCGTCGTTGGTCGAGTCGCCCACGTAGGCCCAGCGGTCGGTTTCCGCGTCCAGGTCGCGGCCCAGCAGCTCGCGCACGATCCAGGCGGCGCCGACCCGCTTGTCGTGGTCGCCGTACCAGCCGTTGACGTGGATACTGCTGACGGTGGCGCGCATGCCCTCGGACCGCATGATCGCCACCACCCGGTCGACGGCCGCGGTCGGCAGGTGCGCAAATTCGGAATGGTCGATCGCGATGTCGGTCTCGCGGCCCGGCGAGTCCCGGCTCGGGGCGGCGCCCGGCACCTCGCGCACGATGCGCCGCAGCACCCCTTGCATCCGCGCGAAGTTGGACGCGCGGGCGGCCGGATCCTGGAGATATCTTTTCGATAGCGCGCTGCGCAGGCCCGGCGCGGGCATGCCGGTGTCTTCGTGGGTGGAAATCCCGGCGCTCCCCGGCCGCGGCACCAGGGCCACCGCGCCGTTCTCGGCCACCACCGCGTCGAGCGGCCAGGTGGCGGCGAAATCCTCGCTCCAGCCCACCGGCCGGCCGGTGACCGCGATCACCGGCAGCCCGGCGGCGCGCAGGTCGGCGAGCGCGCGCAGGGCGTCGGGCGTGATGTCGCCGTCGGTGGTGAGGGTGTCGTCGATGTCGGTGAGCACGCCGGCGATGCGCGCGCGCTGCGCGGCCGGCCAGTCGCGCAGCGGGCGCATGCGGGGCAGGGCGTCCGGCGGCGTCATGCGGCGCGCCCTCCACACGGCGCGGAGGTTCTCCACGATTCCCACACAAAGCCTCGACGGCCGGGCAAGGTGGTGGCGCCAGACTCGCCGGCATCCCTCCGGTGGAGGGTCGCATCCGCTGCCGGTGTTCGGCAGTCCGCAGTCAGGAAAGTCGGGAGAGAGTTCGATGGATAGTGCACAGCTGCTGGCCGACGAGGCCAAGTATTGTTCGTTCGGGGACACGGTCCACTATGTGAACCCGCCCAAGATTTTCGCCGGCTGCGACGGCAGCTACATGATCGACGCCGAGGACACCCGCTACCTCGACCTGCAGATGTGGTACTCGGCCGTCAACTTCGGCTACAAGAACCAGCGCCTGGAGGACGCGATGCGCCGCCAGCTCGACACGCTGCCGCAGATCGCCAGCCAGTACCTGCATCCGACCAAGATCGAGCTGGCCAAGTGGATCGCCCAGGACGCCGAGCGCAAGTGGGGCCGCGAGGGCCGGGTCCATTTCAACGTCGGCGGCGCGCAGGCCATCGAGGACTCGCTCAAGGTGGTGCGCAACGCTTCCAACGGCAAGAGCCTGATGTTCGCCTTCGAGGGCGGCTACCACGGCCGCACGCTCGGCGCCTCCAGCATCACCTCCAGCTACCGCTACCGCCGCCGCTTCGGCCACTTCGGCGACCGCGCGCAGTTCCTGCCCTTCCCGTACCCGTTCCGCCGCCCCAAGGGCATGACGGCCGAAGAGTACGGCGACTCGCTGGTGCAGGATTTCGCCCGCAAGTTCGAGAACGAGTACCACGCCGTCTGGGACCCGAAGACCCGGCAGTGCGAATACGCCGCCTTCTACATCGAGCCGATCCAGGGCACCGGCGGCTACGTCATCCCGCCGCCCAACTACTTCAAGGGCATGAAGAAGGTGCTCGACGAGCACGGCGTGCTGCTGGTGGTCGACGAGATCCAGATGGGCTTCTGGCGCACCGGCAAGCTGTGGTCGATCGAGAACTTCGGCGTGCAGCCCGACGTGCTGGTCTTCGCCAAGGCGCTGACCAACGGCCTGAACGCGCTGTCGGGCCTGTGGGCGCGGGAGGAACTCATCAACCCGACGATCTTCCCGCCGGGCTCCACCCACAGCACCTTCGCCTCCAACCCGCTGGGCACCGCGCTCGGCCTGGAGGTGATGAAGATGACCCACGAGGTGGACTTCGGCAAGCAGGTCTGCGACAGCGGCGCCTACTTCCTCGAAGGCCTGAAGGACCTGCAGAAGCGCCACAAGGAGATCGGCGACGTCGACGGCCTGGGCCTGGCGCTGCGCGCCGAGATCTGCACCGACGACGGCTTCACGCCCAACCGCGCGCTGCTCGACAAGATGGTGGACATGGGCCTGGAAGGCACGCTGGAGTACCAGGGCCAGAAGCGCGGCCTGGTGCTGGACGTGGGCGGCTACTACAAGAACGTGATCACCTTCGCGCCCTCGCTGATGATCTCGCGCGGCGAGATCGACGAGGCCATGGTCCTGCTCGACCAGCTGCTGACCCGGGCCAAGAAGGCCTGACCCGCCGGTCCCCCCGCGGTACGCACCCCGCGGGGTGCTATCGATACAGTAGCTTCCAGCGCAGGTGATACCCGGGCTGGGAGCGTTTTTCATGGGTGAACGAACCGCGGGACGGCGCCGCCCTGCCGTCCCGCCGCCGCGCGATCGATGTCCTTCCTCTTCCAGCTCGAACCGCCGTCCCTGGTGCGCCATTTCCTCGACCACCCGCCCGAAGGCTTCGCGGTGCTGGCCGGCCGCGCGCCGGACGGTCCGCCGGGGGACGCGTCCGGCGAGGCGCCCGCCTTCGCCGCCGACTTCGACCTGCTGACCACCGCCGACGACGCGCTCAAGGCGCGCGCGCGGACGCTGCCGCTGTACCGGTGGTGGTCGCGCGGGCTGCGCATCCGCACCGCCTTCGTCGGCACCACCGTCTCCGAGTACGCCCCGTGCCCGCGCGGCGCGGCGCCGGACGCCTGGGCCGCCGGGCTGCGCGCCGCGCTGGCGCCGCGCCACCGGCTGGTCATCGTCAAGGACCTGCCGCAGGCCTCGCCGCTGCTGCCCGACGCGGACAACGCCCGCGCCGAGGCGCTGGCCGCGGCCTGCGCCGACCAGGGCTTCGTGCTGGTCGAGGGCCAGGCGCTGGCCTACGTGCCCATCGACTTCCCCGACACCGCCGCCTACCTGGCGCGCCTGTCCACCAGCCGGCGCAAGAACCTGCAGCGCAAGCTGCGCAGCCGCAAGGACCTGGCGATCCGGCGCATCCCGACCGGCGCCGCCTTCGCCGACGAGGCGCTGGTCGATGCCTACTACGCGCTCTACCAGGGCGTGTTCGCGCAGAGCGAGGTGCACTTCGACCGCCTCACCCGCAATTTCTTCGCGGCGGTGCTGCGCGACGCGGACGGCGGCGGCGTCGTCTTCGAGTACCGCCGCGCCGCGGGCACCGAAGGCGAGGGCGAACTGCTGGGCTGGAACCTGTGCTTCGCGCACGGCGGCAAGCTCGTCGACAAGTACATCGGCCTGGCCTACCCGGCCGCGCGCGAGGCCAACCTGTATTTCGTGAGCTGGATGGTCAACCTGGAATACGCGGTCGAGCAGGGCCTGACGCACTACGTCGCCGGCTGGACCGACCCGGAAGTCAAGGCCCGGCTCGGCGCGCGCTTCACCCTTACCCGCCATGCGGTCTACGTGCGCAATCCGCTGCTGCGCGCCCTGGCCCGGCGCTTCGCCGGCCGCTTCGAGAGCGACCGCCAGTGGCAGGATGCCGAGGCGGCCGAGGCCGCCGGCAGGGCGGCGTCCCGCGACGGGGCGGGCGCATGAGGGCGGGCGCGGGCGCATCGCCCCGGGCCGCCGCCGCGCCGCCGGTGGTGCTCGACCTCGACCGCTCGGTCGGCCCGCTGGCCGGCGAGCGCCGCCTCGCGCTGGCCGACGACTGGCAGGAGGCGATCCGCTTCGGCTGCGGCATGCCGCGCATGCGGGCCTTCCGGGCGATGCTCGACGCGCGCATGCCGGCCTTCGCCGACCACGGCACCGTCTTCCTCGGCAGCGGCGACTTCCACCACCTGAGCTGGCCGCTGGTGCTGCGCTGCATCGCCGCGCAGGGCTTCACGGCGGCGCGTCCGCTGCGCATCGTGGTGCTGGACAACCATCCGGACAACATGCGCTTCCCGTTCGGCATCCACTGCGGCTCCTGGGTGCGCCACGCCGCGCTGCTGCCGCAGGTGGCGCACATCCACGTCGCGGGCATCACCTCGGGCGACATCGGCCCGGGCCACGCTTGGGAGAACTACCTCGCGCCGCTGCGGCGCGGCAAGCTCAGCTACTGGAGCATCGGCGCTGACACCCGCTGGGCGCGCGTCCTGGGCCTGGGCCACGCCTTCCATGACTTCTCCGACGGCGATGCGCTGGTCGCCGCGCTCTGCGCACAGCTGGCCGCCGATCCGCGGCCGACCTACCTCAGCATCGACAAGGACGCCTTCGCGCCCGACGTGGTCCGCACCAACTGGGACCAGGGCGTGCTGCGGGCCGGGCATGCCGACGCGGTGATCGGCGCGCTGCGCGGGCGGGTCGTCGGCAGCGACGTGACCGGCGAGGTGTCCTCCTACCGCTACCGCACCGCCTGGAAGCGCTGGCTGAGCGCCGGCGACGGGCAGCAGACCGAGATCGACGCGGCGTCGCTGCGCGACTGGCAGGGCGTGCAGGATGCCTTCAACCGATGGCTGCTGGAGCGGCTCGCGGCGCGGGGCTGAACGCGGGCGCTTCCCGGGCCGCGGCCCGGTGACAAGTCCTCACGCCCCGCCGCCGCGCCGGGCCGAGCATCGGGGCCGGCCCTTGTTTCCGGACCTTCGCGATGACCCCCCTGAACATTCCCCTCCCCGATCGCACGCGGCTTCCCGTGTTCCGCCAGATCCTCGGCCTGCTCGGCTGGCTGGCGGTCACCGCCGTCGCGGCGGGCCTCGGCAGCGCCGCGTCGATCCAGGCGTCCGCCTTCTACGGGCAGCTGGCGCAGCCGTCCTGGGCGCCGCCCGCCGGCTGGTTCGGCCCGGTGTGGAGCGCGCTCTACCTGCTGATGGCGGTGGCGGCCTGGCTGGTCTGGCGCGCCGCCGGCTGGCACGGGGCGCGGACGGCGCTGACGCTCTACCTGGCGCAGCTGGCGGTCAACGCGCTGTGGAGCTGGCTGTTCTTCGGCTGGCACCTGGGCGCGCTGGCCTTCGCCGACGTGCTGCTGCTGCTGGCGATGGTGGCCGCGACGCTGGCGGCCTTCTGGCGGGTGCGGCCGCTGGCGGGTGCGCTGCTGGCGCCCTACCTGCTGTGGGTGGGGTTCGCGTCGGCGTTGAACTTCGCGGTCTGGCAGCTCAATCCGGGCGCGCTCTGACGGGGGCGCCCGGGGAGCGGCGGCGCGCCGCTCCCGCCGTTGCCGGTGCCTGCCGGGGTTACTGCGGCACCAGGCCGGCGGCCTTGACCAGGTCGGCGTGCAGGCGGATCTCCTCGCCGATGACCTGCGCCAGGGGCCTGGCCTCGTCGGGCGCCGGCTCCATGCCGATCTCCAGCAGCCGGGTCCTGGCGTCGCCGCGCAGCATCGCCTTCGCCGAGGCCGCGAGCCGGTCGACGACCGGCTGCGGCGTCTTCGCGGGCGCCAGCAGGCCGATCCAGGCCGACAGCACCACGCCGTCCACGCCGCCCTCGCGCAGGGTCGGGATGTCCGGGGCCGACACGGCGCGGCGCTCGCTCAGCACGCCGACCGGATGCAGCTTGCCGGTCCTGATGTAGGGCAGGGCTTCGGGCAGCGGCGCGAAGGCCATGTCCACCACGCCGCCCATCAGGTCGGTGATCGCCGGGGCGCCGCCCTTGTACGGCACGTGCAGCAGCCGGGCGCCGGTCCGGCTCTCGAACATCAGGCCCGCCAGGTGCTGCGGGCTGCCGTCGCCCGAGGAGGCGTAGGTCAGCTTGCCCGGCTCGGCCTTGGCCGCGGCGAGCACGTCGCGCGCGGTCGCGAACCGCGCCTTGTCGCGCACCACCAGCACCATGGCCTGGTTGACCAGCTTGGTCACCGGGACGAAGTCGGTCTCCGGGTTGTAGGGCAGCGTCTTGAAGATGCTCTTGTTGGTGGTCAGGAACGAGGCGGGCGACACCATCAGGGTGTAGCCGTCCGGCGCGGCCTTGGCCACCACCGGCACGCCGATCTGGCCGGAGGCGCCGGCCCGGTTGTCGACGACGAAGGGCTGGCCCAGGTCGGTCGCCAGGTGCTGGCCGACCAGCCGCGCCACCATGTCCACGCTGCCGCCGGCCGGCAGGGCGACGACGATCTTGACGGGGCGGCTGGGATAGCGGTCCTGCTGCGCGAAGGACGGCGCGGCCAGGGCCAGGCCGGAAGCGACGCCGAGCGCGACGAGAAGGGAGCGTATGGGGGGCATGGGTCGGAGTCTCCGTTCGGTGCCGGGGGTGGGCGGAAGGGCATGCGCAGCCATGCGGCGCGCGGGGTCGGGCAGGCGGTCCTGCCATCGGCGGGGAGCGATGCAGGTTCCGTGCCGGCGCCGCCGCGCCGGCCGTCGTAACGCGCCTGTTACCTCGCGGGGAGGGAGCCGGTTTCCAATGTCCGCTCGCCCGCGCCGACCGTTTCCGCGATCGCGCCGCAGGCCGCACGACAACCCGCAAGCAACCGAGCGAAGGACGAACGACATGGCACGCGTAGTGGTGGTGACAGGAGCGAATGCAGGCATCGGCCGGGCGGTGGCCCAGGCGTTCGCGGACGACGGATGGTCGGTGGGCATCCTGGCGCGCGACGCCGACCGGCTGCGCTCGGCCGAGGACGACCTGCGGCTGCGGGGCGCGCACGTGCTGTCGATCGCGGCCGACGTGGCCGACGCCGAGGCGGTCGAGGCCGCGGCGGCGCGCTTCGAGCAGGAGCTCGGCCCGATCGACGTCTGGGTCAACAACGCGATGGCCACCGTCATCGGCCCGGCGCGCGACATCACGCCCGAGGAGTTCGCCCGGGTGACCGAGGTCAACTACCTGGGCTACGTGCACGGCACCCGCGCCGCGCTGCAGCGCATGGCGCCGCGCAACGCCGGCAGCATCCTGCACATCAGCTCGGCCCTGGCCTTCCGGCCGATCCCGCTGCAGTCGGCCTACTGCGCCACCAAGAGCGCGGGCGTCGGCTTCGTCGACAGCCTGCGGACCGAGCTGGCGCACGACGGCGTCAAGGTGCACCTGGGCACGATCTACCTGCCGGCGGTCAACACCCCGCAGCCGCTGTGGAGCCGCAACAAGACCGGCCGGGCGCAGCAGTTCCCCGGCGAGGCGCTGGACCCGCGCCAGGTGGCGCAGGTGGTGCGCTTCGCGGCCGACCATCCGCGCCGCGAGGTCTGGATCGGCCGCACCACGCTGGCCATGGCGATCGGCCAGTGGCTCGCGCCCAGCCTGATGGACTGGTACCTGGGCCGCAAGATGTGGGACGCGCAGCTGGCCGACCGCCCGCCGGCGAATCCCGAGGGCAACCTGTTCGCGCCGGTGGCGGGCGATTTCGGCATCGACGGCCCGGCGCGCGTCGGCGAGCCGGTGGAGCCGTCGGTGCCGCGCCATGCCATCGGCCGCGTGGTCGAGGAGCCGGCGCGGTCCGAGGACCTCGCGGGGATCGGCCTGGAGAGCGGCGGCGCGCTGGGCGGACTGGAGATGGACGACGCCTGGCAGGCCGGGGCCACCGCCGCGTCGGTCGCGCGCGGGCCGGCGGCGGCCGAGTTCTGGACCAGCCGGCAGGCCGGCGCCGCCCGGCTGGCGCTGGTCGGGCTGGCGTTGATCGGCGCCGCGTCGCTGGTGCGCGGCGGCGCCGGCCGCACCGGCTGCGCGGTGCGGCGGAACCTGCCGTGACCGGCTGGCGCGGGTGGGTGGCGGGCCTGTGCGCGGCCGGCGCCTGCCTGACGGCCGTGGCGGCCGACGGCGGCGGCGCGCCGGCCGCCGCCTCGCCCCGGGGCAATCCGCTGCAGGCGGAGCGCTGGAAGACCCGGCCGCTGGTGGTGGTCGTGCCGGCGGCCGATGCGCCGCTGCTGGCCCAGGTGCGCCGCGCGCTGGAGCAGCCCGCGGCGCGGGCCGGCTTCGTCGAGCGCGAGATGGTCCTCTACACCGTGGTCGACGGCAAGGGCGCGCGCGACGGCCAGCCGCTGACCCCGGCGCAGACCGGCGCCATGCTGGCCGCGCTGGACCTGCCGCCCGGCGCCGGCGCGATCCTGGCGCTGGTCGGCAAGGACGGCGGCACCAAGCTGGTGGAGCGGGACGAGGCCTTCGACCTGCAGCGCATCTTCGCGCTCGTGGACGGCATGCCGATGCGCCAGCCGCGCTAGTTCCGGCCGGCGCGGGGACGCGGCTGCCGGGTTTCCGGAATTCCGGGAGAATCCGCTTCCCATGCAATTCCTCGCATCCCTGGGCCACGCGGCCGTCGAATGGACCACCGCCACGGTGGTCGCCCCGGTGCTCCAGCATCTTCCCGCCTGGATGCGGGCGGGCGCGGGCGAGCCGGCGGACATCGCCGAGGCGCTGCTGATCTCGCTGCTGCAGATCGGCGTCATCGCGTTCGTGATGCGGCCCCTGGAATCCCTCGCGCCCGCCGAGCGCTGGAGCGACCGCAAGCTGGCCGGCCTCGACCGCACCTACACCCTGGTGATGCTGCTGGGCCTGTTCCCGCTGTTCAGCTTCATCGTGCTGACGCCGATGGCCCACCTGCTGGGCGCCACGCCCGCCGCCTCGGGCGCGCAGGACGGCCCGGGCGGCCTGCTGCGGTGGGTGCCCTGGTTCGGCTCGCATCCGCTGCTGCTGTTCGCGCTCTACTACCTGGTCTACGACCTGGCGTACTACTGGATGCACCGGCTGCAGCACGAGCTGCCCTGGTGGTGGGCGATGCACAGCATGCACCACAGCCAGCGCCAGATGGGCTGCTGGGCCAACGACCGCACCCACTACCTCGACGGGATGCTGCAGTCGATCGTGCTGGCGAGCGTGGGGCTGGCGATGGGCGTGGACACGGCGCAGTTCGCGCTCATCGTGATGGTGAGCGAGCTGCTGCAGAGCCTTTCGCACGCCAACGTGCGCTGGGGCTTCGGCCGGCTGGGCCGGCGGCTGGTGGTCGATCCGCCGTTCCACCGGCTGCACCACATGCTGCGCGACCCGGAGCGGCCGCAACTGCACAACTGCAACTTCGGCCAGGTGCTGCCGTGGTGGGACCAGCTGTTCGGCACCGCCCTGTACGGCGAGCCGCCCCGGCCCACCGGCGTGAGCGACCCGATGGTGGACGCGGACAACGGACGCGGCCTGCTGGCCCAGCAGTGGTTCGTGCTGCGCCGGTTCTGGGCGGCGGTCCGCTGCCGCGACGGCTGGCGCCTGGGCGAGGTGTCCTTCGACGAGCGCCACCGGCCGGTGCCGGCCGGTCCCGCGTCGCCGGAGCATTGAAAGTACCGGGCCGAGGGCCGCGTCGACGCCGGCCAAGAGGGCATGGCGCCGCCCGGCGGACGAGCGCCCGCGCAACGGCCGTCGACGGGACGCGTCACGGGCGCGTCCCGATCATTCGGGGACGACCGCGATGACGTCGATCTCCATCAGCCACTGCGGCTGGCCGAGCGCCACGACCACCAGGCCGGTCGAGATCGGGAAGACGCCCTTGAGCCATTTGCCGACCTCCCGGTATACCGCTTCCCGGTATCGCGGGTCGGTGAGGTAGGTGGTGGTCTTGACGATGTGCGACATGTCGCTGCCGGCTTCTTCCAGGAGCTGCTTCACGTTCTTCATGGCCTGCTCCGCCTGTGCCCGGGGATCGCCCAGGCCCACCAGGTTTCCGTCGAAGTCCGTTCCCACCTGGCCCCGCACGTAGACGGTGTTGCCGGCGCGGACCGCCTGGCACAGGTCGTTGTCGAGCTGCTGGTTCGGATAGGTTTCCCGCGTGTTGAACATGCGGATCCGGGTGTGCGTGGGAGGGGTCATGGGGGCGGGGAGTTTCGGGTGGCTGGTTGCGGGCGGGTGTTCATGCGACGGCTTCGCGGGTCTGGGTCTCGGTGCCGCTGCCTTCCGGCGCGATGGCGTTCGGAGCGGTTTGCCGACGGGCGTGGTGCTGCTGGTACTGGCGCTGGATGGCGATGTGGTCCGCCACGTGCTTGGCGTCGTGCCAGACGCCCCAAATGAAGGCGGAGCCGCGGCGGGACAGCCACGGAAGCCCCACGAAATAGATCCCCGGCTCCGCTCCCACGCCGCGCTGGTGGCGCGGCTTGCCGTTATCGTGCAAGGTATCGACCTGCAGCCAGCCGTAGTCCGCCGCATAGCCCGTGGCCCAGACGACCGAGGTGATGCCGGCCGCCCGCAGGTCCAGATCGCGCAGGGGCTCGGCGATGCAGGCGGCGTCCGCCACGCGCTCCCGCGCCTGCGGGTCCGGCGGCATCCGGAGGCCGTTGCGCTCCACATAGGCATCGGCCGCATCCAGCAGGGAGAAGTAGCTGTCGTCGCCCCGCCGGAGGTTGTCCACCAGGTCCGGCTTGAACGTCGCCTTGCCCCGGTCGAAGGATTCGGTCTGTCCGACCAGGGTGATTCCGGACTGCGCGAGGCGCCTGAAATCGATCGTGTGGCCGCCGCGCGCTCCGCTCACGGCGATCGTGACGTGTTCCCGGCCGGGTTGCACGGCTTCGGAATCCCACATGCCGAGCACGCCCAGCCACCAGCAGAAGTCGTGGTCGCGGTACGTGCGGGGAGGCCGCTCGTGCGCGCCGACCGACAGGTGCACCTTCCTGCCGGACAGGTGCAGTTCTTCGGCGATCTGCACGCCGGAGGATCCGGCGCCCACGACCAGCACGTTGCCCGCCGGCAGCTGCGCGGGGTTGAAGTATTTCGCCGAGTGGATCTGGTACAGCGCAGGATCCGCGGGCGCGATGGCCGGCACGACCGGTTTCTGGAACGGACCTGTCGCGACGACGACCCGGTTCGCCAGGAACGTGCCTTGCGACGTCTCGACCGTGAATCCGGGGCGGCCCGGGTTGCGCGTCACGCGCCGCACGTCGACTCCCGTGCGGATCGGGGCCTGGATCTTCCGGGCGTAGTTTTCGAAATAGTCCGCGACCTGGTCCTTGCTCGCGAACGCGTCGGGGTGCATATCGAAAGCGAGGCCCGGAAAACGGTCGTGCCATGCCGGTCCGTTGGCGACGAGGGAATCCCATCGTCCGGTCCGCCAGGCCTCGGCGATGCGGTGCTTTTCGAGCACCACATGGGGGATCGCCAGCCGGCTCAGGTGCTCGCTCGCCGCCACGCCGGCCTGGCCGGCGCCCACCACGAGCGTGTCGATGTCATCCACGATATCGGTCATCGGTAGTCTTTCGACCGGACCATCCGTCCGGCCATTGATGGATAGGAAATGAGGGGTGCCCGTTTCTGGGAGTGGACCCGGATGCCCGGTCCCCGACACCGACTCGTTCAAACCAGGCCGGTGCCGGAAGAGGGACGGTCGATCGGGAAAATCCCCGGCCGATATTTCAAATCGCGCTGCAAGCCCCGTGCTGCGGAATCGGCATGGCCGATCGCATCAATCCGCCAGCGACGGGTCGCCCTTGAGCATCAGGTACTTCATCTCCTCGAAATGCCGTTCGGAGAAATCGGCGATCTTTTCCCAGCTCCGGGCCGTCTTTTCCGCGACCTCGTCCGAAAGCACCCTGAGCGGCTGGCCCGTGGACCATGCGGTCACCAGGATCTGGCAGGACCTTTCGAAGGTCCACATGTCGTCGAACGCTTCTCCGACGGTCCTGGCGGTCACCATCACGCCGTGGTTGCCCATCAGCAGACGGGTCTTGTCCCGGAGGAGCCCCGCCAGCCGCGCGCCTTCCTCGACCGTGTCCGCCATGCCCCCGTACATCGCGTCCACCGCGACCCGGTTGAAATACCGGGCGGTGTTCTGGTCGATGGGCGGGATGCGCGGGTTCTCCAGGCATGCCACGCTGGTGGCATGCACCGGGTGCAGGTGCAGCACCGCCCGGGCCTGCGGCAGCATCCGATGGATCTGCCCGTGGATCGACCAGGCGGTCGCGTCCACGTCCTGTCGATGGGCGCAGGACGCGTCGTCGGCGTCGAGCAGGAGCAGGTCGCTCGCGCGGATGCGGGAAAAATGCATCCATTTCGGATTCAGCAGGAACCGTTTCCCGTCGTCGGAGACGGCGGCGCTGAAATGGTTGGCGACCGCTTCGTGCATGCCGAGATGCGCAATGATGCGGAAGGTGGCCGCGAGATCGACGCGCACCTTCTCTTCGTGGTTCAGCCCCATGGGATGTGCTCTCCGTGAATCGGTCAGGGCTTGGGCATCAGCTCTTGCAGGTCTTTCGCGGTGGGCGCTTCGAACTTGTATTTCTTCAATAGCGCGGCGTATTCGGGAGAAGCCCGGTATTTCTCCAGGGCGTCGACCAGCGCTTTCCTGACCTCGTCATTGCCCTTCTTCACCCCGAAGCCATTGAGGACCGGATAAATGAGGGTGTCCGAGGACACGGTGATGCGATCGCCCAGCTTCTCGACGGCGCCCCGGGCGACGGCGGCATCGGTGATCTGCGCCTCGACCGCGCGCGAGAGCAGGGCCTGGGTGGTTTGCGGATCGGTCTGGTATTCGCTGATCTCGATGGGTTTCTTGCCGGTCTTGACGCAATATTCGGCCGAGAGCTTGCGCAGTTGCTGGAGCCAGGAGGTGGCGCCCATGGAGCCGATCTTCCGGCCGCAGAAATCCTCGGGTTTCCTGGGCTGGTAATCGCTGCCCTTGAGGGCCAGGATCGACTCGCCGCTCTTCAGGTATGGAATCATGTCCATGACCTTGACGCGCTCCGCGGTGATGTACATCGAGGAATTGATGATGTCGAAGCGGTTGCCTTGCAGGCCGGTGATCAGGTTCGGGAACCGGGTATCGATGTGCTCGACCTTGCGTCCCATCGCCTTGGCGAGGCCTTCGACGAACTCGATATCGAATCCGGCAGGCTTGTTGTTCTCCATGTATTCGTACGGGAAGAACGTCATGTCGGATGCCGCGGTGATTTTCCCGGGCTGCTGGAAGGCGCCCGCGCTGAACGAGGCGAGCGCGAATACCGCGGCGCCCAGTGCCGACGGAAGGATTTTGGAGAGCGAGCGATAAATCATGGGGATGACGTCCTTGGTGAATTGATCTTCAGGCCATGGCATTCTTGGCAGCCTGCTGCTGCACGAAGAACGATGCGCCGCGGGGCTTTTCCGGCAGGCGCAGGAGATTCCCGGTGCTGCGCACCAGTCCGCTTTCCTTTCCCGCCACCAGCGCGCCCGCGTGCTCGCTGGGCAGGGGGTTCTCGCACAAGGGCAAGGCATCCTCCGCCGCGTAGACGCCGATGAACAGGGTGCGGGGCAGCTCGGTATGGTTCGGGCTCGATGCGTGCAGCAGGCGCGTATGCATGAAGCACACGGATCCGGACGGGGCGTAGCACGCGACCGGCTCGGTGCAATATTCGTCCACGACCGATTTCTCCACGGCCCCCGTGAAACGGTCGTTGTGCCAATGCGACCAGAGCGGCCCCTTGTGGCTGCCGGGAATGACCATCAGCGGTCCGTTGTCCGGCGTGACATCGCTCACCATCAGCAGCGCCGTGACCAGGTCGTCGTTGGTGTGCGGCGTGAAGGGGAAATCCTGGTGCCACTCCACCACGGTTTTGGTGCGGGGCAGTTTGGAGTTGATCTTGCTGTGGTGGAAGCGCGCGCCGGCGCTTCCGACCAGCTGCGCCGCGATGGCGGCCATCCGGGATTCGAGCGCGATCCTCCTGTACGCGGAAGAGATCTCGGTGGGCGAACTGACCCGGCGCAGGGACGGATGGTCCGCCCGGTGATCGTCCTCGATGTCGAACCGCGAACGTCCGTCCCGGGTCGTGCCCCAAGGCTTGGTATTCGCGCGGCTTTCCTCGACCCACCGCTCGAAATCGCCGTTCAACGATTGCACTTCTTCGGGGGAGAGCACTCCCTCGACGACCAGGAAACCTTGCTCGTGGTATTTGTCGACTTGCGACTGCTCGATCATTTCAAACTCCTTGAGAAAATACGCGATGGCATGGGTCGATATTCACGCCAGTGAAACGTCCTTCAGGAATGCCTCGACCCGTGGATTGTTTCCAAGCCTGAATACCGCGGGGGTGTCGTCGCAAACCACGCGGCCTTTTTCCATGAATACGATCCGGTCGGAAACCTTGAAGGCGAAATTCATCTCGTGGGTGACGATCACCATGGTGATGCCTTCCTCGGCGAGCGTTTCGATGACCTGGAGCACCTCGGTGACCTTCTCCGGATCCAGCGCGGAGGTCGGTTCGTCGAACAGCATGATCTGCGGACGCATCATCAAGGCCCTGGCAATCGCCACGCGCTGCTGCTGGCCGCCGGACAACTGGTGGGGATATTTGAAGACATGCTCCAGCATCCCGACTTTCCACAGCAGTTCGTAGGCTCGCCGTGTCAATTCCTGCGCCGGCGCGATGCCGTGGTAGCGGGGAGCCAGGAGCAGGTTGTTCAGGACCGTCAGATGCGGGAACAAATTGAAGTTCTGAAAGACCATGCCGATGCTCAGGCGGTGCTCGGAGTTCTCCACCAGGCGGGGCTTTTGGGCACCCTGCCGCAGCAGGTGGATGAACGGCTGGCCATTGACCTTGATATTCCCGTTGTCCAGCTTTTCCAGGCCGTTCAAAAGACGGATCAAGGTGGTCTTTCCCGATCCGGAAGGCCCGATCACGGAAACCACCTGGCCTTGCGCGATTTTCAGATCCACGGCGCCGAGGACTTCGACGTTGTTGTAGGCCTTGTGCAGTTTGGATGCTTCCAGCGCGGGCCCTTCCCATGCCGCCTGGGGACGCGGCGCCTGCCGGATGCTATTTTTCGCCGCCTCGAATATGTCCGCACCCGGCATGCGCGCCACCTTGCGCTTGGTCACGTCGAGGTAATGCTCGATCCGCTTCAGGATGAAATCGAATACCGTGACGATCGCGACGTAATAGATCGCCACTGCGGTCATGGTTTCCATGACCAGGAAATTCTGCGAATACAGCCGTTGGCCGACCATCAGAATTTCTGTCAGCGAAATGACCGATACGAGCGAACTGAGCTTGACGATCGAGATGAATTCATTGGCCAGCGAAGGAAGCGCTACCCGTATGGCCTGGGGAACCACGACGCGCCACTGGATGCCCAGGAATCGCAGGCCGAGGGCGACGGCCGCTTCGTACTGGCCCTTGGGGATGGAGAGCAGGCCGCCGCGATGGATTTCGGCGATGTATGCGCTTTCGCAGACGACTAGGGCGATCAGCCCCGCCCAGAAAGGATCGTTGAGAACGGCGCCGCTGGACGGCAGGGCCTGGGGGAGGTTGTAGGTGAAAATCAGCAATACCAGCAGGGGAATGCTGCGGAACAGCCAGATATATGCGCGCGCAGGCAGGTGGATGAGCGGATTCGCGGACTGCTTCGCCAGTGCCAGGATAAATCCGGCAAGCACGCTCAGAATCCAGGTGAAAATACTGAGCTTGATGACGGTGACTGCCGCTGACCAGAAATCCTGGTAGCCGAGCAGGCCGAGCATGTAATTCCAGTCGAAATTCATAACGATTTTCTCGGCAACGATGAATGCACAATGGAAATAACCGTCGCCGGGTTATGGACGGGTCGGTCAAAGTATCTTTCCGCGGCTCGTATCGAGTCAACTAGCAAATAGTTATGCAGCGCTTAGTCGCATCCTATACGGGTGCCATGCGGGTCCTGCGGGGTTTTATCGGCATCGGGCGCATCATTTTGGCATCCATATTTCCAATATGGTGCGTTTTTCCCTCGTTTGGTGCGAGCATAATCATGCATCGAATGGCGAGTCCGGAAGTCATTGAAAAGAAAACCGGATGCGAGGCGTGGTGAAATGCCCGCGCGGGGAAGGACGAAATCCATGGCGGGATTCGCCGGATTCCCGTTTTGCGAGAAATGCCGGCCCGGGAATCCGGATGGTCCGGGTCAAGGGCTCGCGTGCCGGGCCAGGGAGGGCGGGGCGAGGTCCACGCTGCGGCAATAGTCCATGAACAGTCGGGTCGCGGGGGAAGGCTGGTTGTTCTTGAGATAGGCCATGACGAAGGTGGACGCAGGCATTTCGTCCCGGATGTCGATCTGGGCCAGCCGTTTTCCGTCGTAGGTATCCTGGGTGCATGGACGGGTGACCAGGACCGAGAATCCCAGGCCCTGGCCCACCATGCACCGGACCATTTCGATCGACGGGGAGCTGTAGGCGACTGTCGGGTAGAACCCCCGGTTCTTGAAAATGTCGATGAAGTAGTTCCGGCTCGGCACCACATCCAGAAGAATCATGGGTTCGTGGCTCAGTTCTTCCAGGCTGACCGAATCGTTTCGCGCCAAGGGGTGTTTCTCGGGCAGCAGCGCATAAGGCTTGTGCGGAGCATTCAGCGTTTCTTTATGGATGGAATTTCCCAATTCCAGATCGTAGAGAAACGCCAGGTCGAACCGTCCCCGGTGCAGTCCCTGCATGAGTTCGTGCTGTTCTCCGTCGTGGAGTTGAATGGTGATCTGCGGATGGATTTTCTTGAATCCGGAAATCAGTTTCGGCAAATAGAGCGGGGCCACCGATTCGAAGCAGCCCAGGGCGATCGTGCCGGAAACCACATTCCATTCGGTGCTGGAATTTTGTTCGAGATCGTTGGAAAGCTGCAGCAGATGCTTGGCTTTTTCGTAGATCCTTCGCCCGTTGAATGTCAGCGATACGCCCTGGGCATGGTGGCGAATGAATAACTGCTGGTCGAGTATTTCTTCCAGCGATCTGATCGCGACAGATATGGACGGCTGCGAGATGTGCAGTTTCCTGGCGGCTTCGACAATGCTGTCTTCCTCCACGACGGCGACGAAATACTTGATCTGTTTCAGCGTGAACCGCGCGGTGAGCTGCCTCATAGGAACGATTCTTTCAGAGGAAGGCACTGCATAGGTTTGTTCTAAGCAAGCTCCATACCCGACGCGGGGTGCGTTCGCAGGTCGGTGTCGATCGGGCGGGTTCGATCGCAGCCGCCCGCGCGGCCGGGGGCAGGCGTGCCATGGCGGCCGGGGAGGCATCCGGCGGATTCGCAAACCCCGGCGGATGGCCGCGCTTGGAAAATACGGGCCCGAATGGTTTCAAATTGTTTCAATAGTGGTACAACGCGGACTCTGCTCAATCAAGGACCACCGCCATGCCCGTCACCACCTTGTCACCTTCCTCGCGCATGACCGATTTCTTCGAGGGCGTGCAGTTGCCGACGATGCCCGACGTGGCCCGCGAGCTCATCGCCACGATGCACGACGAGGACACGCCCTTCGAGCGCGTGCGCCATGCTATCGCCC
The DNA here is from genome assembly GCA_022702125.1 of Burkholderiaceae bacterium. Lineage (GTDB taxonomy): Bacteria > Pseudomonadota > Gammaproteobacteria > Burkholderiales > Burkholderiaceae_C > JAKOND01. The sequence continues at coordinate 26,008 of JAKOND010000027.1, forward strand.
GCGACCCGGCCCTCACCGCCAAGCTGATCCGCCTGGCCAACAGCGCCCGGTTCGGGCTGCGGCGCCAGGTGGCGTCGCTGGACGACGCGATCACCCTGGTGGGGCTGAACCAGGTGCGCACGCTCGCCATGGCCGCCTGCCTCGGCAGCTCCTTCACCGCGGTGCGCGGCGTGGACAGCGCGGCCTTCTGGCAGGAAAGCATGGCCATCGCCGGCTATGCGCAGTGGCTGGCGCGCACCCTGGGCGCCGACGCGCAGCAGGCCTGGCTGGTGGGTTTCATGGTGCGGCTCGGCGAACTGGTCATCGCCCAGAAAATGCCGGACCGCATCGAGGAGATCGAGCGCCTGCCGCATTTCGCGGGGGGCCGCTGGGAGCGCGAGCAGTCGGTGCTCGGCTTCACCGAAGGCGCGGTGACCGCCGCGCTGGCCCGGCGCTGGAATTTCCCCGAGGCCATCGCGCATGCGCTGGAGACCGCATCCGACCCGGTGCAAGCCGATCCCTTCTGCCGGATGGGCGGCATCCTGCACATCGCCACGCTGCTGGCCGAACTGGCGCTGGACGAGCACAAGTCGCACCAGGACGCGGTCGGCGCGCTGCCGCGCGACGTGGTGGACGCGCTGCAGCTCGATCCGGCGTGGCTCGTGGCGCACATGCCCGACGTGGCGGGCTTCGTCGATACGCCGGTGCACGCCTAGGTCGACGCGCCGGGCGCGACGGCCGGGGCTACATCGCCCGGAATCGCGCCGCGTGGAGCCGGCTCACGCCGAAGCGCTCCCGCAGGCCGCGCACCGTGAGGTGGAGTTTCCCGGCCTCGTCGCGCACCACGGTATCGATGGCGCCGGCACGCACCAGGGTGCCGCGGCGCACCTGCCAGAAATCCTCCGGCGGCAGCTGCGGCTGCAGTTCCCGCAGGGGCGTGCGGATCAGGTATTCGCGGTCCGCCGTCAGCACGCGCAGGTACTTGTCGGCCGCCTCGAAGACCAGGATGTCCTGCACCGGCACCATGCGCACCGCCGCGCCGGCGGCGCCCGGCAGGCCGGCGGGAATCAGGCGCAGGGGCGCGACCGGCGCGGCGGCCGCTGCCGTGGCCGCCGCCTGCGTGGCCAGCAGGCGCCGCAACGGAGCCACCGCGGGATCGGCGACGCCCGCGTCCGGCGCCGCGCGGCCCCGCAGCGCGGCCTGCAGCCGGGCCACGGTCTTCTGCAGCCGCGCGGGCTGCACCGGCTTGAGGACATAGTCCACCGCCTGGGCCTCGAAGGCGTCCACCGCATGGCGGTCGTAGGCGGTGACGAAGACCAGCGCCGGCAGGGCCATGCCCTCGGGCCAGTCCTCGGCCACGGCGGCGGCGGCCTCCAGCCCGTCCAGGCCGGGCATGCGGATGTCGAGGAACAGCACGTCGGGCCGCAGGGCGAGCGCCTCGCGCACGGCGGAGGCGCCATCGCCCACGGTGGCGACGATGCGCAGCGCCGGCCAGGCGCGGGCCAGTTCGGCGACCAGCGCCCGGGCCAGCAGGGGCTCGTCTTCGGCGATCAGGGCGGTGGGCGGGGTGGCGTTCATGCGGGGCGTGCCTCAGGGGCGGGTCGGATGGCCGGGCGCGGCGGTGTGCGGGGTTCGCAGGGGAAATCCCAGGATAGCCCGCATTCCGCCTGGGCTGCCTGCTACGAATTCGAGAGTGGCCGATGCGCCGTAGGCCGCGGCCAGTCGCTCGCGGACCTGCCCGGTGCCGAAGCCGCCGTCCGCGGTGTCTCCCGCCCTGCCTCCCGCGCCATTCCCCGCGCGGACGGGCGGGCCGCCCGCCCGCCCGTCCGGCAGGCCGACCCCGGTGTCGCGCACCTCCAGCACCAGCCGCGCCTGCGGCCCGGCGCCCTCGGTCCGGGCGATCACGTCGATCCGGCCGCCGGCCACCCGCGGCTCCAGGCCGTGCCGGATGCTGTTCTCCACCAGGGGCTGCAGCAGCAGCGGCGGCACCGGCACCCGCGCCAGCCCGGCGGGCAGGTCGAAGCCGAAGTCCAGCCGCGGCCCCATGCGCATCTGCATCAGCGCCAGGTAGTCGCCCAGGCGGTCGAACTCGTCGGCCAGCGGGTGCCAGGCGGCGCGCGATCCGCCCAGCGTGGAGCGCAGGAACGCGATCAGGTGGTCCAGCATGGCCTGCGCGCGGGGCGGATCGCTGGCCACCAGCACCCGCAGGTTGGCCAGGGTGTTGAACAGCATGTGCGGCTCCAGCTGGGTTTCGAGCAGCTTGAGCCGCGCCTCGGCGGCCGTGCGGGCGGCTTCGCGCGCGGCGGCTTCCAGGTGGGCGCGGCGGCCCCGGCTGTGGAAGAAATAGCTGATGACGGCCCCCGCCGCCAGCGTGACGGCGATGGAGCGCCTGGATGCGCCGTACCGGTCCCACGAAGACCATCCGAACCAGGCATCGGCCATCGCGGTGCCGACCACGAGGCCGCCGCACACGCTGACGAGCAGCAGCACCGCGCCGCGCCAGTCGCGCGGCCAGCCTCCGGGGTCGTCCGGACGGCGCAGTAGCCGCCGCAGGCCCTCGGCCAGCATCCAGCAGGCGGTGCCGATGCACAGCGAATACGCCAGTTCCACCGCGTAGCGCCGGGTCGGGTCCGCGAACACCTGCAGCGTCGCGATGACCAGACAGAACACCCCCACCAGCAGGCCGCGGCGCAGGCGGGCGGCGCCCTCGGACGGACGGCGCTCGCGCATCAGGGCCGCTCCCGCCGCCGCAGCAGCCGCGCCCGCTCGCGCGCCACCAGCCGTTCGCGCAGTTCGCTGCCCGATCCCGCCAGCCAGACCGCGGCGCCGTGCAGCGCCAGGCCCAGGCCCCATCCCAGCGCCGGGAAGACGGACCAGCGGCGGTGCTCCATGCCGAGCGCCAGCACCGACAACCCCAGGTTGACGGCCAGGTAGACCGCGGCATGCAGGAACCATCCCAGCTTGGCGCCGGCGCGTTTGCGGGCGAGACGGTCGAGGTCGTCGAAGGAGGCGGGCAGGGGCATGGTGCGGATTCTGTCGGAGGAATGGGTGGGGCCGGGCGCGGGCGCAACGGGACGAGACGGAACGGGACGTCGGGAGCGGATGGACGGTGCGGGGCGGTGCGCGTTTTCAGTCGAGGCAGGCATGCGCCGATGCGTCCTGTCGCCGCGCCAGCCGCCCGAGCCGCAGCGCCCGTGCGAGGAAGCTGCCGGCGAAGGCGCCGTACAGCGTGCCGGCCACGAGCGCGAAGCCGGGATCGTGCGCCAGGTCCGGCTGCAGCGCCTGCACCATGCCCACGGCGAACTTGGCCGTGAAGAGGCCCATCAGCAGCGCCAGCGGCACCGGGCTGCCCGGCAGGTCGAAGCGGCGCGCGGCCGGGTCGTAGCGGGCGGTCGGCGGCAGGGGACGGCGCAGCACGGCGGCGGCGGCCAGCATGCCTGCCACGGCCCAGGCCAGCAGGGCCGGCGGCCGGTCGCCGAAGGTCGACACCGTGCCGTACAGCGACAGCGCCGCCATGCCGGCCGGCAGCAGCACCGCACGCGCGAGCGGCAGGCCGTGGCGCCGCATCTGGCCGGCGCCCAGCCCTGCCAGCAGCACGAAGACGGCGAAGACCCAGGCGGGGACGTGGCGAAGGAAGGCGAGGAGCGTGGTCATGGTGTTTCCTGGAAGCTGTGCGGCAGGCCGACGGGGCCGGGCGGGGCGGGACGACCGCCTGCACGCACTGTGCCGGGCCCACCGTCCGCACGACATCGCCATGCGACAGGGTGCCGCCGTGTGTCGCGAGGCGCGGACGGACGGCGCGAAACGCACGGCACGCAGCACCGCACGCACGGCAAGGGGCAGCGTCTGCCCTATCGACCGCGTCCTGGTCGCGCAGCCGCCTCCCAGCCCCGCAGCGCGGCCGCCAGCGCCTCGCGCCCCAGGGCATGCCGCCATGGCTTCGACCGGGACGACAGCGTCCTGCGCGGTTTCGCGCGAGCCGGCATGGCGCTGTCGCGCAGCGACTTCGCGGTGCGCACCGACGACCAGATCGTCTACGGCCGGCTGGTCGCGGAAGGCGCGGGCATCGGCTTCGTGGCGCGCTACGCGCTCGCGCAGTGGCCGGGCGTGGTCGCGGTGCTGCCGGATCTCCGGCCGGGATCGCTGCCCTGCTGGCTGGCGGTGCACCGCGAGATCCGGGCCAATCCGCTGGTGCGCACGGTGTACGACTTCCTGGCGCGGGAGCTGCCGCCGGCGCTGGCGGCGTAGTGCCCGGCGCGCCAAGCTGCGGTCAGAAGCTTTCCCAGTCGTCGTTCCGGGGATCGGACGCCTTGTGCGCTCCGGCGTGGGACACCTGCGCGGCCGCGGGTGCCGGCGGGGGCGCCCGCAGGCGCTGCGGTTCGTCCGGACGCGCCTGCTTGCGCACCGGGGAGGCCAACGACGGTGCCGGCGGCCGCGAGGCCACGCCCGCGGAGACAGGCTTGCGCTCCGTTGGAGCCGGCTTTCCGGAAGCGGGTGCCGCCACGGCGCTTCCCACGTCGAACACCTGGATGGCGGCGGTCAGCCGCTGCGCCTGCTCGCGCAGCGACGAGGCGGCCGCCGCGCTCTCCTCGACCAGCGCGGCGTTCTGCTGCGTCATCTGGTCGAGCTGGTTGACCGCCTGGTTGACCTGTCCGATGCCGTCGCGCTGCTCGGACGCGGCCGCGTGGAGCTCGGCGATCAGGTCCGAGACCCGGCGCACGCCCTGCACGATCTCTTCCATGGCCTGGCCGGCCTGCCCGACCTGGCGCGAGCCCACGTCCACCGTGGCCACGGAGGTGCCGATCAGGGTCTTGATCTCGCGCGCGGCCTCGGCGCTCCTCTGCGCGAGGCTGCGCACCTCGCCGGCCACGACGGCGAAGCCCCGTCCCTGCTCGCCGGCCCGCGCCGCCTCCACCGCCGCGTTGAGCGCCAGGATGTTGGTCTGGAAGGCGATGCCGTCGATGGTGCCGATGATGTCGCCGATCCGGCGCGAGGATTCGCTGATCTGCCCCATGCTGGAGATGACGCCGGACATCACCTCGCCGCCCCGGGTGGCCGCCTGCGCCGCCTGGCCGGCCAGCTGCCGCGCCTGGTGCGCCGTGTCGGTGGACTGCGCGACGGTGCCGGTCAGCTGTTCCATGCTCGCCGCGGTCTGCTGCAGGCTGGACGCGGCCTTCTCGGTGCGGGCGGACAGGTCCTGGTTGCCGTAGGCGATTTCCGCCGAGGCGGTGGACACCGATTCGACGCCCGAACGCACCTCGCCCACCACGCTGCGCAGGCGGCGCACCATCGCGTCGAGGGATTGCAGCAACCGGCCGAACTCGTCCCTGCGGCCGTCGCGGAGTTCCTGGGTGAGGTCGCCGGACGCGATGGCGTCCGCGAAGGTCGTCGCGCGGCGCAAGGGATGCACCACCGAGCGGACGAGCGAGGCCGTGATCAGCACCCCGGCCCCGAAGAGGAGCAGGGCGATGCCCAGCGTGAACGCGGCGATGGCCTGCCGCTCGGCCTCGAGCGCGCGGGTGGCGTCGCGGCGCTCCTGCTCCACGGTGCGCAGGAACGCGTCCTGCGCGGCGAGGTAGCGGGTGATCGCCGGCGAGAACTGGGTGTCGACGAAATCCTTGACGGTCGGATCGCCGGACTGCTTGAGTTCGCGCGTCCGCGCCAGCAGCGCCAGGACCTTGGTCCGCTCCGCGCCCACGTCCTCGAACGCCCGCTCCTCGTCCGAACTGGCCAGCAGCGTCTTGATGTCCTTCTGCAGGTCGTTGATCCTGCCGATCACTTCCTTGACGCGCCGGTCCAGGCCGGAGGAGATCTCGGGCTCGTTGCTCAGCGCGCCGGTCACGATCAGGGCGGTGGCGAATTCGGTCAGGCCCCGCCACCGGACGGCGGTCGCCACGCTTTGCTCCATGCGCGAGATCTCGGCCAGCGCATGGTCCATGCTGCGCCGGGATTGCCACTGGGCTCCCAGGGCAAGCGCCAGCATCGAGAGCAACAGGCCGATGACGACCGTCCACAGCTTGCGCGACACGCTCATACTTCTCCTCCGGTTCAGGTTTACTGATTTATGTAATAAAAGGTTTCAGTTTACGCCCTGAACCGGCGCTTGGCCAATACCGTATTCGCATTGCTCCCATATGAAAAAACCGCCGGCCCGCGCCGGCGGCGCGCCATGCGGCGGCGGATGCCCGGGCGCGCCCGTCGCGTCGATCAGAAAGTGGCTTGCGGCAGGTCCCGGGTGGTGAACACCAGCGACACCTTCGCGTCCTCGGGGATGGGCGGCAGCGTCGCGTTCCAGGCCTCCCAGGCGGCGCGCAGTTCGGCCAGCAGCGCCGGCTCGCGGTCGCGCAGGTTGGCCCGCTCGCGCGGGTCGCGGCCGATGTCGAAGAGGTACTCCACGCCCTCGACCTGCAGGTACTTCCAGTCGCCGCGCACCAGGGCGCGCTGGGCGCGGTGCTTCATGCGCCAGCACAGGTCGCGGTCTTCCGGGGCCGGCGCGCCGGGCGGCGCGCCGGCCGCGATCCGCGGCAGCAGGCTGCGCCCGTCGAGCGGATAGTCCGGGTGCGCCGCCACGCCGGCGGCGTCGAGGAAGGTGGCGGTCCAGTCCATCGTGAGGTTGGGCAGCGCGCATTCGCCGCCCGCCGGCAGGCGCGCCGGCCAGCGCGCCAGCAGCGGCACCCGGATGCCGCCTTCGAGCAGGTCCATCTTCTGGCCGACGAAGGGCCAGTTGTTGGAGAAGCGCTCGCCGCCGTTGTCGCTGGTGAAGACGACCAGCGTGTCGTCGGCCAGGCCCCGCTGCTCCAGCGCGTCGAGCACCCAGCCGATGCCCTCGTCCATGTGGTGGATCATGCGCTGGTACGTGTCGATCGAGCCGCCGTCGGTGTGCTTGCCGAAGCCGCCGATGCGCTCCGATTCCTCCCGGTCATCGCGCGTGAGCCAGGGCCAGTGCGGGGCGCTGTAGTGCAGGCTCAGCAGGAAGGGCCGGTCGGCCGTCTGGCGCCCGACGAAGTCCGCCGCGCGCCGGCTCAGCAGGTCGGTCAGGTAGCCGTCCTCCTCGATGGCGGTCTCGTTCTCCCAGAAGTCGGGCCGGCCGCGCGGGTCGCAGTGGGCGAAATAGTCGGCGCCGCCGGCGTGGAAGCCGTAGAACGATTCGTAGCCCGACATCCGCGGGCCGAAGTGCGGCGGATAGCCCAGATGCCACTTGCCGACCAGCGCGGTCGCGTAGCCCGCGTCCCGCAGGAGCGAGGCCAGCGTGGGGTGCGAGGGCGGCAGGCCCAGCACCTTGTCGCCGTGGACGCTGGGGATGGGCTCCTCGGCCGCGCCGCGCAGCCGGTACTGCCAGCGGCCGGTGGCCAGCGCGAAGCGGGTGGGCGAGCACACCGCCGAGTTGGAGTACCCGCGGGTGAAGCGCAGGCCGGCGGCGGCCAGCGCGTCGAGCCGGGGCGAGACGTCGGCCGCCCGGCTGTAGGCGTCGCGCGCGCCGGTGCAGCCGAGGTCGGCGTAGCCGAGGTCGTCGGCCAGGATGAAGATCAGGTTGGGACGGGGCATGGGACGGGGCATGGGAAGGGCGGGTGGCGGAGGGGGCGGGGAGGCCGGAGAGGGCCGGGTGGCGGGAAAGGGGCGAACGGGATGCGGAAGCCGGCGGCCGGGCGGCGCCGCTTCCGGATGGTCTTCAGTCCACCTGCAGCCCGATGCGCTTGGCCACCGCGCCCCACTGGGCGGAGAGCGCGGCGGTGCGGGCCTGCGCCTCGGCGGGGGTGGAGCCGGCCATCTCGATGCCGGCGTCGGCCGCGCGCTCGCGCTGGCCCGGGGCGCGCGCCGCGTCGGACAGCGCGGCCAGGAAGCGGCGCTGGATGTCCGGCGGCAGCCCGCGCGGCGCGGCCAGCACCAGCCAGAAGGTGCCGTCGAAGCCCGGGTAGCCGGACTCGGCCACCGTCGGCACCTGGGGCAGCAGCCGGTCGCGGACCGCGCCCGAGCTGGCCAGCGCCACCAGGCGGCCCGACTGCACGAAGGGCAGCACCGTGGGGCCGGCGAGGAAACCGCAGTCCACCTGGCCGCCGATCAGGTCCTGCGTCGCGGCGGCGGGGCCGCGGTAGGGCACGTGGGTCATCGGGACGCCGGCGGTGGCCAGCAGCATCTCCATGACCATGTGGCCGGGCGCGCCGGCGCCGCCGGAGGCGTAGGTCAGCCGCCGGCTCCGGGCGGCCGCCACCAGGTCGGCCACGCTGCGCAGGCCGGTGGCGGGGTTGCAGACCAGGGTCTGCGAGAAGCGCGCCGCGTAGTCCAGCGGCACCAGCGCGCCCGGCGCGAAGCCGGTGCTGCGGTAGATGTGCGGGTTGATGGTCAGCGAGGTGTCGGTGGTCCAGAGCCAGGTGTGGCCGTCGGGCGCGGCGCGCGCCACCTCGGCCGCGCCGAGGTTGCCGTTGGCGCCGGGCTTGTTGTCGACCACCACCGGCTGGCCGAGCGCGGCCTGCATCGCCGCGGCCATCGGCCGCAGCACGATGTCCGACGGGCCGCCCGGCGGCAGCGGCACCACGATGCGGATCGGGCGGGTCGGCCAGGCGGCGTCGGCCGCCACCGACGGCGCGCCGGCCAGGCCCGCCAGCAGGCCGAGGGCGAGCGCCAGCGCGCGGCGGCGCGGCGGGCGGGATGCCCGGGCGCCGGCGCGGACCGCGGTCCGGAGGCGGGCGGCGAGCGGGCGGAGCGGGCGCGGACGGAAGGTCGGGATCATGGTGCGGGTTTCCTCGTGTCGGCCGGTGCCGGTGGCGCGTCCGGGAAGACGCGCATGCCCGGACTCTACGCAGTCGCGCGGCGATTGATCTAATCAACCATCCACCGCACAAACCCGCCCCCGCCATGCCCGCACCCGTCCCGCCCGCCGCGAACGCCTCCGGAACCCCGTCCGGCGCCGTCCGCTGGCGCCAGCCCCGCCGGCTCGACGACCTGCTGCTCTACCGCCTCGCCCGGCTGCACGCGGTGGCCGGCAGCATGGTGGTGCGGCTGTGCGAGGGCGGCCACGGCATCACCCGGCGCGAGTGGCGGCTGGTGGCGCTGCTGGCCGAGGCGGGCGAGCTGCCGTCCTCGGAACTGGCCGACCGGGTGCGGCTGGACCGGGCGCGCACCTCGCGCGCGGTGACGTCGCTGGTGGACAAGCGCCTGCTGGCGCGCATCCCCGGCGCCGCCGACCGGCGCTACGCGACGCTGCGGCTGACCGAGGCGGGCCGCGCGCTGCACGCGGCGCTGCTGCCGCAGGTGGCCGCCATCAACCGCGACCTGGCGGCGGCGCTGACCGACGACGAGGCGCAGGTGCTGGACCGCGCGCTGGCCCGGCTCGAAGAGCGCGCCCGTGCCCTGTCGGAGGCGGCGAGCCTGCCGCCGGCCGGAAGAGGCCGCAAGTCGCCGGGATAGCGCAGAAGCAGGGGGCCCGGCCGCCGCCGCGCAGCGTCAGGGCAGCTCGACCGCGCGCATGCGCGACGCGATGGTCGCGCCGCGGCTGGCCAGGTAGGGCGAGCGCGGCAGCTGCTCGAAGTACTTCGGGCGCGGCAGCATCACCGCCAGGCGGGCCGCCTCGGCGGGCGCCAGCCGGTCGGCGGACTTGCCGTAGTAGCGCTGGGCGGCCGCCTCGGCGCCGAAGACGCCGTCGCCCCATTCCACGCTGTTGAGGTAGATCTCCAGGATGCGCTCCTTGGACAGCAGCGCCTCCAGCGCCAGCGCCAGCAGCAGCTCCTGGCCCTTGCGCAGCAGCGTCCGCTCGCCGGAGAGGAACAGGTTCTTCGCCAGCTGCTGGGTGATGGTCGAGCCGCCGACGATGCGCGGCGCCGGGGCCGTCGCGCCGGCGGCCTGCGCCGCGCGGGCGCGGGACGGCCGGCGGGCGATGCGTTCGGCCAGGTCGGCGGCGCGCGCCTCGGCCCGGGCGTTGCGCGCGCGGGCCTGGTCGATGGCGTCCCAGTCGACGCCGCCGTGGCGCACGAAGTCGGCATCCTCGGACGCGACCACCGCGCGCTTCAGGTGCTCGGAGATGCGGTCGTAGGGCACCCACTGCTGGCGCCAGCCCGCCAGGCCGCCCGCGCTGCGCAGCAGGTCGGAGCGCTGGAAGGTGGTGGACTGCGGATCGACCGCCGCCATCAGCGCGATGCGGCCGACGAACCAGAGCTGCAGCGCCAGCCCCGCGACCAGCAGCAGCGCCAGGAAGCGCAGCGCCGGCCGGATCACGGCCGCCGCCCCGGCGGCGCCGGCCGGGCGCGCCGGGCGGGCTCAGGCCGCATCGACGATCGCGCGCAGTTCCGCCAGCAGCGCCCGGCCGTCGGGCCGCACGCCGCGCCAGAAGGCAAAGGACTCGACCGCCTGCCCGACCAGCATGCCCAGGCCGTCGCGCGGCACCGCGCCGTGTTCGGCGGCCCACGCGAGGAAGGGGCGGGCCGCCGGGCCGTAGACCATGTCGAGCGCCAGCGCGCCGGGCCGCAGCACCCGCGGCGACACCGGCACCGGGGCGCCGCCCAGGCTGCTGGCGCTGGCGTTGACCAGCACGTCGAAGGTGTGGGCGCCGGCTTCCAGCGCGTCCAGCGGCAGGGCCGCCAAGTCCGCGCCGTGGCGGCGGGCCAGCGGCGCGTGCAGCGCGACCAGCGCCTCGGCCCGCGCGGCGGTGCGGTTGGCGACGACGAGGCGTTCGGGCCCCGCCTCCAGCAGCGGGCCGAGCGCGCCGGCCGCGGCGCCGCCGGCGCCCAGCAGCAGCACCCGGCGGCCGGCCAGCGGCACGCCGGCGTTGGCGGTGATGTCGTCCACCAGGCCGATGCCGTCGGTGTTGTCGGCATGCGCGCTGCCGTCGTCATCGAAGCGCACGGTGTTGGCCGCGCCGGCCAGCCGCACCCGCTCGGTCTGGTGGTCGGTCAGCGCGGGCACTTCGAACTTGAAGGGCGAGGTGATGTTGCCGCCGCGCCCGCCCCGGGCGCGGAAGGCCGCCAGCGTGGCGGGGAAGCCGTCGAGCGGCGCCTCGATGCGGTCGTAGTGCAGCCGCTGGCCGGTCTGTTCGGCGAAGCGCGACTGGATCCAGGGCGACCGGCTGTGGGCGACGGGGTGGCCGAAGATGCAGTAGGTGTCGATGGCGTAGGGCGTGGTGTCGGGCATGGCGTGCGGAGGATGGGAGGACGCGACGGGACGGGGGGCGGAGAAAGGGGGGCGGGTGGGGACCGGCGGGCTGTCGGCGGGCCGCTCAGCGCACGTTGGTCTCCAGCGTGGCATCGCGGGTGAACTTGAAGCGCGCGACCATGGCCAGCTGGTCCACCTTCTCCCGCAGCGCGGCGTCGAAGCCGCCGAAGGGGCCGGCCCGCGCGACGATGGCGCGCGCCTGGCGGTCGAGCATCGGATTGCCGGAGCCCTGCACCACCTCGGTTTCCAGCAGCCGGCCGTTGCGGTCCACGGTGATGACCATGGTCAGGTCGCCGTAGAGCTTCTGGCCGCGGTGCTCGGGGAACTCGGCGGTGCCGCGCTCCTCGATGCGGCGGCGCAGCACGTCGTAGTAGTTGGCGTACACCACCTCGCGGGTGGACGGGCTGACATAGCGCTTGCGCGGGCGGGCGTTCTCCTCGTTGACCCGGCGCTCGATCTCGGCGAGCAGGCGCAGCAGCTGGCGGCGCTTCTCTTCCTCGGCGGCTTCCTCGCCGCTGTCGGCCGGGCGGCGCGGGTCGGGCACCGGCAGCTGGGCGACCTGCTGGCGGATCTGGGCCAGCAGCTGGGTCTGCTGCTGCTGCAGCGCGTCGTTGCGGCGCTGGGCCTCCTCGAAGCTCTCGCCGATCGCGACCTCCGGGGCGTACGGCAGCGGCGTGGTGGCGCGGCCGCGCTCGGCCTCGCCGCCGCCGGCGAGCGTGGCCTGCGCCACGGCCTGGGCGCGCTCGGGCCGGGGCTCGGAGGACCGGGCGTTGACCAGGATCACCTGCAGCGGCGTGTCGGTCAGCATGCGCGGGAGCATGTCGGGCGGCGCGAAGCGCACCGCCAGCAGCGCCGCATGCGCGACGACCGAGACAACCAGCATCTTCTGCAGCATGCTGAGCGGGGGACGGGTACGGCGCAGCGGGTTCACGGCGGTCCAGCAGTGAGGGTCGGGTGGCGTTCCGGGGCGGAGACGGAGGCGAAGGCGGCGGTCGGGCGGCGGACGGTCAGGCCACCGGCGCGGGAGCGGACGGGGCCGCCGGGGCCGCGTCGGCGTCGGCGTCGGCGTCCTGCAGGTCGACCGCGATGGCGATCGGGCCGGCGACGGTTTCCTCCTCGTCCTCGTCCTGCGCGGCGGCGTCCCCGTCCGCCGCGCCCGGCGCCGCCGCCGTGTCCGCGTCCAGGCGCTCGACGACGGTGCCGCCGAGGTCGAGGGCGATGTCGTCGATCTCGCCGAGCTTCACCCGCACCCGGGCGCCGCGCGGCAGGCCCTGGGCGCCCAGCACCGCCAGCACCAGCGGCACGCCGTCGGCGCGCACCAGCACCGCGCCGCCGGGCAGGCCGTCCTTGACGATGGCGCAGTCGAGCGTGTCGATGCCTTCCTGGCGCAGGTACTGCAGCGTCCAGAAGCGTTCCATGCCGCCCTGGTAGCCGTTGTAGGCGCTGTAGGCGGCGTCGAAGCTGGAGATGATCGAGAACAGCTCCGCGTCCTTGGGCTTGAACGGCGCGGCCAGCGCGGCGGTCTGGCCGTGGCGGGCCGCGGCGATGATCTGCCACTGGTTGACCAGGTCCACGTAGCGGCGCAGCGGCGAGGTGCTCCAGGCGTAGCTCGGCACGCCGATGCCCGCGTGCGGCAGCGCCTTGGTGCCCATGCGCACCTTCACGCCCGGCAGCAGGCTGGCCTGGCTGCGGTAGACGCCCGGGATGCCGAGCGTGCCCAGCCAGCTGCCCCAGGTGCTGTTGGCCAGGATCATCGCCTCGGCCACGATCAGGTCCAGCGGCGCGCCCCGGCGGCGGGTGGTGATCCGGACCGTCTCGGCGCCAGTCGGTTCCTCGCCGTCGTTGCCGACCAGGCGGAAGTTGTAGTCGGGCCGGCTGAAGTTCTCGGGCTTGCCGCGCACCACCTCGCGCTTGGCCTTCAGGTCGCGGGCCAGGCGGTGCAGGAACGAGAGCTGCTCGTGCAGGTTCGACGGCGACGCGATCCCGATGGCGTGCAGGCCGCCGGAGTCCGGCGCGGCCAGCCATTCCTCGGTGACCAGGCGGTCGAGCTGGTCGTGGCGCAGGTTGGCGACCACCGGCACCCGCTCCAGCTTCGTCTCGGTCGCGCGGATCTCCAGCGTGGCTTCGTCGATGGTGGCGTAGAGCGAGACGGCCGGCCGCGCCTGGCCCGCGCCCAGCGTGTAGCGCTGCACCACCTCGTCGGGCAGCATGGTGATCTTGTGGCCCGGCATGTAGACCGTGGACATCCGCTGGCGCGCCACCTGGTCGATGGCGTCGGAAGGCTTGAAGGCCAGCCCCGGCGCGGCGATGTGCACGCCCAGCACCACGGTGCCGGTGCCCAGGCCGCGCACCGAGAGCGCGTCGTCGATCTCGGTGGTCTGGGAGTCGTCGATGGAGTAGGCCTCGACGCCCTCGGCCAGCGGCAGCGCGTCGGCGATCTCGGGCGCCACCAGCGGCGGGAAGCCGGTGCCCTTGGGGAAGTTGTCGAACAGGAAGCGCTTCCAGTGGAACTGGTAGGCCGAGTCGATGGCGCCGGCCTTGCGCAGCAGCTCCAGCGGCGCGGTCTGGGTGGCGCGCGAGGCCTCGACCACCGCCTTGTACTCGGGCGCGTTCTTGTCGGGGCGGAACAGGATCTTGTAGAGCTGCTCGCGGATCGGCTGCGGGCATTCGCCCCGGCCCAGCGCCTCGGCCCAGTCGGCGATCTGGCGCAGCTGGGCCTGCTTCTTCTCGATGGCGACCAGCGCCTGCTGCAGGATCTCGGGCGCGGCCTTCTTGAAGCGGCCCTTGCCGGCGCGGCGGAAGTAGTGCGGCGCCTCGTAGACGCGCAGCAGCATCGCCGCCTGCTCGACGAGCGTGGCCTGCGCGCTGAAGTAGTCGCGCGCCAGCTCGGCGAAGCCGAACTCCTCCTCGGGCGCGAACTCCCAGGCCAGCTCCAGCTCGATGGTGGCGGCCAGCGCCTGCGCCTCGGCCAGCAGCGCGGCCGGCGCGGGCTTCTCGAACTTCAGCAGGATGTGGGCGGACTTGACCTTGACCCGCTTGCCGGACTCCAGCTCGACCTGGGCGGAGGCCTCGGCCTCCGACAGGATGCGTCCGGCCTGGAATTTGCCGGCTTCTTCAAACAGTGCGTACATGGGGCCGATTGTCTCGCACTGGCGGCGCCCGCCGCCGGGACGGCGGCACTCCCTCAGTCCGCCAGGTCCAGGAAATCCAATACCGCCGCCAGGTGGTCGGTGTCGAAGGCCGACAGCGCATGGTCGCTGCCGGGCGCGCCGGCCGGCACCAGGCGCTGGCGGGCGCCGGCGTAGCGGGCGCGCATCTCGCGGGCGTCGAGCACCTCGTCGCCCTCGGCGATCACCGCGAGCTGGCGCGCCGGATCGTCCCGCGGCGGCACCCGCAGCGCGCGCAGCTCGTCGATGAACGCCGGGTCGAAGAAGAAGGACTCCTCCGGCCGATGCCATTGCGTCTGGGGCTGGCCGATATAGCGCGCCAGGTCGCGCGCCGGGTCCACCGCCGGGTTCAGCAGCACCGCTTTCGGGCATCCGGCCGGCCCCGACCGCCGGGCCTGCACCCAGCTGGCGTAGTAGCCGCCGAGCGAGGAGCCGACCACCGCCATGCCGTCGGCCGGCCAGTCGCGGATGCCTTCGGCCACCCGCGCCATCGCCTCGCGCGGCGAGGGCGGCAGCTGCGGACACCACCAGACGACGCGCGGCGCGCCGGCCGCGACGGCTTCGGCCATGCGCAGCGCCTTGGCCGACTGCGGCGACGAACGGAATCCGTGGAGGTAGAGCAGGTGGGTGGTCGGCATGGGTCGGATCGGGTGGGGGCGGCGCCGGGGCATCGGAGCCGCGTGGCCGGATTCTTGCACTCCCGGCGCGGGGGCGGCCGGCGGGCCGCGCGGCGTCCGCCAGAGCCCCCACGCGGCGGCCGCGCCATGCCCGGCCCGGATAATCCGCGCCCTATGTCCACGTCCGCCGCCTTCGACCGCCCTTCGCTGCCGCGCCGCATCCTGCCGCTGTTCCAGGGCTTCGACGGGCCGCTGGCCTTCGCGGTGTTCCTGCTGTGCTGCGCCGGCCTGCTCACGATGTACTCGTCGGGCTACGCCCACGGCACCCGCTTCTACGACCACGGCCGCAACATGATCCTGGCCGGCACCATCATGTTCGTGGTGGCGCAGGTGCCGCCGCAGCGGCTGATGCACCTGGCGCTGCCGATCTACACCGTCGGCGTGGCGCTGCTGATCGCGGTCGCGCTGTTCGGCATCACCAAGAAGGGCGCCAGGCGCTGGATCAACCTGGGCATCGTGATCCAGCCCAGCGAGATCCTCAAGATCGCGGTGCCGCTGATGCTGGCCTGGTGGTTCCAGCGGCGCGAGGGCCAGCTGCGGCCGCTGGATTTCGCGGTGGCGGGGCTGCTGCTGATGCTGCCGGTCGGGCTGATCATGAAGCAGCCCGACCTGGGCACCTCGCTGCTGGTGATGGCCGCCGGCCTGGCGGTGATCTTCTTCGCCGGGCTGTCGTGGAAGCTGGTGCTGCCGCCGGTGCTGCTGGCGGCGGTCGGCATCGGGCTGGTGGTCTGGTACGAGCCGCAGCTGTGCGCCGACGGCGTGCGCTGGGTGGTGATGCACGACTACCAGCAGCAGCGCATCTGCACCCTGCTGGACCCGGCGAAAGACCCCCTGGGCCGGGGCTTCCACATCATCCAGGGGATGATCGCCATCGGCGCGGGCGGCGTCTGGGGCAAGGGCTTCATGGCCGGCACCCAGACGCACCTGGAATTCATCCCCGAGCGCACCACCGACTTCATCTTCGCCGCCTTCTCCGAGGAATTCGGGCTGCTGGGCAACGGGCTGCTGATCCTGGGCTTCATCTTCCTGGTGCTGCGCGGGCTCTACATCGCGATGGAGGCGCCGACGCTGTTCGCGCGGCTGCTGGCCGGCTCGATGACCACCATCTTCTTCACCTACGCCTTCGTCAACATGGGCATGGTCAGCGGCATCCTGCCGGTGGTGGGCGTGCCCTTGCCCTTCATCAGCTACGGCGGCACCGCGATGGTGACGCTGGGCATGGGGCTGGGCATCCTGATGTCGGTGTCCAAGGCGCGGCGCATGATCCAGACCTGACGGCACGGGCCGGAGCCGGAGCGGCCTCCTGCGCAGGCAGGCCGCGCCAGGCACGCGGAATTCACGAAAAAGACTTGTGGGCATTGCACGATGCGCCGCCTTCCGCGGCAGCGATCTCCGGCTGCCGCGCCCACATCAATCCTTTTCCGATGAAATCCGTGTCTTCGCCTTTTCCCCGAACATTCCGCCGCGCACGCGCGCCGCTCTTCACCACGCTGACCTTCTGCTCCGTCGCCCTGCTGACCGGCTGCGGCGGCTCCGACGGCGGCGGCAACGCGCCCCAGCTCCAGGGCCGCTGGACCACCGGCGACCTGCACGTCCATACCGTGCAGTCCGACGACTCCCGCACCACCCAGACGCTGGACCTGGTGCTGGGCAAGGCGTTCAAGAGCTACGGCCTCGACTGGATGTCGGTCACCAACCACCTGCGCTCGTCCAAGTACGACAACGACGGCAACCTGCTCCCGGCCCCCACCGCCTTCGCCTACGGCATGGAGAAGTACGAGATCCCCCGCATCAAGGCCCTGCAGGCCCAGGGCACCTACGCCGACAAGCTGATCTTCTCGGCGTTCGAGTGGGACATGCCCACGCGCGACCACGTCGGCGTCGGCATCTTCGAGGGCGGCGCGAACCTGCAGGCCTCGTCCGGCGGCACGAAGGAGTTCCAGTACCTGTTCACCACCGGCAGCGAATCGCTGTTCGACGCCGCCGATGTCGCGCGGTGGAAGGCCAAGTACCCGCAGCGCTACAACCAGACCGGCGACGACGCCCTCAAGGCCATCGCCTGGCTCAAGGACAACTATCCCGATTCCAGCTACGCGCTGATCAACCATCCCTCGCGCAACCCCGGCAAGTACACGGCCGGCGTGTTCCGCCAGATGCACGACCTGGCGCCGAACCAGGTGTTCGCCATCGAAGGCATGGTCGGCAACCAGCTCGAACCCGACCGCGGCGGCTACACCTCCGCCTACACCGACGCCAACCTGCCCAACCGCACCTACGGCGGCACCGACTACGTGGTGGCGCAGCTCGGCGGCGTGTGGGACGCCCTGCTGGGCGAGGGGCGCCGCATCTGGAACATCGCCAACTCGGATTCGCACTTCGCGATCGACGCCAACAACAACAGCAGCGGCTACTTCCCCGGCGAGTACGCCAAGAACTACGTCTGGCAGTCCAAGCCCGGCGGCGGCATCGCGGGGCTGGTGAACGACCTGCGGGCCGGCCGGTCCTTCGGCGTCTTCGGCGATCTCGTCAACGGCCTGGACTTCGACATCACCGGAACCAGCGGCCAGGCGGCGTACATGGGGCAGGAACTCAAGGCCCTGCCTTCCGAGACCGTGACGGTGCGCGTGCGCTTCAAGAGCCCGGCCGTCAACAACTACCAGCGCCCGGTCGAGAGCGGCAACCTGGGCAACATGATGCCGAAGGTCGACCACATCGACCTGATCGTCGGCGACGTCGGCGCCCGGGCCCAGCCCGGCACGGCCGCCTACCAGCAGTCGACCAACGCCAGCACGCGGGTGCTGCGCCGGTTCACGGCGGCGGACTGGACGCTGGACAAGGACGGCTACTACCGGATGGAATTCCCGCTCTCGGTGACGAAGAACCAGTATTTCCGCCTGCGGGGCACCAACCTGGGCGAGAACGTCGCCGGGCTGACGTCGCGGGGCGAACCGCTGCCCGACAAGGCGGTCACCACCGCCGACGCCGCCACGCGCCACGACCAGATCAACGACCGCAACTACGGCAGCCTCTGGTTCTATTCCAACCCGATCTTCGTGTCGCTGCGCTGAGGCGGGCCGGCGTCCACGCCGGCGCGGATGCGACAAGGCCGGCGGGTCGCGCACCCGCCGGCCTTTCTTGCGCAGGCCCGGGGCGTCAGGCTTCCAGCGGCTTCTTCGCGGTCTCGCGCGCCACCAGCACCGCGACCAGCGTCAGGCCGAGCGCGCCCACCACGTAGAGCGACACCGCCAGCGTCGAGCCGTAGGATTTGAACAGGCTGGCGATGATCAGCGGCGCGAAGCCGCCGCCGAGGATGCCGGCCAGGGTGTAGGCCAGCGAGGCGCCGGCGTAGCGCACCCGGTTCGGGAACTGCTCGGTCACGAAGGCCGCCTGCGGGCCGTACATCATCGCGTGGATCAGCAGGCCGCCGACCACCGCCGCGCAGATCGCCAGCGGCTGCGCCTTGTCCATCAGCACGAAGAACACGAAGGCCCAGGCCATGCCCAGCAGCGCGCCGGCGATGTAGACCGGCCGGCGTCCGATGCGGTCCGACAGCGCGCCGAACCAGGGCACCGCCAGCGCGTTGCAGGCCGCGCCGATCATGGTGGCGGTCAGCGCCATCGGGCGCGACAGGTGCAGCACCGTGGTGACGTAGGTCAGGGTGAAGACCACCACCAGCGCGTAGAGCACGTCCGAGCCGATCCGCGAGCCGCCGGCGATCAGCAGGCGCCGCCAGTGCTCGGAGAACACTTCCTTGATCGGCGTCTTGGCGGTGGCCTTCTTGGCCTCCATCTCGCGGAAGACCGGGGTCTCCTCCACGCCGCGTCGCAGCCACAGCCCGAAGATCACCAGCGCGACGCTGGAGAGGAAGGGGATGCGCCAGCCCCAGGCCTGGAATTCCTCCGGGCTGAGCCAGGCCGACACCAGGGCGATGAAGCCGGTGCCGATCAGCGTGCCGCAGGACGGCCCGACCTGGGTGAAGGAGGCGTTGCGGCCGCGCGCGTCGGGCTTGCCGTGCTCCATCGACAGCAGCACCGCGCCGGCCCACTCGCCGCCGATGGCCACGCCCTGCACGAAGCGCAGCGTCACCAGCGCGATCGGCGCCCAGATGCCCCAGCCGGCGTAGGTCGGCAGCAGGCCCATCGCGCCGGTGGCCACGCCCATGATGACCAGCGTGGCCGCCAGCACGAAGCGCCGGCCCAGCCGGTCGCCCAGGTGGCCGAAGACCAGGCCGCCGAGCGGCCGCGAGATGTAGCCGACCGCGTAGGTCGAGAAGGCCAGGATCGTGCCGGTCAGCGGGTCGAAGGACGGGAAGAAGACCGCGTTGAACACCAGCGCGGCCATGATGTTGTAGACGGTGAAGTCGTACCACTCGAGCGTGGTGCCGACCGAGCTGGCCATGGCGAGCCGGCCCATCGGGGGCGCGGCATGGGGCGCCGGGCGGGAGGCTGCGGCGGATGGGACGTGCGGGGGCACGGTGCGGGAAGGGGCACTCATGGGGGATCTCCGGTGGGGGGCGGCGGGTCCGCGGCGATCGC
The DNA here is from genome assembly GCA_022702125.1 of Burkholderiaceae bacterium. Taxonomy (GTDB): domain Bacteria; phylum Pseudomonadota; class Gammaproteobacteria; order Burkholderiales; family Burkholderiaceae_C; genus JAKOND01. The sequence continues at coordinate 45,508 of JAKOND010000027.1, forward strand.
GGACCGCGGGCGGGAGGGGCGGGGGAGGCGGGATGGGGGACGCGGGCGCCCCCCGGTGGCCGTCAGGCCAGGTCGGCGACGCTCAGCTTCCAGCCCAGCGTGTAGAGCGCGGCGGCGGCGGCATCGGCCCGCAGCGACTCGGCGGCGCGCGACAGGGCGTCGCGGTGGCCGGCGGCATGGCTGGTCTCGACCACCATCAGGGGCTGCAGCACCCGGCCCGCGGTCGATTCCTTGGGCAGCGGCGTGCTGAGCACCGGGTCCGGCACCAGCAGGTACGACTGCACGAAGCCGGGTTGCGCCGCCAGCCGGCGGCCGGTGTCGGCGGCGCGCGCCACCAGGTCGGCGCGGTCGTCGGCCACGGCCAGCGGCAGGATCGCGATCTGGCTGCCCGAGCCGAAGCCGGTCGCCGCCTCCACCGCGCAGACGCGGCGCATCGGGTCGCGCATGCGGTCGAGGTTGGCGACCGACCAGGGCGTCTGCTGGCCGAAGGCGGCGCGGTAGGCGTCGGAGGTGAACACGCCGAGCGAGCGGGTGCGGTAGAGGCCCAGGTAGACGGGCCAGCGGGCCGCGCCTTCCGCGCGCTGGTAGCGCGCGCCGGACAGGAAGCCGTCGATGCGCACGCGTTCCTCGACGTGCTCGCGGTCGTACCAGGCGTTGAAGTCGGCCGCGTCGGCCGCGTCCACGCTAGAGGCGACGAAGAGCATGCCGTGGACGGCGGGGGCGGGAGCCGGGGCGGGAGAGGGTGCGGTGAGGGGCATGGCGGGGCGTTCGGATTCCGTTCGGGGGATGCGGAATCATCGGCCGCGCCGGGCGGTGCGGCAAACGGGTTTTTCTGCCGCGGCGCCATCAGAATTACTTGTCGTCCCGGCGCGTGTTTCCGCACCGTTGCGGGGTTAACCCACTAGGGGCGCGTTCCAGAATGGTGCAGGCAGCGTGCCCGCGAAACGGTCCGACTCGGTTCGCGCCAGCTCGGCCACCAAGCGGATGGCGGGGGAGTCGGCCGACTCCAGGTGGCTGACCACGATGCGCTGCGGCGGCAGCGGCGTGTCGCAGTCGAGGATGCGCAGGTCGCCGCGCTCGATCTCGTCGCGCACCGGCGGCAGCGGGATCAGCGCGTTGCCGAAGCCCGACTTCACCAGCCGCACCAGCGCCGCCATCGAACTCACGCAGTGAACCTTGCCCAGCGGCATGCCCGCCTGCCTGTAGAGCTGCTTGAGCGCCTGGTGCGGCTGCGAGCCGGGGCTCATGGTCAGCACCGGCTCCTGCAGCAGGTGGGCGATGCGGCCCTCGCCGGGCCGGGCCGGCGCGTCGCCCGCGCCGACCCAGCCCATGGCCATCGGCACGCAGGCGAGGTTGACGAAGCCCGGCCCCGCCAGCACGTCGGTCTGCAGCGCGATGTCGATCGCGCCGGCCTGCAGCCGCTCGTGCAGCGCATGGGTGGTCTCGGAGGTCAGCTGCACCTCGATGCCCGGATGCTGGCGCTGCAGCGTGCCCAGGAAGCCCACCAGCCAGGTGTGCACCACGCTCTCGATGGCGCCGATGCGCACCAGCCCCAGCAGTTCCTCGGACGGGCGGCCGAGGGCGACGATCTCGCGCTGCAGCTCCAGCAGCCGTTCGCCGTAGTCGAGCAGCCGCAGGCCGACCGGCGTCAGCCGCAGGTCGCGCGGGTCGCGCTCGAAGAGCCGGGCGCCGATGTCCTCCTCCAGCGAGGCGATGCGGTTGGAGATCGCGGCCTGGGTCACGTGCAGCCGCTCGGCCGCGGCGCGGAAGCTGCCCAGCCGCGCGACCCACAGGAAGGCCTCGACGAAGCGGGTGTTCATGCCGCCGCTCCCCGCCCCGCCTCAGTCGGCCCGCGCCGCCGCCCGCAGGCAGGACTCGACCGCGCGGCCCACCTGCAGCACCCGGGCGTCGGCGCCGTGCGGCCCGCCCACCGACAGGCCCACCGGCAGTTCGCCGGGCGCCTCGCAGGGGATGGACAGCGCGCAGCCGTCGAGGAAGTTGAGCACCGTGGTGTTGCGCAGCACCAGCGCGTTGGTGGCGAAGAAGCGGCCGTCGTCTTCCGCCAGGTCGGCCAGGAGCGGCGCGCGCACCGCCACCGTCGGCATCAGCCAGGCGTCGAGATCGCGCAGCCGCTCGCGCGCGGTGGACTGCAGCCGGGCGCGGGCGTCCAGCAGGTCGATGTAGTCGGCCGCCGAGATGAGCGCGCCCCGGCGGATGCGTTGGGCGACGCGCGGGTCGTACTGCGCCTCCAGCGCCGGATCGCCCAGCCGGGCGCGGTGCAGCTGCCAGGCCTCGGCGGCGATGAGGCCGCCGCCGGCGTTGATCTGCGGCAGCTGGTGCAGCTCGGCGAAGCCGAAGCGCCGGATCTGCGCGCCGGCCGCCGACAGGTGCCGCAGGGCGCGGTCGAAGGCGGCGGCCACCGCGGGTTCGACGCCGTCCAGGACGAAGTCCTCGGTCACGCCCAGCCGCAGGCCGGCCAGGGGCGCCTCGCGGGTGTCGAGGGTCTCGCCGCTCAGGACGGCGTCGAGGATGGCGCAGCAGTCCACGCTGCGCGCCAGCGGGCCGGCCGAGTCGAGGCTGCGCGACAGCGGATAGGCGCCGGCCAGCGGCACCCGGCGCGCCGTCGGCTTGAAGCCGGTCAGGCCGCAGAAGGAGGACGGGATGCGGATCGAGCCGCCGGTGTCGGTGCCCAGCGCGGCCACGGCCAGGCCCAGCGCCACGGTGGCGGCGCCGCCGGAGCTCGACCCGCCGGTGACGCGGGCCGCGTCGCCCGGATGCGCCGGCGTGCCGTGGTGCGGGTTCAGGCCCAGGCCGGAGAAGGCGAACTCGCTCATGTTGGTGCGGCCCATCGGCACCGCGCCGGCCGCGCGCAGGCGGGCCACGGCCGTCGCGTCGGCGGCGGCGGGCGCCTGGCCGGCCATCACCCTGGCGCCCGCGCCGGTGACCTGGCCCCGCACGTCGAACAGGTCCTTGATCGACACCGGCAGGCCGGCGAGCGGCGAGGGCGCGTGGCCGGCGGCCCGGGTCGCGTCGCTGGCCAGCGCGGCCTGCAGCGCGCCGTCGGTGTCGACCTCGCCGACGTAGGCGGTGCCGCCGGCCGCCTGGTATTCGGCGATGCGGGCCAGCGTGGCCTCGACCAGCGCGACGCTGGTGGTGGCGCCGTTCGCCAGGTCGGCGGCGAGTTCGCGCAGCGTGGGGTGGCGGGCGCCGGGCAGATCGGTGGCGGGGGCGGGGGAAGTCGTGGGGGTGTTCATTGCGCGATCTCCAGGGCGTCGGCGAGGTAGCGGTGGTGCAGGCTGCGGTCCAGGACCGGGTCGTGCAGTTCGAGTTCGAAGGCCTCGCCCCAGCCGAGTTCGCCGATCACCGCATGGGTGCCGCAGAACATCGCGGTGTGCGCCGGCAGGGCGCCGCCGTTCAGGCGGTCGAGCAGGTCGCGCGGCGCCAGCAGGCGGTCCAGCGGGCCTTCCTGGTAGAGCGCGCGGACGCCGTCGCGGGTGCGCCAGCAGCGGCTGACCAGCCGGTCCCAGTGGCCTTCGACCTCGGCGAGCTTCCACAGCGCCGCGCCCACCGGCTTGGCGCACATCTGCTTGGAGACGGTCACATCGTAGGCCTCGACCTTGCGGTCGGTGTGGTCCGAGCCGATGCCGACCAGCACGCCGTGCTCCTCGCTCGCCAGCAGCACGCATTCGACCTCGCCCGACGAGTCGCGGCCGGGCACCTGCAGCCGGTCGGCGGTGTCGAGCAGCGGCGCGGCGACGCGGTAGAAGGTGGGCACGGCGGACGGCGGCTTCACGCCGATCGCGGCCAGCTCGGCGATGTGGTGGTCGACCGCCGCGCGGTCGCGGCCCGCCCAGCCGGCGATGACCAGGTGGCGGATGTCGAGGGTGACCGGCCCGTGGCCGGCGAGGTCGAAGGTGTGCAGGGGCATGGTGGTGGCTGGCAGGGGAGGAGGGAACGGGGATGCGGCAGGGCGCGGGGAGGATGCGGGGCGTCGGGCGGGATCACGCAAGAAGCGGGCGCGGATGGCGGGGCGGGCGGGCCGGCGGGTCAGAGCGCCCGGGTGATCGCCCGGCGGAAGTCGTCGATGTGCCGCCGCATCGCGGCGGCGGCGGCGTCCGGGTCGCGGCGTTCGAGCGCGGCCAGGATGTCCTCGTGCTCGTCGCGGATGCGGGCGCCGTGGCCGGGCTCGGACAGCGTCAGGAACCAGAAGCGGGCCTGCTGCTCGTGCAGCCGGCGCAGCAGGTCGGCCAGCACCCGGTTGCGGGCGGCGGCGGCGATGGCGCCGTGGAAGTCCAGGTCCAGCGCCATCAGCGCCGGCACGTCGCCCGCGGCCACCAGCGCCGGCGCCCGGTCGAGCAGGGCGCGCATCGCCGCCAGCTCGTCGGGCCGGACGCGGGCGGCGGCCAGCCGCACGCACAGGGCCTCGTTGCAGGCGCGCACCTCGATCGTGTCGAGCACCGCGTCGAGCGACAGCGGCGCCACCACGATGCCCTTGCGCGGCAGGATGGCGACCAGGCCCTCCATCTCCAGGCGGTGCAGCGCCTGGTGGACCGGCGTGCGGCCCAGGCCGAGCAGCGCGCCGAGCCCGCCCTCGTTGACCTGCGCCCCCGGGGCGAGTTCGCAGCCGATGATGCGGCGCTTGATCTCGGCGTAGGCCAGCTCGCGCAGTTGCGCCGCGCCGCCGGGCGCGGAGGGAGCGGGCGACGGGCGGGCGGCGGGGGACGCGAGCAGGGATTCCATGGCGACGAATGATATATCACTGAAATATCACATGGCCGGCATCGCGCGGGCCGGTGGCGGAAAGCGCTTTCCCGCGCCTCTGGCAGCAGCCGACATGCATCGGCGGCGCATGCCTACAGGCCGGTCGCGGGGGGAATCTATGGTCGTGCTTCCAGGCGAGAACGCCCGGGGATTCCGTTTCCACCCCTCATCCGCATCCCACCGCATCCCATGATCCCTTCCCGCTTCGCCCTCTCCGCCTGCGCCTTGTCGGCCGCGTTCCTGCTCTCCGCCTGCGGCTCCGCGCCGCCCGGCATGCCCGTGGCGGCCGGCAGCACGCAGACGCGGGGCGCGCCGGCGGAGGGCGCCCGCCTCCAGCAGGTGGCGGCCTTCGACCATCAGGTCACCGGCGTGACCGTGTCCACCGACGGACGCGTCTTCGTGAACTTCCCGCGCTGGTCCGAGGACGCGCCGGTCTCGGTGGCCGAGGTGCTGCCCGACGGCTCGACCCGTCCCTTCCCCGATGCGCGCTGGAACGAATGGCGCAACGCCCGCAAGGACGAACTCTCGGCGCGCGACCGCTGGGTCTGCGTGCAGAGCGTGGTGGCCGACAAGCAGGGCAACCTGTGGGTGCTCGACCCCGCCGCGCCCGCCCAGGGCGCGCTGGTGCCGCAGGGCCCCAAGCTGGTGAAGATCGACCTGCGCACCAATCGCGCGGTGCAGACCGTCGCCTTCGACGAGACGATCGCGCCGCAGGGCAGCTACCTCAACGACGTGCGCTTCAGCCCCGACGGCCGACAGGCCTACATCACCGATTCCGGCGCCAAGGGCGCGCTGGTGGTGGTGGACCTCGCCAGCGGCCAGTCGCGCCGGGTACTCGACGGCCACCCCAGCACCCAGCCCGAGAAGGAGGTGCAGGTGAAGGCCGACGGCCAGGTGCTGCGCCGCACCGACGGGCGCGGCGTCGAGTTCGCGGCCGACGGCATCGCGCTGTCGGGCGACGGCGCCACGCTCTACTGGCAGGCGATCAAGGGCCGCACCCTCTACCGCATCCCGACCGCCGCGCTGGCCGACGCGCGCCTGACGCCGCCGCAGCTCGCGGCCCAGGTCCAGCGCGCGGGCGACAACGGCGTGGCCGACGGCCTGCTGATCGGCCGCGACGGCCGGATGTACGTCACCGCGCCCGAGGAGAACGCGGTCAAGGTGCGCGAGGGCAACGACCTGCGCATCCTGGTGCAGGACGCCCGCCTGCGCTGGCCCGACACGCTGTCCGAGGGGCCGGACGGCACGGTCTACGTGACCAGCTCGCGCATCCAGGACATGAACTGGTACAAGCCGGCGCAGGGGCCGAGCCTGCCGACGACGCTGTTCCGCATCGTCGGGCGCTGAAGCGGGTTCCGGCCGTGCCGGGGCCGCGCTCCGGCCGGAATCCACGGCGGCCGGCGGGGCGCTCCCGGGCGGCCTGCGCGGGGAGGCGCTCCCTCCTAGAATCGCCCGATGATTTCACGCGAACCCACCATCGAGCGCCTGTCCATCGCCCGCCGCCTGCTCCTCGAGCCTTTCGGTCTCGATGAATCGCACCTGACGCGTGCCCTGTCGGAAATCCGGAGCCACCGGGTGGACGACGCGGACCTGTACTTCCAGTACACCCGCAGCGAGGGCTGGAGCCTGGAGGAGGGCATCGTCAAGACCGGCTCCTTCAGCATCGACCAGGGCGTGGGCGTGCGCGCCATCCATGGCGAGAAGACCGCCTTCGCCTACTCCGACGACATCTCCGAGGCCTCGCTGCTGGACGCGGCCCGCACGGTGCGCGCCATCGCGGCGGCGGCGAAGGACACCACCCGCGTCAAGGTCGCCGCGCCGCGCAAGAAGGTCGCCGGCAGCCGCTCGCTGTATCCGGAGCTCGATCCCATCGCCTCGCTCGACAGCAACGCCAAGGTCGCGCTGCTCGGCAAGGTCGAGACCCGCGCCCGCGCCAAGGACCCGCGGGTCGCACAGGTCATGGCCGGCCTCGCTGCCGAGTACGACGTGGTGCTGGTGGCGCGCGCCGACGGCACCATCGCCGCCGACGTGCGGCCGCTGGTGCGGCTGTCGGTCACGGTGATCGCCGAGCAGAACGGCCGGCGCGAGGTCGGCTCCGCCGGCGGCGGCGGCCGCTTCGGCCTGGCGTACTTCGACGACGAGACCATCGGCCGCTACGTGGACGACGCGGTGCGCCAGGCGCTGGTCAACCTCGAATCGCGCCCGGCGCCCGCCGGCGAGATGACGGTGGTGCTCGGCTCCGGCTGGCCCGGCATCCTGTTGCACGAAGCCATCGGCCACGGCCTGGAGGGCGACTTCAACCGCAAGGGATCGAGCGCCTTCACCGGCAAGATCGGCAAGCGGGTCGCGGCCAAGGGCGTGACGGTGCTCGACGACGGCACCATCGCCGACCGGCGCGGCTCGCTCAACGTGGACGACGAGGGCAACCCGAGCCAGCGCAACGTGCTGATCGAGGACGGCATCCTGCAGGGCTACATCCAGGATTCGATGAACGCCCGCCTGATGGGCGTGCCCGCCACCGGCAACGGCCGGCGCGAGAGCTACGCCCACATCCCGATGCCGCGCATGACCAACACCTACATGCTGGGCGGCGACAAGGACCCGCAGGAGATCGTCGCCAGCATCAAGAAGGGCCTGTACGCCACCAACTTCGGCGGCGGTCAGGTGGACATCACCAGCGGCAAGTTCGTGTTCTCGGCCAGCGAGGCCTACTGGGTCGAGAACGGCAAGATCCTCTACCCGGTCAAGGGCGCGACCATCGTCGGCGCCGGCCCCGAGGCGCTCAAGAAGGTCAGCCTGATCGGCAACGACATGGCGCTCGATCCGGGCGTGGGCACCTGCGGCAAGGAAGGCCAGAGCGTGCCGGTGGGCGTCGGCCAGCCGACGCTGCGCATCGACGGCCTGACGGTGGGCGGCACCGCCTGAGGCGCGGGGCCGGCAGGCCCCGGTCTTCCCGGCGGCTCCATGCGAAAAGCCCGGCAGTGACGAACTGCCGGGCTTTTCGCATGGAGACCGGATGCCGCACCGGGCATCCGGAAGGATCGACGCCGATCAGACGGCGGCGACGCGGACGTCCGGGCGCTGGCGGCGGAAGCCGAAGGTGCCGGCGGCGGCGGCGACGGCCGCGCCGATCAGCAGCACGACCAGGGTGCCCCAGGCGCCGCGGGCGACGTTCTTGGCGGCCTCGGCGCCGGCTTCGCGGGCCTTCTGCTCGGCCTGGGCCTTGGCTTCCTCGATCTTGGCGCGGGCCTGGTTGTAGGTCTGCTCGTAGTTGTTGGCGATCTGCTCGGCTTCGGCGCGGCTCTTGCCGGTGCGGGCCACGATGATGTTGACCAGGGCCTCCTTGTCGGCGGCGTTCATCACCTTCTCGCCCCGCTGGATCACGTTGGCCAGCCAGCCCTTGGCGTCGGTGTCGGCGGTCTGCGGGGTCTGCGCGGCGTTCTCGGCGCGGGCCTGGCCGTCATTGGCGGCGGCCTGCGCTTCGTTCTTGATGTTCTCGGGCTGCAGTTCCGGCTTGCCGGTCTGGCGCAGGAGCTTCTCGAGTTCGGATTGCAGGCTGTTCACGTCCAGCGAGATGCCGGCCTGGTCCAGCTGTTCCTTGACGGCGCCGGTGACGCTCGGGGCGGCGGCCGAAATGCCGGCGCCCGCGACCGCGCCCGCGGCCGACAGGCCGGCCTTGGCGGTGCTGCCGGCCACGCTCAGGGCGCTGCCGGTGGCGCTGACCAGCAGGTAGACGGTGACCAGGGTGGTCAGCGACCAGGCCAGCAGGCCGTGCAGGCCGCCCGAACGGCGTGCCAGGTAGCCCGCCACGAAACCGCCGACGGCGATCGCGATCAGCGTCGTCAGGCCCGCCCAGATGCCCGTGCCCACGCCGAAGCCGGCGAAGGGGTTGCGGTCGCCCATCGGGTCGATCGCCGACGCGCCGATGGCGGTGCCCAGCACCGACAGGACGAGGTAGACGATGAGCGACAGCACGAGGCCGGCGAAGACGGCGCCCCAGGAGACGGTGGCGATCCAGGGACGCTGCTCGTCGTAGACGGCGGCGGTGGTGGCGGTGTGGATGGGCATGGAGGGCACTCCCTTGGAATGATGGGTAGAAAGGATGTGTCGCTTCGCCGGGATGGGTCGTTCCCGCCTCGGGCCGCCCGGCCATGGGTGATGGTCCGGACGGCGGCGAGTGACGGCTGCAGGGTAGGGCGATCCGGTAAGGAAAAGCGTCTCCTGCAGCGCTTAGTAAGCGTAGGACGGCATCGGGCATCGTTGTGGTGCGCGCGTCCGCGGCCTCCGCCGGCCGGCGATCTTTTCTCGTGGGGGCGCGGACTTTGTGCTAGATTGCATCCCCATGTCCTTGCGCTCCGCTTTTTCCTTTTACTTTTGGTTCTCTGTCCCCGGCGGACGAGAGGCGAGCGCGTAAGCACCCGAACACCTCCCGAATCAAAACCGCCGACGCTTCACAGCCCGGCGGTTTTTTTCCGCCCCGACGATTCCCACTCCCCCTTTTTCCGCACCGCATCCCCGCGATTCTTCCAAGGAGCCTCCAGTGAACGCAGCCGCCGCCTCCCCCTCCCAGACCGCCAGCAGCGAGCCCTGGTATGCGCACGTCGACAAAACCAGCCGAACCGACGACGCCCGCATCAAGGACATCACCGTGCTCCCGCCGCCCGAACACCTGATCCGCTTCTTCCCCATCCACGGGACCCCGGTCGAGACCCTGGTCTCCGGCACCCGACGGACGATCCACGACATCATCTCGGGCCAGGACGACCGGCTGCTGGTGGTCATCGGCCCCTGCTCGATCCACGACCCGGCCGCCGCGCTCGACTACGCCCGCCGCCTCAAGCCGCTGCGCGACCGATACGCCGGCACGCTGGAGATCGTGATGCGCGTCTACTTCGAGAAGCCCCGCACCACCGTCGGCTGGAAGGGCCTGATCAACGACCCGTACCTCGACGAGAGCTACCGCATCGACGAGGGCCTGCGCATCGCGCGCCAGCTGCTCATCGACATCAACCGCATCGGCCTGCCGGCGGGCAGCGAGTTCCTCGACGTGATTTCGCCGCAGTACATCGGCGACCTCATCAGCTGGGGCGCGATCGGCGCGCGCACCACCGAAAGCCAGGTGCATCGCGAACTGGCCTCGGGCATCTCGGCGCCGATCGGCTTCAAGAAC
>JAKOND010000044.1 GCA_022702125.1 Burkholderiaceae bacterium
ACACCGTGACACCGCGCGGATCAGGGTTTTCGCACACCCTGGACGGATTACCCGGAACGCTTTCGAAGCGGTCGCCCCGCGATTTACGCGCTCGCTTTCCCGGTGTACTGGAAGTGTGACGAAATCCCGGTCCGGGTAAGCGTTCAGTGACGTACGTGCTTTCCTGCAGAACCGGCGGAACGTTTTCCTACAGAGCGGATCCGCCAGCGCATTTCAGGTCTTATTCAGGTGTGGCACCGATTTTGCAGAGAGGCCGGCTCGACTGCGCGACGCCAGTCGAAATTCCGTTTCCCTGCCTTCCCCATCCATCCAGGAGGATTCCATGCGCAAGACCATGCTGGCTTCGGCCATCGCACTCGCCTTCGGCTTCGGCGGTGCCGCATTCGCCCAGACGACGCCCACGACATCCACCTCGACCACCCAGTCGGGCGGTGGAGCGTCCGCCAGCGCCAACGCCTCGGCCACCCAGGACAACAGCAACCGCAGCACCTGGACGGACAACACCAACAACACGAACAACAGCGACAACGCCGATCGCAGCGACAACAGCGACAACAGCACCAACCGCGCATCCGGCGCGGCCACCGCCAGCGCGGCCCGGTCGGCCTCGGCCAACAACGGCGCCACCGCCTCGTTCTCGAACGCCTTCAACGTCTCCACCGCCACCGCGACCAGCAACCTCAACGGCACGGTGAGCGGCAACCAGATCAGCAACATCGGCAACTACGCCACCAACAACGGCTCGGCCGCGGGCGCGGCGGGCGGCACGGGCAACGGCGCGGTCGGCAACGGCGGCTATGCCAGCGGCTCCGGCGGCAGCGGCGCCACCGGCTCGGGCGGCTCGGGCGCGGCGGGCGGCGCGGGCGGCTCGTCCAGCAACGGCGCCGTGACGGCAGGCAACGCGGCCGGCGGCTCGGGCGGCTCCGGCGGCTCCGGCGGATCGGGCGGCAACAGCGGATCGGCGTCCAGCGGCTTCGGCGGCGCGGGCGGCTCGGGCGGCTTCGGCGGCGCGGGCGGCTCGGGGGCCTCGGTCGCCGGCGGCTCGGGCGGCACGGGCGGCAGCACCGGGCTGGCCCAGGGCGCGACCGGCGGCAACAGCGGCAGCACCGGCAACCCGACCGGCGGTGCGTCCGGCGGCACGACCGCCGGCAGCGGCGGCTTCGGCGGCGTGTCCGGCCCGGTCGCCGGCGGCACCGGCGGCGCAGGCTCCGGGGGCGGCAACGGCGGCAACGGCGGCGCAGGCGGCTCCTCCACCAGCGGCGCCACCTCGGCCAGCAGCGCCGGCACCGGCGGCACGACCACCGCGTCGTCCACCCCGCCCGGCAGCGGCACCACCACCGGCACCCCGGGCGCCACCTCCGGCACCGGCGGTGCGACCACCGCAGGCAACAGCACCGGCACGGGGGGCACCACCACCGCCGGCGCGGGCGGCGCAGGCGCGGCGGGCGCGGCCGGCGGCGCGGGCGGCGCGGGTGCCGCCGCGACCAGCACGGCCGGCAACGGCGCCACCGGTGGCGCATCCTCCAGCGGCGCCGCGGGCACCGCCACGGCCGCTTCCAGCGGTGCGGGCGGCGCGGGCGGCACCGCCACCAGCGGCGCGGCGGGCGCGGGCGCGGCCGGCGGCACCGGCACCAGCACCGCCGGCAACGGCGCGGCGGGCGCGGCCGGCGGCGCGGGCGGCTCCAGCGGCTCGGCCCAGACCGCATCGGGCAGCGGCGCGGCCGGCGGCAGCGGCGCGGCCGGCGGCAGCGGCACCGGCGGCAGCGGCACCGGCGGCACCGCGACCGCGGGCGCGGGCGGCGCAGGCGCCTCGGGCGGCTCCGGCACCGGTGGCGCGGGCGGCGCGGGCGGCACCCAGACCGCCGCGGGCGGCACCGGCGGCTCCGGCACCGGCGGTGCGGGCGGCGCGGGCGGCACGAACACCGTGAGCGCCGGCACCTTCAACCTGTCGAACACCGCCAACAACCTGGCCCAGTCGGCCGCCGGCATCCTGGTGATCTCGCAGAACAGCGGCCTCTCCAGCCTGGTGCAGCAGAGCGTCAACGTCCAGGCCAACCTGGCCGTCGGCCGCTGACCGGACCCCGTCCGCGACCCGGCGCCCCGCCGACGGCGGGGCGTGCGCGCCCGCACCGCATGCCCCGCGGCGCGGGCGCCGCGTCCCCGCCGCCGGCTCCTTTTCCCTTTTCTGCGCTTCCACGCTTTTCGTAGGAGACGACCATGCGCCTGCCGAATTCCCTCTCGATGCTTCTGCTCGGGACCCCGGCCCTGCTGCTGTTGCCTCTGCCGTCGCCCGCCCGCGCGCAGGCCGCCGAAGCACCCGCCGCCGCCATCGCGGAGGCCCCGCCGGCCGCGGCCCCGGTGTTCGGCCGCGCCGCCGATGCCAGCGTGCTGGCCGACCAGCGCGGCGGCAGCGATCTCGTCAAGAACGACATGCAGCTCAGCGGCGTGACCGCCGACAACGTGGCGCACAACGTGACCACCGGCACCAACGCCATCGCCGGCGGCTCCTTCGCCGGCGCCAGCGGGTTGCCGATCGTGATCCAGAACTCCGGCGCCAACGTGCTCATCCAGAACGCCACCATCCTCAACCTCCACCTGCAATGAGGCATTGAACGCGATGCCCCGTTCCCCCCGTCCCTCCTGCGCGTTCCGGCGTCGCGCCGAGCGCTCCGGCCGCACCGCGGTGCCGGTCGCGATGGCCCTGCTGCTGGCGGCCCTGTGGGCGGCGCCCGCGCAGGCCGCCGACCCGATGCGCAACCTCGGCGGCGGCGACTACGCGATCCCGGTGACCAGCATGCAGCAGGCGCGCCGGACGGGCACGCTGATCCAGCAGTACGACTTCAGCTGCGGCTCGGCGGCCATCGCCACGCTGCTGACCCACCACTACGGCCTGCCGGTCACCGAGCAGGCGGTGTTCGAGCAGATGTACCTCCACGGCGACCAGCAGAAGATCCGCCGCGAGGGCTTCTCGCTGCTCGACATGAAGCGCTACCTGGCCGGGCACGGCCTGCAGGCCGACGGCTTCGAGCAGCCGCTCGACAAGCTGGCCGAGGCCCGGGTGCCGGCCATCGCGCTGATCGTGGAGAACGGCTACCACCATTTCGTGGTGGTCAAGGGTCTGCGCGACGACCGGGTGCTGGTCGGCGACCCGGCCCAGGGCACCCGCGCGATGCCGCGCGCCCTGTTCGAGGGCCTCTGGAAGAACCGGTTGCTGTTCGTCGTCCACAACCGCATGGACATCGCGCGCTTCAACCTGGCGGCCGACTGGCGGGTGGTGCCCCGCGGCCCGCTGGCCGCCGGGCTGGCGGGCGACGGGCTGGCCCATATCGCGCTGCCGAAATTCGGCCCCGGAGATTTCTGATGCCGATCCTCCCGCGCGCCCACCGGACGGCGCCATGCCCGCTGCCGCACCTGCTGCGGCGCATGCTCGCAGGCCTCCTGATCGCCGGCCTGGCGTTCGCGGCCGCGTCGGCGCATGCGGCCGACGCCGCGCCGGAGACGGCGGCCGCCAGCGACGGCGAGGAGGAATGGATCACCGTCGGCGACGCGACGCTCGACGGCCTGCGCGGCGGCTTCGACGTGGGCGGCCTCATGGTGTCCTTCGGCATCGAGCGGATGGTGCGCATCAACGGCACGCTGGTGGCCACCACCGCGTTCCAGATCAACGACCTGGGCCGGCTCACGCCCGAGCAGGCGCAGGCGGTCGGACGCCAGGTCGGGCAGCTCAACCTGGTGCAGAACGGCCCGGGCAACAGCGTCGATCCGCGCACCGTCGCGCTGGGGCAGCCGGCCACCTTCATCCAGAACACGCTGAACGACCAGCGCATCGAGAACCGCACCATCATCAACGCCACCAGCAACGGCCTGGGGCTGGTCAAGGACCTGAACGCCCAGGGCGCGCTGCGCGACGCGCTGGCCGGCGCGCTCAGCGCGCGCTAGCCTTCCGGCCGGGCACCGCGCCGGCGGCGACGGGCGGCGCGCGGAACGGCCGGCTCAGGAAGCGCGAGCCCGCCAGGCCGAAGCGCCACGGCAGGTCCACCGCCTTCGAGATGCCGATGCGCGGCCCCGCGAGCGGTTCCGCCGGCGCGTCCTGCGCCCCCGCCCCCTCCCCCGGTCCGACCAGCCGGAACGGCGGCGCATCGAGGGCCAGGCCGTCGAAGCCGCGGTCGATGCCCAGCGCCTGGCCGAGGCGGCCCGGGCCGGCGCAAAGCAGCCGCGCGTCGTCGAGCCCGCGGCGCGCGCGCATGCGGTCGAGGCCGTGCGTCGGCTCCAGCGCCCGGATCAGCACTCCCGCGCCGTGCCCCGCCGGCCGGCACACGCAGTTCAGGCACCAGTGGATGCCGTAGGAGCGGTAGACGTAGGCATGGCCCGGCTCGCCGAACATCGAGGCGTTGCGCGGCGTCGGGCCGCCGAAGGTGTGCGAGGCCGGGTCGTCGTGGTCGTAGGCCTCGGTTTCGACGATCCGGCCGCCCACGCCGTCCACCAGCAAGGTGACGCCGATCAGCCGCCGGGCGACCTGCTCGGACGGCAGCGCGAAATCGATTCCCGCGAGGACGGCCGCGCCCGGAGGCCGCGCCGGGACGCCGGCGCTCCGGCTCATGCGGGCGACGGCGCGGTCCCGGCCGAAGCGACGGCCGCGTGCCGGCGGACCCGCGACGCCTCCCGCGGCGGGCCGGCCTGGGCCTGCGACAGGCCAGCGGGCGCCGTCGCCGGCGGCGACGCGGCCGGCGCATGCGACGCGGCCGGTGCGCGGGCCACGAAATCCGGCCGGAAGCTGCGGCGGCTGCGGTCGGGGAAGACCACGGTGACCGACAGCGCGTCCACCGACGCCACCGTGCCCTGGCCGTAGCGCCGCACCTCGACCAGCTCGCCCCGCGCGAAGGCGGGATTCCGCGACGGGACGGCATCGGCCGTGGCGGCCGTCGCGGCGGTGCCCGGCCCGCCTGCCGCCAGACTGAACGGCACCGCGGCCGCCGGGCCGCCGGCCTGCACGGTGGCGATGGGCGCCACGACCAGCGCGGCGGCCAGCGCCGCAGCGGAGGCCCGAGCCGAGGCGGACCGTTTCCGGCCGTGCGCCGGTCCGACGGCATGGCCTGCATCGGCCGCCTGGCGGCGCCGTCCGGCCGGTGCCATCGCGTGGGCCGGAACGAAAATCGGCGTGGCGTGCGCCTTCTGCCCGGTCCGCTCGTCGCGCGCCGCCTGCTCGGCCTGGTGGGCCGCGATGCGGCGGCAGTTGTCGCAATGGCCGCAGGGCGCGCCGTGGCCGCCGTCGAAATGGCGCAGCAGCATCTGCCAGCGGCACTGGCCGGACTGGGCGTAGTCGACCATGTGCTCCAGCATCGCCGCGTCCTGCTCGCGCTTGCGGCGGTAGGCCTGCATCAGCGCGTCGAGCGTGGCGGCGTCGATCTCGCGCTTCTTGAGCGCGAGGGCGCCCTGGTGGTCCTGGGCGACGATGCGCTGGCGGCGCAGCAGGCACACGCCCACCTGCAGCTTGGCGCGCGGCCGGTCGAGCCGTTCGTGCAGCGCATCGAGCGTCCAGCCCGGCGCATCGTCCGGCGCCGGCGTGGACAGCGCGCCGTAGATCGCCTGCAGGTCGTCGAGCGTCGGGTAGCGGCCGGCCATGAAGAACTGCTGCACCGCCTTGTCGCTGCGCAGGAAGAGCAGCGTGCAGGCCGCGGGCGCGCCGTCGCGGCCGGCGCGGCCCGACTCCTGGTAGTAGGCGTCGAGCCCGGCCGGCATCTGGTAGTGCAGCACGAAGCGGATGTCGGCCTTGTCGATGCCCAGGCCGAAGGCGTTGGTCGCGACCACCACCCGGGTGGCGCCGGCCATGAAGGATTCCTGCACCGCGTGGCGCTCGGCCGACCGCATCTTGCCGTGGTAGCGGGCGACGGACTCGCCGGCGGCGGCGAGCTTCTCGTAGACCGCTTCCGCCGCCTTCACGGTGGCGGCGTAGACCAGCCCCGACCCTTCGGATTCGCGCACCAGCGCGACGGTGCGGGCCAGCTTCTCGTCCTCGCGGGCCAGGTGCTCCACCCGGTAGTCCAGGTTGGGCCGGTAGGCGCCGGTATGCACCGTGCCGTCGCGCGGGATGCCGAGCTGGCGGCGGATGTCGTCGGCCACCTCGTCGGTGGCGGTGGCGGTCAGCGCCAGCACCGTCGGATGGCCCAGGGCGCGCAGCGCGTGGGCGATCTCCAGGTAGGCCGGACGGAAGTCGTGGCCCCACTGCGAGATGCAGTGCGCCTCGTCGATGGCGAGCAGGCTGGTCGCGCCCTGCTGCAGCAGCGCGAGGAAGGCCGGATCGGCCAGGCGTTCGGGCGTGGTGAGCACGATGCGCGCCGAGCCGTCGGCGATGGCCGCCTCGGCCGCGCGCAGTTCGGCCGGATCGACCGCGCTGTTGAGCTGCACCGCCGCGATGCCGCGTTCGCGCAGCCGCTGGCACTGGTCCTTCATCAGCGCGATCAGCGGCGAGACCACCACCGTGCGGCCTTCGAGCAGCAGCGCCGGCAGCTGGTAGCACAGCGACTTGCCGGCGCCGGTGGGCATGACCGCCAGCGTCGGCCGGCCGTCGAGGACGCGGTCGATGATGTCGCGTTGGCCATCGCGCAGTTGTTCGAGGCCGAACAGGGTACGCAGGGTTTTCTGGATGCGGCGGGTGCGCACGGAGGGGGTATCGGAGGGCATCGGGACGGCGGCCGGGAGGCGGGTTGCGGAGATCGGCGACGAGGGAGCCGGAAGCTCCCGCAGCCTCGCGGTGCCGCAGAGGCTTGGAAGCTAATGTCGCCAGCCTTGCCCGGTCTCCGCGTCGGATGCCGAAGCGCACGCATGTCAGCCATCGCCCTGCGCTGGCCTGCGCCGGCGTGCATCGGCCCGTGCTCAGGCTTCCAGCTTGAACACGGCCACGGCCGTGACCAGGCCGTGCGCCTGCTCCTGCAGCGACCCCGATGCCGCCGCGGCCTCCTCCACCAGCGCCACGTTCTGCTGCGTCACCCGGTCCATCTGCGTGATCGCGTGGCTGATCTGCTCGATCCCGGACATCTGCTCCTGGCTCGCGGCGCTGATCTCGCCCATGAGGGTGCTCAGGCGTTTGACGCTCTCGACGATGCGTTCCATCGTGCGCCCCGCCTCGCCCACGAGGCCCGTGCCGGCATTCACGTCTTTCACCGAGGCGCCGATGAGTTCCTTGACCTCCCGCGCGGCGGCCGCAGAACGCTGCGCCAGGCTGCGAACCTCCGCCGCGACCACCGCGAATCCCCGGCCCTGCTCCCCGGCGCGCGCGGCCTCCACCGCGGCGTTCAATGCGAGGATGTTGGTCTGGAAGGCGATGCCGTCGATCACCGAGATGATGTCGACGATCTTCCGGGACGAGACGTCGATCGCGCCCATCGTCGCCACGACCTGCCCCACCACCTCGCCGCCCTGGACGGCGATGCCCGAAGCCGAGACGGCCAGCCGATCGGCCTGGTGGGCGTTTTCCGCGTTCTGCCGCACCGCGGACGTCAGTTCCTCCATCGACGCGGCGGTCTGCTGCAGGGAACCCGCCTGCGCCTCGGTCCGCGAGGACAGGTCCAGGTTGCCCGAGGCGATCTGGCTCGACGCGGTGGCGATCGAGTCGGTGCCCCTGCGGACCCCGCCGACCAGGCCGACCAGCGCCGCGTTCATCCGGCTCATGGCCCGCATCAACGCGCCGATCTCGTCGCCGCGCGAGGTGTCGATGTGGCGGGTCAGGTCGCCCCGCGCGATCGCATTCGCGGTCACGACGGCTTCGTCCAGCGGGCGCTGGATGGACCGCACCAGCACGACCGTGATCAGCGCCGACAGGCAGACCATCAGCCCTCCCGCCCCCACCAGGAAATCCATGAGGCGCCGCTGCGCGGCGGCAGCGTCCACGGCGGTCTGTTCGCTCTTGCGGCGATTCAGATCGGAGAACTCCGTCACGGCATCAAAATAGGCCTGGACCGTAGGCCGGTACTCCGACTGGATGAGCGATGCGGCCCGCATGTGATCGTCGGCATTTCTGGCGGACCGGACCTTCGCGCCGGAATCCCGTACGCTCTTACCGAGCACCTGAATCTTGTCGGCCACGGCTTTTTCCACCGGAGTCTCGGCCCTCGCCAGCAGCGAGTTGCGCAACTTGGCGATGGCGGCCTGCTCGTTCGCCAGATCCTGCTTGAAGAACTCGCCCACGGCAGGATCCTTACTCACCGCTGCCGCCGTGTTCCGGGCAACGGCCGTTTCCGTCAACGCCCTCCAGCGCACGATCTGCTCGCTCAGGGCGCTGGCGCTTTTTTGCGCGGCGAGGACCTCGTCGCCGGTCTTCGACACCTGCCACAGCGCCAGTGCCGCGCCCGCCAGCATGCCCGACTGCAGCATGACGATGACACACCACAACTTGCGCGACAGACGGATATCTTGAAATCGCATGCCATTCCCCTCCTACATATCTCGAATTGTTGGAAATACCGAATTCGTCAAATAATGTAACTTATGTGTCTCTAGGAGAAAATACGTCTTCGGCAATCTTTTTGACGCTTTCTGCCGCTATATCCCTTCATATTCAAGATTTGTTAATAAATTCGGCATGCTTCCGGATCCCCGCCCGCCGATGCGCTGGTGACGGATGGCCAATGCCGTCAAATAGACGGGCATACGGCCCACAGTGCGTATCCGCCACGGCATCCACACTCTTCGTTTTGCCCCTTTGACCGTACGGAGAAACGTCATGGAACCGATGAAGCCGATGCAGCCCATGGAGCCGATGCGCCCCATGGAACCGATGAAACCGATGCAGATGCAGCCGATGCAACCCATGGACAGCGGCGCCCCCTGGTGGCCCGGCGACCTGGGCCAGCCGTCCACCAGCGGCGCGCAGAACGGCACCCGCTACGCCTTCTTCCCCGATGCGCGGCGGCTGGCGGTGGAGGACGGCGGCCAGATCACCGTCTACGACACCGGCGAGCACCGGATCGGCGGCGTGTCCCAACAGCAGTCGGGCAGCGGCCGAGGCGCGCCGCGCTTCACCAGCCAGCAGGGCGACGTGGACCTGTCGCAACTCCGGCAGGTGAAATAGCCATGCGCCTGAAAGCCACCTGCTCGATGACCATCCAGGCGCCGGCCGACAGCCCGGTCATCGCCGTCCTGCGCCCGCGCAGCGGCCGCGCCCAGTGGATGGTCAGCGAGCGCTACGAACTCACGCCCTGGGTGCCGACCACCGAGTACGTCGACGCCTACGGCAACCTCTGCCAGCGCTTCACCATCCCGCAGGGCAGCATGCGGATCGAGGTCGAGATGGTGCTGCAGGCCGACGAGCAGATCGCCGTCGCGCCCGACGCGCCGCACACGCCGGTGTCGGAACTGCCCGACGACGTGATCCACTACCTGCTGCCCAGCCGCTACTGCCCGTCCGACCGCATGGGCGAGAAGGCTTTCGGGATCGTGCAGGGCTGCACGCCCGGCTACGGCCAGGTCGAGGCGATCCGCGCGTGGATCCATGAGAACCTGGAATACCGCTACGGCGTGAGCGAAGCCACCACCGACGCGCTCGACACGCTGGGCCACGGCGCGGGCGTCTGCCGCGACTTCTCGCACGTGGGCATCTCGATGTGCCGCGCGCTGAAGATCCCGGCGCGCATGGTGGTCGGCTACCTCCACCGGCTCGATCCGATGGACATGCATGCCTGGTTCGAGGCCTTCGTCGGCGGCCGCTGGTACACCTTCGACGCCACGCAGGCCGAGGCGCGCGGCGGTCGCATCGTGGTCGCCTACGGCCGCGACGCGGCGGACGTGGCCTTCATCTCCGACTACGGCCCGCAGTCGGTGAAGGTGGAGAAAATGCAGGTGGCGGTGACGCGGCTCGACGGGTAGCGTTGGACGGCCGGGATTTCCGGGCGCCGCGAATGCCCGGGGGCCCCGGTCCCACGGCGCGGGGGATCCGCGGTCGAACGTGCCGTCCAGCAGAAGTTACAATTTGCAACGACAATCATTGCCGCACGATATTTCGCGCAGTCCCATACCGCGGCCTGCCTGCGTGCCTATGCAGGGACCACCATGGGAAGAAAATTGCTACTGCCGGTGCGTGCCGGTGGCGCGGCACCGCATGCAAGGGGGGCGCCCTTCCTGGCGCGGCTGCGCCATTCGCCGGCATTGCAGATGGGACTGCTGTTCGCCTTGCTGCTGCCGGCGCTGTGGACCGGCATCGCCTTCGAGCTGCGCTCCTCCCTGCGCCAGGTGCAGCGGGAGAGCCTGCAGGACACCCGGAACCTGCTGCGCCTCTATGCCGAGGAGGTGCGCTCGTCGATCTACACCATCGACCTCACGCTGCTGAACCTGCGCGATCGCTGGCAGGACGAGGGGCTGGAGCGCTTCGCCGACCGGGTCCGCCAGCGCCGCATGAACCTGGAGCACAGCGTCGCCTTCCAGATCGCCATCATCGACGCGCAGGGCCGGCTCGCCTTCTCCAGCAACGACGCGGCCGCCGCGCCGATCGACCTGAGCGACCGGGAGCACTTCAAGGTGCACCGCTACCCGGGGGCGGAGGATTTCCTGTTCGTCAGCAAGCCGGTGCTCGGCCGCATCTCGGGCCGCTGGTCCGTCCAGTTCACCCGGCGCCTCCAGGACCCGCAAGGCGGGTTCGCCGGCGTCATCGTGCTGTCGATCTCGCCGGACTATTTCACCCGGTTCTCGCGCAGCATCGACCTGGGGCGCGACAGCACGGTGACGGTGGTGCGCACCACGGGCGAGCTGGTGACGCGCTCGCCCATCCCGTCGCAGGGCCTGGACATCAAGCTGCAGGAGATCCCGCAGCAGCTCGCCCGGCTCGCCGAGGACCAGGACTCCTTCGAGAAGGTCTCCGACGTGGACGGCAAGCGCCGGCAGTTCGTGCTGCGCACGGTTCCCGGCTACGACCTGGCGGTGGTCATGGGCCAGTCGATACCGGTGCTGCTGGAGCCCTACCAGCGCCAGCGCCGCGCCTACCTGATGACCGGCGTGGTCATCTCCGCCCTGCTGGTGCTGTTCGGCAATGTGCTGCTGTCCGGACTGCGCCAGCGCACGCGGGCCCACGCCGCCCTGGAGCAGAGCGAATTCCGCTGGAAATACGCGCTCGAAGGCGCCGGCGACGGTGTCTGGGACTGGGACCTGCGCACCGACATCGTCTATTTCTCCCCGCGCTGGAAATCGATGCTCGGCTACGCGGTCCAGGACATCGGCAACCGCCCCGAGGACTGGCGCAGGCTGCTGCATCCGGAGGACGAGCCGCCGACCGTCTCTGCGCTGCAGGACTACCTCGCCGGCCGCGCGCAGGAATACGCGGTCGAGTTCCGCATGCGCGCACGGGACGGGGACTGGCGCTGGATCCACAGCCGCGGCGTCGCCGTGCACCGCGATGCGCAGGCGCGGCCGCAGCGCCTCATCGGCACCCACGAGGACATCACCGAACGCAAGCTGGCCGAAGAGGCGATGCAGCTGGCGCTGCTGGTCTACGAGTACAGCAGCGAGGGCATGCTGGTGATGGATGCGGACGACGCCATCCTGACGGTCAACCGCGCCTTCACCGTGCTGACCGGCTACGAATCCGCCGAGGTCGTCGGCCGCACGACGGACTTCCTGCTGCGCGCCAGCGCCCCCGACGATGCGTCGCAGCACGAGACGCTGTGGCGGGAGGTGCGCGCCACCGGGCACTGGCAGGGCGAGGTCTGGAGCCGGCGCAAGGACGGCGGCGTCTACGCCGAGTGGCTGAGCATCAACACCATCCTCGACCGCGACGGCAAGCCGCACCGCCGGGTGGCGCTGTTCAGCGACCTGGCCCACAAGAAGGAATACGAGCAGATCATCTGGCAGCAGGCCCACTGCGACCCGCTCACCGGCCTGCTCAACCGCCGCATCTTCCGCGAACGCCTGGAGCGCGACATCCACAAGGCGGGCCATGCCGGCCGGACCATGGCGCTGCTGTTCCTCGACCTGGACCACTTCAAGGAAGTCAACGACACCCTGGGCCACAGCGTGGGCGACGCGCTGCTGCAGGAAGCCGCGCAGCGGCTGCGCGGCTGCGTGCGCGCCGGCGACAGCGTGGCCCGGCTGGGGGGCGACGAGTTC
>JAKOND010000045.1 GCA_022702125.1 Burkholderiaceae bacterium
TACGTGATCCGCAGCGAGCGCTCGTGCAAGAGCCTGCCAGAGGCTTCTTCGTACGGACCCAGCGCCGGGTCGTCGAGCACGCACGCCTGGAACGAATGCTGAGGCTGGGTGTTCATGCACCGTGATCGCCGGATCCCGGGCTCCCGGTGCCTGGGTCTGGCCGCCGAGGCGCGTGTTCTGCTCATCGGGCTTATTCGCGGTGGTGGGTTTCATCCACACCATTTGAGGGACGCAGGAATACATTCACAGCACCATGCGGGCTGACGCATTTGCAAATGCAGGTCCATTCGATTCGCGCCGAATATCCTCGGGACTCTTCGATAATCGATTGATCGAACCAGTCAAAATTGACATTCCGATGATGCATGCACTGATTCACGCACATGACTGGTCCCAAGCCTCGATTGGCTCCCCGCCGGACTGGCCCGCTCCTCTGCGCTATGCGGTGCGCCTGATGCTCGACAGCCCCGAACCCATCTGTCTCGCATGGGGCCCGGATCTGATCCTGCTTTACAACGATGCATACCGGCCTCTGCTCGGAGTCAAGCATCCTCTGGCGTTCGCGCAGCCTCTGGCTCGCGCATGGCCGGACAGCTGGTTCGTCGTGGAGCCCTTCGTGCGCCAAACCTTGAGCGGACGTCCGGTCATGCAGCGCGATTATCCGATGAAGGTGGATCGCGGCGCAGGAATCGAGCAAGCCTATTTCACCTTTTCCTATGCTCCTCTGCGCGGTGACGGCGGGTTGATCGAAGGGATCTACTGCACAGTGCACGAGACCACGCCAAGCGTCATCGCCGCACAGCAACGCGACTCCGCAGAAACCGAATTGCGCGAGCTGAATCATTTTCTCGAGCGCAGTCTTCTCGAACGCACGCATGAACGCAACCAGCTGTGGGAGGTCAGCCGAGATTTGTTCCTGATCGCCGATCTCGATGGCCGTGCGCTGAGCGTCAACCCGGCATGGGAGCGGGTGCTCGGCTACCCGCAAGGCGAGTTCCTAGGGCGGACCACCGAATGGCTCGAGCATTCTGACGACTAGTTCAAAACTCGCCAGGAAATTCATCGGCTCTTACTGGGCGACGCGACCTTGAGTTTCGAGAATCGTTTTCGCGCCAGGGACGGGAAATATCGCGTTCTCAACTGGACGGCCATCCGTGATGGGGACTTGCTGTACTGCTCGGCACGGGATGTGACTCAGGAACGCGCCAATGAAATGGTGCTTCGCGACACAGAAGACTTTGCGCGGCTTGCCCTATCAGCGGTAAGCGGCTTGGGAGTTTGGAAATACGACATGAGCCGGGATCGGTTCATCTTTGACGCTGCTATCGCCGCGCTATACGAACTGGATACCCATCAGCCAGCCAGCGGCATATCGAGGACCGAATTCCTCGCCAATGTGCACCCTGGCGATCGGCATGACCTGGAACATGCGATGGATAAACGGTCAGTATTCTCGGGCGATTTCGAGATCGAGTACCGCCGGATACATGCGGATGGCTCCATCCGCTGGATATTGGAACGCGGTCAGGTATCACTTGGGGAAAAGGGCCGATCCGTTCGGTGTGTTGGCATCGCGATCGATGTGACCAGTCAGCGAAAGACAGACGCGGTAATCGCCCATTCTCGTATCCCGAGGCCTGCGAGATGAATGCCGCGCAGTTCCTGCGCCATGTGATCGAGGCGATGCCCTATGCGCTGCACACGGTGCTCGCGGACGACGGTATCCCGTTCAACAATCGCCACTGTGATCGGACGCCTTCTTGCACAACCTCGGTCGGGTCTGCGAGGTGCATGGCGTCCGACACCGTTTGGCCAAGACCAAGCACTCCTGGACCCATAGTCAGTTCGGGCGGATGAACCGGATTCTCAAGGAAGCCACTGTCAAACGCTTCCACTCTGGCGATTGCCCGCACCCGCATGGGACCACCACATCGGCGCCTACACCGTGGTTGCACCTGCGCGATCGTCTGGCAGGCAACCCAGGTCAGGCGCAGCTGTAGCCATCGCTGATCGACTACGCTTTGGGCGATGTGGCCGGATTCGCAGGCCGGTCGCTTTTCTCCCTGAGCACGCATTGCCACGAGCACCGCATGCGCGAGCAGCGACAGCGTGATGGCCAGTACCAGTTCTGACAGCGCGGCACCTCGCATGGAGCGGCTCCGCAATTTTTCGTTCGCCCCACGCTGACCTCCTCCCCCATCACTGGACGGCGATCGCCATCAGCGTCTTGAGAAAAGCGTGCGGATACCGCGCGCGTCAGCGCAGCAACGCCAGCGATTGCTCCAGCCGGAAGACACGCACCACTTCGTTCAGGCGATGGGCCTGGTGTTTCAGATTTTCCGAGGCAGCTGCGCCTTGCTCGACCAAGGCGGCGTTCTGCTGGGTGGCCTGCTCCATCTGCACGATTGCCTGCGTGACGTGGCCGAGTCCCGTGCTCTGCTCGGCGCTTGCGGAACTGATCTCTCCAACGATGTCGGTCACCTTCTTCACGTCCTGCACGACCTGTCGGATCACTGCGCCCGCCTCGTCGACGATCTGGTTACCGGTCTGCACCCGCGCCACGGAAGCCTGGATCAGCGAACGGATCTCTTTGGACGCATCGGCACTGCGTTGGGCGAGGCCGCGCACCTCGCCGGCGACCACCGCGAAACCGCGGCCCTGCTCGCCGGCCCGCGCAGCCTCCACCGCCGCATTGAGGGCGAGAATGTTGGTTTGGAAAGCGATGCCGTCGATGGTGGCGATGATGTCGGCGATATGCTTGGAGCTTTCATCGATGTCCTTCATCGTGCTCACGACGCGGTCCATCAGGTCGCCGCCGTGCTGCGCCGTGGTCGAGACACCGTTCGCCAGCGCGTTCGCGGTGCGCGCGTTCTCCGCATTGGCCTGCACCGTCGTGCTCAACTGGTCCATGGTTGCCGAGGTCTCCTGCAATGCGCTGGACTGCTGCTCGGTGCGTGCGCTCAGGTCGTTGTTGCCCATGGCGATCTCGCTGGAGCCGGTAGCGATCGAATCCGAGGAATGGCGGACTTCGTCAACAATCTTGGCGAGGCCCTGCTGCATCTGGCCGAGCGAGGCCATCACGCTGCGCGCGGGCGCCGACTCCATCCCGCGGATCAGGGACAGGTCGCCGCCGGCGATGGCGCCCGCCACCGCGCTCAAATCATCCGGCTCGGCACCGAGGGCCCGCGTCAGGCTGCGGGTGATGAGCCATCCGGCCAGCACCGCCACCGCCAGGGCGCCCGCGCTGACGAGGACCAGCAGGGTGAGGTTTCGCTCGTAGTCCGCATCGGTCTGACTGATCATCAGGTTGCCGCGACTGAGGGTGTAATCGCGGTATTCCTGGGATTTTTCGCCGAGCGCGGTGAGTAGCGGCTGGCATTCCACATTGATCTTGCGGATAGCTTCGTCCCGCTTTCCCTCCAGGGCCAGCGCGACAATTCCCAGCGCCACCGGGCTGTACTTCGACTCCACTTCGGAGATTTCGGCACCCAGCTTCCTCGCCGCCTCCGGGACGGTCGGCACCTCGAGCATTTTCAGAAGATTCGCCAGCAGGCGCGTAACGTCTTCATGGGCCCGCTTGGCCGCGTTACCTTCGGCGCGCAGGCGCTCCGGCGTATCGATCAGGACCATGTTGCGCACGGCGACGGCGCGCCGGTCGACCGCGGACTGCAATTCGGCGGCCACGACCTGACGGGCGTTGGCCCCTTTGATGAACAGCTGGAATTCGCGTTGCTGGTGGGCGAGTGCGAAGGCAGCGAAGACCGACATCGCCACCACGATGGCTGCAAGCGCGCCGAAGGCGAGGATCAGACGTTTTCTGACAGTCCATGCAGGAGAAGAGGGAGCAGCAGTTGTCATGGGAGCGTTTGCCTCGTAGAGTTCCCTGCTGTTTCGGCAAGATATTCATCAAACTTTAATCTTGAATCTCTCCGGCTTCTGCAAGCGTCATGCATGTGGGAGGTAGAGCAGACGCATCAAGGTTCCTGAAATGCACCTCCAGTCCGCGCAGGCTGATTTCGTCCTTGCAGTGCGCACGCTCTGCTATCTCAGATTCGGGCATGGTGGAACGAAAGTAGGGCGCCGGTCGAATGTCAGCTGACTGGTGCAACGTGTCATTTAGATTCCGTCGCTCCCACATCACGGCCTTCTGGGCATTCGTGCAGCAAATCCTGGGTCTTCTTTTCATGCAACACTCTTCCCGCTCTCGCGGATCTGGTGTGTTGCATCGCCCGGCTGGATCCGCAGCCCGGGGCAGTCCGTGCTGTCAGCCACCCCAAAGCCCTGCCTCCCGGTAGCTGTCGATCATCGTGTCATACAACGTGATGTCGGCCCGACTGCGGGCCACGAGTTGGGCGCCTGCGACCGCCGCGAAGATCGCGCGTGCCCGCGCTTCACCCTTGGACGCCGGCACCACCCCGGCATCCACCAGCATCCGGCGCAGCCACGCGATGTTGACATCGGTGAACGCCTG
Source organism: Burkholderiaceae bacterium (assembly GCA_022702125.1). Lineage (GTDB taxonomy): Bacteria > Pseudomonadota > Gammaproteobacteria > Burkholderiales > Burkholderiaceae_C > JAKOND01. The sequence continues at coordinate 4,472 of JAKOND010000045.1, forward strand.
CACTTCGGTCTTCACCGCATCGGGGAGGTCGTCGTATTCCGCAGCCATGAAGCTGCACAGGCAAAGGCGGTTGCCGTTGGCCAGGGACTTGCGGAATTCATTCGGGAACTCGTGCAGGCTGCGCTTCGGATCCCCGGAGGCTGCTGCTACGCCTTCGAGCGATCGGGCGGTGTCCTCCCAGTAACGACGCGCTACGGCGGCACCGAGATCAGCCTTGGTCGGAAAGTGGTAGTGGATGCTCGCGCTTTTGATACCCACGTCGTTCGCGAGATCGCGGAAGTTCAAGCCTGCGTAGCCATGCAGTTGGGCGGTCTGCCTGGCCGCGGCCAGGATGGATTCACGGGAATTCGTCGCCACGGTCTTTCTCCTTCATCGATCGGTCGGACCCGGGACTCGCCGGGACGCATGCGCATTGTAAATCTTTCTATCAACTGATAGATAGTCATTGACGTCCTAGCAGAGCAACTCTACAGTCGCTTTTCTACCAACTGATAGATAGGTTACTCATGACCTCCGAACTGACCCGCTACGATGCGACCAGGCTGGCCGAACTCATCCGCAATCGCGAAGTGTCTTCCGTCGAAGTCGTCCAGGCGCATCTGGATCGCATCGACGCCATCGACCCCGAAGTGAATGCGATCGTCACGATCGCCGACACTGCGCTGCAGGATGCCAGGGTCGCGGATGAAGCCGTCAGGGCCAGCCGGGAGCTCGGCCCCCTGCACGGCGTCCCATTCACGGCGAAGGACTCCATCGACACATCAGGCGTCGCCACCCAGCGCGGCTCGCCGATCTTCAAGGGCCGCACGCCGGAAGCGGATGCGGTCAGCGTGGCGCGCTTGAAGGGGGCCGGTGGCATCCTGCTGGCCAAGACCAACCTGCCCGAGTTCTCCTACTGGATCGAGAGCGACAACCTCCTGAGCGGCCAGTCCAACAACCCCTGGGACCTGACGCGGACGCCGGGCGGCTGCAGCGGTGGCGAATCCGCGGCCATCGCCGCAGGCATGTCCCCGATCGGCCTGGGCACCGACTTGGCGATCTCCGTCCGGGGCCCGGCTGCGCAGACCGGCATTTCCTCGCTGAAGGCGACGCACGGGCGAGTGCCGATGACCGGCATCTGGCCGCGCGCTCCCCGGCGCTTCTGGCATGTGGGTCCGATGGCGCGCAGCATCCGCGATCTGGCGCTCGCGTTCTCCCGATTGAGTGGTCCGGACGGCCAGGATGCCTTCTCGTCCAGCACCGTCGCCTTCGATGCGGGCAACGGCCGCCGGCCCTATCGCCCACTGCGGGTGGGCTGGATGACCGGCCCCGGCTTCGGGCCGGTCGATGCCGAAGTGCGTGCGACCGTGGCGTCTGCGGCGGACGCGCTGAAAGGGCTGGGCCTGCATGTGGAAGAAGTGGGCATCCCGGCGCTTGAGCGTGACTTCGCATTGGACGTCTTCAATCGTCTGCACGTGATGGAGATGAAGCCCGCCTTCGAAGAGGCAACGCGTGGCCGCAAACCCGAGGAGCTCTACATGATGGCCAAGACGATGCTGGGCCTGCCCGACACGTCCATGGCGGATTACCTCGATGCGGAGCAGGGGGCGGAGCGGCTTCGGGACGGCTATGCCGAATACTTCAAGCAGTTCGACGTCCTCCTGACCCAGGTGCTGCCGATCCCCGCCCACAAGCACGGCGTCGCCGAGTTCGTCATCGACGGTCAGAAGGTGGATGCCACCTACCTGCAGGGGGCTACCGTCCCGCTGAACGTGACGGGTCTGCCGGGCATTTCGATGCGCTTCGGGACGAGCGAGGCAGGCATGCCGATCAACGTGCAGCTGGTCGGCAGCTGGATGGAGGAATCGACCATCCTGCATGCCGCATCGCTGCTGGAGAGCGTGAGCAAGGTGCGTGACCTGCATCCGGCGCTTTGAGCAGGACGTGCGGCTACCCCAGCGGTTGCACGAGGCCTGGCTCAGCAGGCATGTCTGTTCGTTCGTGAAGATGATGCGGCATCTGG
>JAKOND010000054.1 GCA_022702125.1 Burkholderiaceae bacterium
GTGCTACAACTTGGCGACCCTACGGGGATTCGAACCCCGGTACTCACCGTGAAAGGGTGATGTCCTAGGCCTCTAGACGATAGGGTCAAAACCTGGGATCTTGCGATTCGCTGGCGTCAAACACCGCTGAACGCATTACCGAAAATACTCTCAAGTCGGATCATTGGTGGAGGTAAACGGGATCGAACCGATGACCTCTTGCATGCCATGCAAGCGCTCTCCCAGCTGAGCTATACCCCCGGATCCAGCGATTCTTTCGAATCGCCATCAACTTGTGAGACTCGAATTATAGACAGGTTTCTCAGCGTTTTTGAAGACGTCGCACCAAATTTTCGCGGCCGACCAGTTCGAGCACGGCGTCCACCGATGGCGTGTGGGCAGTCCCCACCGAGAGAACCCGCACCGGCATGGCGAGTTGCGGCATCTTGAGGCCGTGCGCCGTGAGAACTTCCTTGAAGGTCGCGGCGATCGACGCCTTGCTCCATTCCACGTCGGCCAGGCGCGAGATCAGCATGTCGATGGCGGGCAGGATGGCGGGCGTGACGTGCTGCGCGTACTCGTCGGGGGACGGAACAGGATCGGCATGGAACTTCTCGGCCCAGTCGGCCAGCGCCACCAGCGTGTCGCACCGGTCCTTGAGCAGTCCGCAGATGCGCGGCAGGCGCTCGTCCGCAACGATGCCCCGGCGCTCCAGCAGCGGTGCCACCAGGGCGGCCAGGGCCGCATCGTCCATGCCCTTGAGGTGCTGCGCGTTGACCCAGCGGAGCTTGGCCTCGTCGAACTGCGCCGCGCTGCGGCCGAGGTGGTCCAGGTCGAACCATTCCAAGAACTGCTGCCGGCTGAACAGTTCGTCGTCGCCGTGGCTCCAGCCGAGCCGCGCCAGGTAGTTGACCATGGCGTCGGGCAGGTAGCCCTCCTCCCGGTACCGGGTCACCGCCTTGGCGCCGTTGCGCTTGCTCATCTTCTCGCCCTGCTCGTTGAGCACGGTGGGCAGGTGGGCGTAGACCGGCGGCTCCTGTCCGAGGGCGCGGAAGATGTTGATCTGGCGCGGGGTGTTGTTGACATGGTCGTCGCCCCGGATCACGTGGGTGATGGCCATGTCCATGTCGTCGACGACCACGCAGAAGTTGTAGGTCGGGGTTCCGTCGGGCCGGGCGATCACCAGGTCGTCCAGCTCGTCGTTGCGGATCTCGATGCGGCCCTTGACCTTGTCGTCCCAGGCGACCACGCCGTCCTGCGGGTTCTTGAACCGCAGGACCGGCTTCGCGCCCTCGGGTACCGGCGGGAGGATCTTGCCCTCCGCGGGACGCCAGGTCCCGTCGTAGCGCGGCTTTTCCTTGGCCGCCATCTGCTGTTCGCGCAGGGCGTCCAGTTCGGCCACCGACATGTAGCAGGGATAGACATGGCCCGCCGCTCGCAGTTCGGCCAGGACCGCCTTGTAGCGGTCCATGCGCTCCATCTGGTAGAACGGGCCCTCGTCGGGCGTGAGCCCCAGCCAGGCCATGCCTTCCAGGATCACGTCGACCGCGGCCTGGGACGAACGTTCCACGTCCGTATCCTCGATGCGCAGGATGAAATCCCCGCCGGTCGACCGCGCGAAGGCCCAGGGATAGAGCGCCGAGCGGATGTTGCCGAGATGGATGAAGCCGGTCGGGGACGGCGCGAAGCGGGTACGGGTGCGGAGGGACATGGGCAGAAGGATGGAAGGCGCCCGATCCCGCCGCGCGCGCAGAGCCGGGCGGCGGGCAGGGGGGCGCCGGGGGAAAAGGGAAGGATCAGGCCGGCATCGCCGACAGGTCTTCCACCGATGGCGTGCCGGCGCCGTTGCGGTCCTGGTTGATGCGGGTGATGTCGTCGGAGGTGATGTCGCCGGTGACGTACACGCCGTCGAAGCACGAGGCGTCGAAGCCGACGATGCGCGAATTGAGCGAGCCGATGGCTTTCTTCATGCCCTCGACGTCCTGGTAGATCAGCGCGTCGCAGCCGATGAGCTGGCGGATCTCCTCGACCGTCCGGCCGTGGGCGACCAGTTCGGCGCTGGTCGGCATGTCGATGCCATAGACGTTCGGATAGCGCACCGGCGGCGCGGCGCTGGCGAGGTAGACCTTGTTGGCGCCGGCCTCTCGGGCCATCTGGACGATCTCGCGGCTGGTGGTGCCGCGCACGATGGAGTCGTCCACCAGCAGCACGTTGCGTCCCTTGAACTCGCTGCCGATGGTGTTGAGCTTCTGGCGGACCGACTTCTTGCGGACGCCCTGCCCCGGCATGATGAAGGTGCGGCCGACGTAGCGGTTCTTGACGAAGGCTTCCCGGTACGGGAGGCCCAGCAGGTGCGCGAGCTGGGCGGCGCTCGGGCGGCTGGAATCGGGGATCGGGATCACCACGTCGATATCGCTCGGCGGCAGCGTCGAGACGACGCGCTTGGCCAGCGCCTCGCCCAGGTTGAGCCGCGCCTGGTAGACCGAGATGTCGTCGAGCACCGAATCGGGCCGCGCCAGGTAGACGTATTCGAAGATGCAGGGGTGCAGGCCCGCCGATGGTGCGCACTGCTCCGCATGGACGCGGTTCTCCAGGTCGATGAAGACCGCCTCGCCCGGCTGGACGTTGCGGTCGAGCACGAAGCCCGAGCCTTCGAGCGCGACCGATTCGCTGGCCACCATGACCGCGCCGTCGGCGTTGCGGCCGATGCATAGCGGCCGGATGCCGAACGGATCGCGGAACGCCAGCAGGCCATGGCCCGCCAGCAGCGCGATGACCGCGTACGAGCCCTTGACCCGGCGATGCACCGCGCGCACCGCGGCGAAGACCTCGGCCGGCTGGAGCGCGAGGCCGCGGGTGGCCTTCTCCAGCTCGTGCGCGAAGACGTTGAGCAGCACCTCGGAGTCGCTGTCGGTGTTGGTGTGCCGGTGGTCGGTCGAGAACAGCTCGTCGCGCAGCGCCTTGGCGTTGGTCAGGTTGCCGTTGTGGACCAGCACCAAGCCGAAGGGCGCGTTGACGTAGAAGGGCTGGGCCTCTTCCTCGCTGTCGGCGTTGCCGGCGGTGGGATAGCGCACCTGGCCCAGGCCGACGTCGCCCGGCAGCGCGCGCATGTCGCGGGTCCGGAAGACGTCCCGCACCATGCCCTTGGCCTTGTGCATGAAGAACTTGCGTCCTTGCTGCGTGACGATGCCGGCGGCATCCTGCCCCCGGTGCTGCAGCAGCAGCAGCGCGTCGTAGAGCAGTTGATTGACAGGAGCGTTGCTAACGACGCCTACGATTCCACACATGGGTCTCACCTCGGTTCACGGAAGGTATCTTCCAAATGCTTCCGGCAAAGCCGGCTTCAAGCCTGCAAGGCCTGCCCGCAGATAGGGCGCTCCTTGCGAATCCGTCCACCACGCGTTCTCGTGGAGGGATGTCATTTCGATCACGGCGGCCGCAGCCAGCAGCATCAGGACTCCGCGCAGCAGGCCGAACATCGCGCCCAGCAGCCGGTCCGCCGGCCGCATGCCCGCCGCCCTCACGCCGGCGCGGGCCAGGGACGCCAGCGCTCCGAAGAGCAAGGCGCCCGCGACGAATATCGCCGCATAGGCCAGCACGGTGCGTGCCAGTTCGCTCCAGTCGGCAGGCAGCCATTCTGCTACCACCGGCGCTCCCCAGCGTGCCGCGAGGAAAGCCGCCACCCAGCCGCAGACCGACAGCACCTCGAACACGAGGCCGCGCCACAGGCCCATCAGGCCGGAGACAGCCAGCACCAGCAGCATCGTCCAGTCGGAAACGGTCAGCGGCATCGCATCCGGCGCCGCGCGACGCGGCACCCTCGGGTCATTGCGGAAGCACGCTGGCCGGCAGGCCCAGCCCCTTGATCCGCGCGGCGGTCTGGTCGGCTTCGGCACGGCTGCCGAACGGGCCGGCCCGGACGCGGGTGCGCTTGCCGCCCTCGGTGTCGACGGACTGGGTGAAGGCCTTGACGCCATTGCTCGACAGCTTGTCGCGTGCTTCCAGCGCCTTGGAGGCCTCGGCGAACGCACCGACCTGAATCACGTAGCGGCTGCCGCCTTCGGGCGATGCACTGGCGGATTGCGCGGCAGGCGCAGGAGCGGCGGGCGCCTTGCCCTCGAGCAGCGCACGGGCCCGGGCCGCGTCGTCGCGGGCGCCGGAGGCCGCGCGCGGCTCGGGGGCGCTGCTGCGCTCCTTCTGGGCCTGGGCTTCCTTGCGGGCCTCGGCCTCGCGTTCGCGCCGGGCCGCGGCTTCCTTGCGGGCGGCCTCCTCGCGCTCCTTCTCGCGGCGCGCCACTTCGGCCTTGCGCGCGGCGTCTTCCTTGCGGGCCGCCTCTTCCTTGCGGGCCGCTTCGGCGACCGCGGTGGCCGTCGGCCGGCCGGTGACGATTTCCTCGCCATCGCCCAGTCCGTCGCCGGAGCGCAGGGTGGTGGATGCGGGGACCTGGGGGCGCGCGGCCGGCGGCAGCGTCGCGGTGGCAGGCGGCGGCGTCCCGGCGCCCTCGGAGGCGGTCTCGGGCCGGGTGGCGGCAGGTGCCGCCGGGGCCGCGGCCGCGGGCGTCTCGCGCGGGCGGTCGGCCATGGTGATCGGGATGCTGCGGGACACCGGACGTGGCTGGGTGTCGAAGAGCAGCGGGAAGCCGACGACGCCGAGCGCGACCAGCACGGTGGCGCCGATCAGGCGGTGGCGTGCCCGCCGGCGCAGGGAGTCCACGTTCTCGGCGGGGGTCGGACGCGGGGTGCTGCGGTTGTCGTCGCGATCCCGGCGCCGGGGCCAGCGGAATTGGAAGAAACCCATGGATGGAAGGCTTAGGCGCCGAGGTGTTTGGCGTGAAGCCGGGGGATACCGTTCCGGAGCACGCCGCCGACGGTATGGAACGAGCCGAAGACCACGATTCTATCAGCCGGGTCCGCCGCGGCGACAGCCGCGTCGAGCGCCGCCTGGGGCGTGCCGTAGGCGTGCGCGGGCGCGCTGCGGCGGCCGCCGCCGGCCATCTGCAGCGCGTTCCACTTGGACAGCAGGCGCACGCCGGATTCGGCGCGCGGCGTGTCCAGGTCGGTGAAATACCAGCGGTCGATCAACGGCCCGATGCGCGTGAGCATCGGGCCGAGGTCCTTGTCCGCCATGGCGCCGAAGACGGCGTGGGTGGTGGGGAAGAAGCCCATGGCGTCGAGGTTCTCGGCCAGCGCGGCGACCGAATGCGGGTTGTGCGCCACGTCCAGCACCAGGGTCGGCTGGCCGGGCACGATCTGGAAACGGCCGGGCAGCTCGACCCGCGCCAGCCCGGTGCGCACCGCCTGCGCCGGGATCGGCAGCCGCTCCCGCAGCGCGCCGAAGACCGCCAGCACGCCGGCCGCGTTGACCAGCTGGTTGGCGCCGCGCAGCGCCGGATAGGCCAGGCCGCTGTAGCGGCGGCCGCGTCCGGCCCAGCCCCACTGCTGCTTGTCGCCCGAGATGTTGAAGTCGCGGCCCGACTGCCAGACCTCGGCGCCGATCTCCGCCGCATGGGCCAGCACGCTGGCCGGCGGGGCCGGATCGCTGATCACCACCGGCCGGCCGGGGCGCATGATGCCGGCCTTCTCGCGGCCGATGGACTCGCGGTCCGGGCCGAGGAACTCCACATGGTCGATGTCGACGCTGGTGATGACCGCGCAGTCCGCGTCGACGATATTGACCGCGTCGAGCCGGCCGCCCAGCCCCACTTCCAGCACCACGACATCGAGCCCGGCGGTGGACAGCAGACGCAGGAACACCAGCGTGGTGAATTCGAAGTAGGTCAGCGAAATCGGATCGTCGTCTTGCGTCCGGGCCCGCTCCACCGCTTCGAAGTGCGCTATCAAATCGGAAGCAGCGACGATCTGGCCGCGGATGCGGCAGCGCTCCTCGAAATGCACCAGGTGCGGCGAGGTGTAGACCCCGGTCTGCCAACCCGCTTCCAGCGCGATGGATTCGATCATGGCGCAGGTCGAGCCCTTGCCGTTGGTGCCGGCCACGGTGACGACCGGGCATTCGAAGCGGATGCCCAGCCGGTCGGCCACCGTGCGCACGCGGTCCAGTCCCAGGGCGATGGGCTGGGCATGCAGCCGCTCGCAGTGCGACAGCCATTCGGCCAGGGTGCGGGTCGGTGGGGAAGCTTCAGGCATCGGAGGAGAAGGACGCGAAAGCGTCCAGGAGCTGGAACGGAGCCTTCCATTGTCGCTTACCCTAAGATGGCCTCGGAGCCGGCGGATCTTTTCCGGCGACGCCATGGCGCCCGGGCGGCGCATCCCCGCGAAAGGTCAGGCCTCCTCCTCGCGTCCGATCGTGGCATGCGGGCCCTATGAATCAAGGACTTCCGTGCCGTTGTGCTATATCTCGCCGGATGACGCACGCCTCCGATCCGCCTGCCGCCCCTTCCGGTCCGACGCCTCCCCGCCTCTACGGCATTCCGAATTGCGACACCGTCCGGAAAGCCCGTCGCTGGCTCGATGCCGCGGCGGTGCCCCACGATTTCCACGATTTCAAGAAGCTCGGCGTCCCGGTCGGCCGGCTGGCCGCCTGGGAGGAAGCCGTGGGCTGGGAGCGCCTGCTCAACCGCCAGGGCACGACCTGGCGCGCGCTGGACGCCGCGGCGCAGGCGGAAGCCGGCCAGGCAGCGGGCGCCATGGCCGCGATGGCGGCGCATCCCAGCCTGGTGCGGCGTCCCGTCGTGGAATGGCCGGACGGCGCGGTCACCGTCGGTTTCGATGCCGACGCCTGGTCCGCGCGGATCGCGCGGACCGGCGGCTGACCGGCCGGGCGCCGTCCCGCCGCGCCGTACGGGATTTACACGCGCGGGCCGAACTTCCCGCGTCGCCGACCGTCTAATCCGGTATCGAGCATGCGCGGCCGGTGGGTCGCGCGGCCCCCACCAGACCAGGAGAGATCGCATGAGGAAGACGCTGTTGTTCACCGCGCTGGCCGCCGCAGCCGGCGTCTGCGCCGCGCAGGACGTCGGGCGGGTGGTGTCGTCGTCCCCCATCTACCGGCAGGTGGAGGTTCCGCAGCAGGTCTGCACGACCGAGGAGGTGCAGGTGCGGCCGTCGCAATGGCAGCCGCAGCAGAACTGCCGCACCCAGTCGCGCTTCGAGAACCGTGCCGTCGGCTACAACGTGACCTACGAATACGCCGGCCGGCGCTACGACACCCAGACCGCGACACCGCCCGGCAGCACCATCCCCCTGCGGGTGAGCGCGATGGGCGTGTCCTCGCTGGCGCCGCCCCTGCCGTCCGACGGCTCCGGACCGGCGACGGCCGGCGCCGCCTACGGCAGCGCGGACGCCGGAACGCCGCAGAACGGTAGCATCGGCAGCAGCTACAGCACCCTCCAGGCCCAGGAACCGGACCAGCCGGTGCAGGTGCAGCCGGGCGTCGTGGTGCCGACCACCACCTACACGACCGTGCGCCGGGTGGTGCAGCCTGCGGCGATCATCATCCAGCCCCCTCCGCCGCCGCCGGTCTACCTGACGCCCGCCTACCCGGCGTACCCGGCCTATTCGCCCGCCTACGGGCCCGGCTACGGCAGCGGCTATGGCGGCGGCTACTACCCGGGGACCTCGGCCTGGGCCGGCATACCGCTCGGGCTGTCGCTGAACCTGGGCTACTCCCGCGGCCGCTGGCGCTAGGCGCCCGACGGCCTGCCGTTCCTGCGGGTCCCGCGCGGCTCGGTCGGCAGGCCCACACGGGCACGGTAGGCAGGCTCCTACGTGCATCGCAGGAGACCGGAGACACCGGATGCGGGATTTCGGGAAGAAGAATGGATGTCGGCCGACGGTCCCCAGAGACCGCGGCACGCCGCCCCTCCTCCCCCCCCACGAAAGGCCTTGCCATGGACCAGTCCGTCCTTCCCCGGACCGCGGCGTCGAACGCGCTCGACGCGCCGACCGCCTGCGCCATTCACTTCACCCTCAACGGCGCCCCGGTCACCCGCGAAATCCCCGCCTGGACCACGCTGCTCGACCTACTGCGCGAAGGGTGCGGCCTGACCGGCACCAAGAAGGGCTGCGACCACGGCCAGTGCGGCGCCTGCACCGTCCTGGTGGACGGCAAGCGGGTGAACTCCTGCCTCACGCTCGCGGTGATGAAGGACGGCAGCGACATCGTCACCATCGAGGGCATGGGCGAGGAAGACGCGCTGCATCCGCTGCAGCAGGCCTTCATCGACCACGACGCCTTCCAGTGCGGCTACTGCACGCCGGGCCAGATCTGCTCGGCCCAGGGCCTGATCAACGAAGGCAAGGCCCATACCGAAGACGAAGTGCGGGAACTGATGAGCGGGAACATCTGCCGCTGCGGCGCCTACCCGAACATCGTCACCGCGGTGGTGCAGGTGCTGCGCCAGTCGCCGCGCGGCGGCGCTCCGTCGCAGGAGCCGCGCGCATGAATCCGTTCACCTACCAGCGCGTCGCCTCGACGGCGGCCGCGATCCAGGCCAAGGCCGCGCATCCGGAATCCACCCGCTTCATCGCCGGCGGCACCAACCTGCTCGACCTGATGAAGGAAAGCGTGCTGCGCCCGCAGACGCTGATCGACATCACCCACCTGCCGCTCGACGGCATCGAGGACACCGCCGACGGAGGCCTGCGCATCGGCGCGCTGGTCAGCAACGCGGACCTCGCCTGGCACCCGCGCGTGCAGGCCGACTACCCGCTGCTCTCGCAGGCGCTGCTGGCCGGCGCGTCGCCGCAGCTGCGCAACATGGCGACCACCGGCGGCAATCTGCTGCAGCGCACCCGCTGCTACTACTTCTACGACATCGGCACGCCCTGCAACAAGCGCGCGCCCGGCACCGGCTGCGGCGCCATCGGCGGGGTCAACCGCATCCACGCGATCCTGGGCACCAGCGACCAGTGCATCGCGACGCATCCGTCGGACATGTGCGTGGCGATGGCGGCGCTCGAGGCCCGCATCCACGTCGAGGGGCCGGACGGCGCGCGGCGCACCATCCCGATGGCGGATTTCCACCGCCTGCCCGGCGACACCCCGGAGCGCGACACCAACCTGGAAGCGAACGAGCTGATCGTGGCGGTCGAGCTGCCGCCGCCGCAGTTCCAGGCCCACACCGCGTACTTCAAGATCCGCGACCGCCGGTCCTACGCCTTCGCGCTGGTGTCCGCCGCGGCCGCGCTGCAGTTGCGGGACGACGGGCGCATCGGCGCGGCGCGGGTCGCGCTGGGCGGGGTAGCCCACAAGCCCTGGCGCAAGCCCGAGGCCGAGGCGCCGCTGGTCGGCCAACTGCCGGCCGAGGCCGACTTCGGCGCGGTGGCGACCTCGCTGCTGGAAGGCGCCAAGGGCCAGGGCCACAACGACTTCAAGATCGAAATGGCGCGCCGCACCATCGTGCGCGCGCTGCAGAAGGCCGCCGGCCTGGAGGAGAAGGCATGAGCAGCGTCCCCGACATCACCCTGCCGCGCCCGTTCGGCGCGCCGATCTCGCGGGTCGACGGCCCGGCCAAGGTCACCGGCCGGGCGCGCTACGCCGCCGAGCACCCGGCCGAGGGCCTGACCTACGGCGTGGTCGTCTCGGCCACCATCGCGCGCGGACGCATCGCCCGCATCGACACCGGCGCGGCGCTGGCCTACCCGGGCGTCGTCGAGGTCCTGACGCACGAGAACCGCCCGGCGATGGCGCGCCTCGACCTGCTGCACAAGGACATCGACGCCCCGTCGGGCTCGCCCTTCAGGCCGCTCTACGACGACCGCGTCCACTCGGAGGGCCAGCCGATCGCGCTGGTGATCGCCGAGACTTTCGAGGCCGCCCGCCACGCCGCGCGCCTGGTCGGGGTCGAGTACGAGGAGGAAGCGCACCGCAGCGACCTGTCGGAATGGCTGGGCGAGGCCTACAAGCCCAGCCCGCGCAAGTTCGGCTTCAAATCGCCGCCCAAGCCGCGCGGCGACGCCGCCGCCGCCTTCGCCGACGCGGCGGTGCGGGTGGCGTCCGAGTACTACACCCCCGCCGAGTTCCACAACCCGATGGAGATGCACGCCACCACCGCCATCTGGGAAGGCCCGGGCCGGCTGACGGTCTACGACAAGACCCAGGGCGCGCAGAACTCGCGGATGTACCTCGCGCACGTGCTCAAGCTGCGCAAGAACGACGTGCAGGTGCTCTGCCCGTTCATCGGCGGCGCCTTCGGCTCCGGCCTGCGGCCCAACTACCAGCTGGTGCTGGCCGGCATGGGCGCGCTCAGGCTGGAGCGGCCGGTGCGGGTGGTGCTGACGCGGCAGCAGATGTTCACCTTCGGCCACCGGCCCGAGACCTACCAGACCATCAAGCTGTCCTGCGACGACGGCGGCAAGCTCACCTCGCTGCAGCACACCGCCGTTTCCGAGACCTCGTACGCGGAGGATTACGTCGAGGTCATCGTCAACTGGTCCGCGATGGCCTACAGCTGTCCGAACACGACGCTCGACTACAAGCTGGTGCAGCTCGACCGCTACACCCCGCTCGACATGCGGGCGCCGGGGGCGGTCACCGGCATGCACGCGCTCGAATGCGCGCTGGACGAGCTGGCCCACGCCGCGAAGATCGATCCGATGGAGCTGCGCCTGCGCAACTACGCCGAGCGCGACGAGGGCGCGGACAAGCCCTTCTCCAGCAAGGCGCTGCGCGACTGCTACCGGCAGGGCGCGGAACGCTTCGGCTGGGAGAAGCGCAACCCCGAGCCGCGCTCGATGCGCCGGGGCAAGACGCTGATCGGCTGGGGCATGGCCACCGGCATGTGGGACGCGATGCAGATGCCCGGGGGCGCGCGGGCGGTGTTCCGCGCCGACGGCACGCTCGAAGTCAGCAGCGCGACCGCCGACATCGGCACCGGCACCTACACGGTCATGACCCAGATCGCCGCGGCCACGCTGGGCCTGCCGATGGAGAAGGTGACCTTCAAGCTGGGCGACTCCACCCTGCCCTTCGCGCCGATCGAGGGCGGCTCGATGACGGTGGCCACCATCGGCACCGCGGTGCAGGAGGTCTGCGAGAAAGTCGCGCGGCGGCTCTTCCGGCTGGCGCGCATCCTCGACGGCCGCTGGCTGGGCTACCCGCTGTTCCGCGAGGTGGAGTTCGCGGACGGCACCATCCGGCGCAAGGACGATCCCTCCAAGGCGATCCCGCTGGCTTCGCTGGTGGAGCGCAGCGGCTATGGCGACATCGACAAGAAGGTGCTGTCGCTGCCGCGCATTCTCAAGCAGAGCAAGTACACCCGCGCCACCCACTCGGCGGTCTTCGTCGAGGTGCGGGTGGACGAGGACTTCGGCACGGTCGAGGTGGCCCGGGTGGTCAACGCGGTGGCCGCCGGCCGCATCGTCAACCCGAAGACCGCCCGCAGCCAGATCGAGGGCGCGGTGGTCTGGGGCATCAGCAAGGCGCTGCACGAGGAGTCCCTGCACGACCACCGGCTGGGCAAGGTGATGAACCACAACCTGGCCGAGTACCACGTGGCCGCCCACCGCGACATCGAGGACATCGACGTGGTGTTCGTCGAAGAGGAGGACGGCGTGGTGAATCCGCTGGGCGTCAAGGGCGTGGGCGAAATCGGCATCGTCGCGGTTTCGGCCGCGATCGCCAACGCGGTCTTCCACGCGACCGGCCGGCGGGTGCGCAGCCTGCCGATGACGCCGGACAAGGTGGCGGGGCTGACGCCTTCCTGAGCGGGATTCGGCGCCGGCGGCCCGTCGCGCCGGCCCGCCCGGCCGTCAGGTTTCCTCGATGTCGGCCAGGCTGAACAGCTCGGCCTGGTCGTTGTACGAGAACAGCTCCGCATAGCGGCCCCAGGCGATGACCGCGTCCAGGGTCTGCCGCGCGGCGGTGTCGGAGAGCGAATCCTCCAGTTCCTGCTCGAAACGCGCGCGGGGCGCCCGCTGTCCGGGTCGCTCGCCCAGGATCTGGCGGATGTGGGCCGCCAGCGGCACGTGCCGCAGCAGCGCGCCGGCGAAAAGCTGCTTGCGCTGCTGCATGCCGGCCGCGGCGAAATCGTGGCCCTGCGCGTCAGCAGGATGTCGCCCTCGCGCAGTTCCGCCAGTTCGAGGTGCTGCATCAGCTCGGCCACCGGGAACAGCTCGTCCACGGCCAGGCGCAGGTGGTGCGCCACCTCGGGCAGGTCGGCGCGGCCGGCGTAGGGCGGCGCCGCCAACGTCTCGGCCAGGCCGGCGATCAGGTTGGTCGAGACCGGCGGCAGCGGGCTCGCGGGCTTCAGGCCCGCCTTCTGGGCCGCCGGCCCGCCGCGGGACGTCATGCGCGCGTAGATCTCGTCCACCAGCTGCCGGAATTCCGGGTCCAGCCGGTTGCGCGGGTGCGCGAACGGCACCGCGATCTCGGCCGCCACCCGCCCGGGGTTGGAGGACAGCACCAGGATGCGGTCGCACATCTGCACCGCCTCCTCGATGTTGTGGGTGACGATCAGCACCGACTCGATCGGCAGCCGCCGCGCGCGCCACAGCGCGACCAGCTCGGTGCGCAGGGTTTCGGCGGTCAGCACGTCCAGCGCGGAGAAGGGTTCGTCCATCAGCAGCAGCGCCGGGTCCACCACCAGCGCCCGGGCGAATCCGACCCGCTGGCGCATGCCGCCCGACAGCTCGCGCGGGTAGGCGTTCTCGAAGCCGTCGAGGCCGATCAGGTCGATGGCCGCCAGCGCCCGCTCGCGCCGCGCCCTGGCCGGCACGCCGAGCGCCTCCAGCCCGGCCTCGACGTTCTGCAGCACCGTGAGCCAGGGAAAGAGCGCGAAGGTCTGGAAGACCATGGCCACGCCCGGCGCCGGCCCCCGCAGCGGCCGGCCCTGCCAGGTCACCGTGCCTTCGGTCGGCGCGACCAGGCCGGCCACGATGCGCAGCAGCGTGGACTTGCCCGAACCGGAGCGGCCCAGCAGCCCGACGATCTCGCCGGCGCGCAACGCGAGGTCCACGCCGTCGAGCACGCGCAGCTCGCCCTGGGCCTTGGCGAAGCCTTTGCCGACGCGCTCGACGCGCAGGATGTCTCGGGATTCGGTCATGGGGCGGTGTCCTCTGGAAAGCCGCGGTCGGGAATGGAATCGGAATTGCTATTTAAAACATAGCTGGCAGCCAAGGCGGAATGCCGGCGGGGCCACGAAAGGATCGACGGTTTCAGGGTCTGCTCCCGCCGGGCGTCCGCCGGTCAGTCGATGCGCAGCCGCCGTTCGGCGAACGCCATCAGCGGCCGCCACAGCAGCCGGTTGATCGCGGTCACGAACAGCGCCATCGCGGCGATGCCCAGGATGATGCGCGGATAGTCCCCCCGGGCGGTGGCCTCGGCGATGTAGGCGCCCAGCCCGTGGGCCAGGATGCGGGTGTCGCCCCAGGACACGGCTTCCGAGACGATGGCCGCGTTCCAGGCGCCGCCGGCCGCGGTGATCACGCCGGTCAGGTAGTACGGGAAAACCGCCGGCAGCATCGCCCGGCGCCACCACAGCCCGCCGCGGATGCCGAAATTGGCGCAGGCCTCGCGCAGGTCGTTGGGGTAGGCGCTGGCGCCGGCGATCACGTTGAACAGGATGTACCACTGGGTGCCCAGCACGATCAGCGGCGAGAGCCACAGGTCCGGGTTCAGTCGGTGGTGCACGATGCCCAGCACGAACACCGGGAACAGCAGGTTGGCCGGAAAGGCCGCCAGGAACTGGGCCAGCGGCTGCACCTTCTGCGCCAGCGCCGGCCGCAGCCCGATCCAGACGCCCAATGGCAACCAGACCGCCGAGGCCAGCGCCACCAGCACCGCCACCCGCGCCAGGGTGATCCCGCCCAGCAGCAGCACATGCGGCACCTCGGCCCCGTCCACCCCGCCCGCGACATAGGCCACGGTGCGCCAGCCGATCGCCAGCGAGGCGCAGCCCACCAGCGCGAACCAGACCGCATCCGCCCCGCGCGACGGCGCCGCCGAAGCCTCCCGGCGACGGGAGCCGAACCCGGCGATGCGGGGCCAGCGCAGCGGCAGCCGGGCGGCGGCGCCGAGCAACCGGCCGGCCGGGCGCAGCGCGCGGCGCACCAGCCGGGTGCGGTGCAGCAGGTCCAGCAGCCAGGACTGCGGCGCCTCGGCGGCGCGGCTGGTCTCGACCCGGAACTTGTCCGACCAGGCGATCAGCGGGCGGAACAGCAACTGGTCGTAGGCCAGGATCACCAGCGCCATCGCCAGCACCACCCAGCCCACGGCCGCCAGGTCGCGCCGCGCGATGGCCTCGGCCAGGTAGGCGCCCACGCCGGGCAGCACGATGCTGCGGTTGCCGACCACCAGCGCCTCGGACGCGACCACGAAGAACCAGCCGCCGGACATCGACATCATCATGTTCCACACCAGCCCGGGCATGGCGAAGGGCACCTCCAGCTTCCAGAAGCGCTGCCAGCCGGTCAGGCGCAGGTTGGCCGACACCTCCTGCAGGTCGCGCGGCAGGGTGCGCAGCGACTGGTAGAAGCCGAAGGCCATGTTCCAGGCCTGGCTGGAGAAGATCGCGAACACCGCCGCCGCCTCGGCCCCCAGCACCCGGCCCGGCGCCAGCGCCAGGAAGAAGGTGACGGTGAAGGCCACGTAGCCCAGCACCGGCACCGACTGCAGGATGTCCAGCGCCGGCACCAGCACCTGCGCCGCGCGCCGGCTCTTGGCGGCGATCGTCCCGTAGGCGAGCGTGAAGACCAGCGACACCGCCATCGCCGCGAGCATGCGCAGCGTGGTCAGCAGCGCGTATTCCGGCAGGCGCCACGGGTCGAGCGACACCGCATCCGCCGCCCGCAGCGTGGACAGCGGCGCGCGGCTCTCGTGCAGGCCGACCGCGCCCATCGCCAGAAGGCCCACCACCAGCGGGAAGACCAGCAGGTCCCAGCGGTTGGGCAGCACCCGGCGTACCGACACGAGGGCGAGGGGCAGGCGGTGTTGCATGGCGAGGTCGGGGACGGCGAAGGGAATCGGCGGGGATCGGGAAGAACCGGAAAGCCGCGCCTCCGCGGCCTGCCGCGGGGCGCCGGATTCTAGGAAGCCCTTCCTGACCGGCACATGACCCGTGCCGGCGGAGCCCCACCGCCCCGGCCGGCGCGCCCGGTCAGGCGTCGGTGTTCAGCACCCGGCCCTGGAACAGCACCGGCCCGGTCGGGCCGCTGCCGGCCGGCGCGCCGCCGAGCGGCTCCAGGCTGACCGCCAGCGCCGGCGCCCGCGCGGCCTGCTCCGCGCTGCCCAGCCGCAGCACCTGCGCGTTGCCCAGCACGCCCAGCGATTGCGGCGCGCCGCCGGGCGGCAGGGCCCAGAGCTGCAGCGACCGGTCCGGCCCTTCGCGGAAATCGCCCACCCGCCGCACGGTCAGCGCGTTGCGGTCGGGATCGATGGTGACCAGCAGGGTCTGCGCCGCCTTGTCGTCGGCCAGCACCGCCACGTAGGCGACGCGGGGCGCGGCGCGCAGTTGCTCGGCCAACGCGTCGCGGTTCTGGCTGACCTGCGTCAGCGCCTGGTCGCGCTGCGCCAGGGCCAGGTCGCGCTGCGCCACCTGGCGCCCCATGCCGGTGCCGATCACCACCGCGACCACGCTGGCGACGACGGTGGCGAGCGCGCCGGCGAAGGCCGCGCCGCGCCACAGCCCCATCGCGCGCCGCAGCCGGGCGAGCAGCGCCGTCGCGGCGGGCGTGGGCCCGGCGGCGGCCTGCGCGGCGCCGGCGGCGCCGAGGCGCTCCCATTCCACCTCGCGCGCGATGCGCTCCCACAGCGCGGGCGACGGCGGCTCGGACGGCTGCAGTTCGGTCAGCGCCGCGAAGCGTTCGTGCCACAGCAGCGCCTGGGCGCGGATCGCCGGATGCTCGCGCGCCAGCGTCTCGAAGCGGCGCCGCGCGCCGCCGCGCAGCGTGCCCAGCGCATGCGCGGCGGCCAGCCGCTCCAGCAGTTCGGGATGGTCCTGCAGCCTCATGCGTACCTCGCCATGCAACCGCGCAACTGCTCGATCCCGCGGCGGATCCAGGTCTTGACCGTGCCCAGCGGCAGCCGGAGCTGGGCGGCCAGCTCGCCGTGGCTCAGGTCGCGCATGTAGGCGAGGCTCACCACCTCGCGCTGCCGGGCCTCGAGCTTCGACAGGCACTGGTGCAGCGCGAAGGCCTGCTCGCTGGACGCGGCCATGTCGAGCGGGCCGGGGCCTTCCTCGGGGACCGTCTCCCGGATGCCGTCGTCCAGCTCGCGCGACTGGTCGATGCGCTCGCTGCGCCGCCGGCGCAGGAAATCGAGCGCCCGGCTGCGCACGATCACGCCCATCCAGGCCATCGGCGGGCTCAGCGCGACGCGGTAGTCGCCGGCGGCGCGCCAGACCTGCAGGTAGGCGTCCTGCAGGGCGTCTTCCGCCCACTCCCGGTTGCCGGTCACGCGCATCGCCACGCCGAGCAGCCGCGACGCGGTCAGGTCGTAGAGCTGCTTGAGCGCGGACTGGGCGTCCCGGTCCTGGACGGCGATGCGTTGCATGAGATCGATCAGCTGCTGGTCGGGGTGGTCGGTCGGCATGGCGGAGATTGTGGCGTATCCGCCCTGCCCTGGCTTCCTTACGCAACGGCCCGCCGGATGGATGCGCGACGCTCGCCTAAAATCGCCGGCTGGCCCGCCGCGCCGCGTTCCGGCCCAGGTTTTTTCCCGCACCCGCACAGCACAGAGAGCACCGCATCCCATGAGCACCGAGAAGATCGACGGCGTGTCCGTCTCGACCCAGGCCAGCGTCTATTTCGACGGCAAGTGCGTCAGCCACGGCATCACCTTCCCCGACGGCACGAAGAAGTCGGTGGGCGTGGTCCTGCCGGCCACGCTGACCTTCAACACCGGCGCCCCCGAGGTCATGGAATGCGTGGCCGGCGGCTGCGAGTACAGGCTGGCCGGCAGCGACGCCTGGCAGGCCTCCGGCCCCGGCGACAGCTTCAGCATCCCCGGCAACTCCAGCTTCGACATCCGCGTGACCGAGGCCTACCACTACATCTGCCACTTCGGCTGAAGCAACAGAGGCACCACGCATGTCCACCATCCTCCAGAACGTTCCCGTCGGCCAGAAGGTCGGCATCGCCTTCTCCGGCGGCCTCGACACCAGCGCCGCCCTGCACTGGATGCAGCAGAAGGGCGCGATCCCCTACGCGTACACCGCCAACCTCGGCCAGCCCGACGAGCCCGACTACGAGGACATCCCGCGCAAGGCGATGCAGTACGGCGCCGCGCAGGCCCGCCTGGTCGACTGCCGCAGCCAGCTGGCCGCCGAGGGCCTGGCCGCGCTGCAGGCCGGCGCCTTCCACATCTCCACCGCCGGCGTCACCTACTTCAACACCACCCCGCTGGGCCGCGCGGTCACCGGCACCATGCTGGTGGCGGCGATGAAGGAGGACGACGTCAACATCTGGGGCGACGGCAGCACCTTCAAGGGCAACGACATCGAGCGCTTCTACCGCTACGGCCTGCTGACCAACCCGGCGCTGCGCATCTACAAGCCCTGGCTGGACCAGGCCTTCATCGACGAGCTGGGCGGCCGCGCCGAGATGTCGGCCTTCATGACCGCCGCCGGCTTCGGCTACAAGATGTCGGCCGAGAAGGCCTACTCCACCGACTCCAACATGCTCGGCGCCACCCACGAGGCCAAGGATTTGGAACACCTCCGGAGCGGCATCCGGATCGTCAACCCGATCATGGGCGTCGCCTTCTGGAAGGACGAGGTCGCGGTCAAGGCCGAGGAAGTCAGCGTGCGCTTCGAGGAAGGCCGCCCGGTCGCCCTGAACGGCGTCGAATATCCGGACCTGGTCGAGCTGATCCTGGAAGCCAACCGCATCGGCGGCCGCCACGGCCTGGGCATGAGCGACCAGATCGAGAACCGCATCATCGAGGCCAAGAGCCGCGGCATCTACGAGGCCCCCGGCCTGGCGCTTCTGTTCATCGCCTACGAGCGGCTGGTCACCGGCATCCACAACGAGGACACGATCGAGCAGTACCGCGACAACGGCCGCAAGCTCGGCCGCCTGCTCTACCAGGGCCGCTGGTTCGACCCGCAGGCGATCATGCTGCGCGAGACCGCCCAGCGCTGGGTGGCCCGCGCGGTCACCGGCGAGGTCACCGTCGAGCTGCGCCGCGGCAACGACTATTCGCTGCTGGACACGTCCTCGCCCAACCTGACCTACCAGCCCGAGCGCCTGAGCATGGAGAAGGTCGAGAACGCGCCCTTCTCCCCGGCCGACCGCATCGGCCAGCTCACGATGCGCAACCTGGACATCGTGGACACGCGGGACAAGCTGGCGATCTACGCCAGGACCGGCCTGCTGTCGTCGAACGGCACGGCCGCGCTGCCGGGCCTCGTGGACGATATAGCGAAATAAGACTTTGTAACTTGCATGCAAATCTATTGAATATGAATTTTTAATCAGTATTCATCAAAGTCAGTAACATAATAGAAGCCACTGCAAGGTGGCTTTTTATTTGCCAAAACATTTCTTAAAATTAAAAGGGAATGTCGTCATCATCTTTAGTTTTTGTATTTTCCGGCATTTTTCTGATTGAACGCTTAACTTGAATCCACTCATCTTTCCAATTTCCAGCTGTCATAGGAAGTAGCCGACCATTTTCATCAAATATTGATTTGTTTACCATCAAAGTTTGAGTTTCGATTTTCCCCTGATAAGGAATCTGCCGTACCCACTCCCTGAAATCGTCGTCAAGGACAAATGGATCTTCTTCAAAACTTTTAGCTGCCACCAACCATTCATCCAACTCTTCGAGATTGGTGAAATAAATTCTATATCTATTTTTGAGCTTCTGCCTTAAATCTTCAAATGCGGGATGATTTGCAAAGAGAATTTCTTGAATTGCCTTATCACCCTTACCTTTTTCTTCAGTCAGAAACTGGACTAGCTGTCCAACAGTCTGCAAGCTTCTTTGAAGCTCGTCAACCAATACGGTCTGCGATTTAATAGAATGCTCAGATAAGAGCCTCTGAAAAAGACCAGCCCATTGCTCGCTGAGCATTGCCGTGATATCTCCAGAAACCGCAAATGGAAATATTGGATTGTTTCTTGGTAGAGAATATATTTCTTCAAGAAATTCATGTATTTTTATATTGTCGACTGATGTATATTTCAAGCCCGGAACAGATTTGTTTGCCAAATAATATCGGTGCTCGTATTGCACCGATTCCTCAACAAAAACATAAACCTGCTTACCCCGTTCAATCGCGGACTTTAATTCCTTTTGAGTTATTGAATACGGTCCTTCTGCGGACGCACTACCGAAACGTCCTCCAATTATGCAAACCAGAATATCACAAAATTCTATTTCTCTATACGCGTATATCTCAGGCTTATCGTCTTTTCCATAAGAGATATGACCCCGCTCATGCCTAACAGGCTCAAACCCCATACTTCGAATAAATCGATCCAAATCATCTCGAACTGTTCTTAAGTCATAAAATGTAGAACTTACAAAGATTCTTGGTTTTGCCATATAGATTTATCAAAAGGATTGCAGTGCGTATGGGAAATTAATTATCTCTAATAAAAGCATCATAAAATGATGCATTAATTATAGTTCTGCAAAACAAAAGAAAATGGCATTGGTTTTATACAAAGCGTCAAGACTCATATAACAACAGGCTCCGGCTCCAGCCGGATGCCGAAGCGCTCGTACACGCTGGTGACGATCGCCCGCGCCAGGGTCATCA
>JAKOND010000058.1 GCA_022702125.1 Burkholderiaceae bacterium
AGGCCTCCGACTACGTGGCCGAGAACCCCAACCAGTCGGCCAAGCTGTTCGCCAAGTATTCGCCCAAGGTGTCGGTGGAGGATCTGCGCGCCTTGCTGGGCACGCTGACCCACGGCCACCATCCCACCGGCACGAAGCTGCTCGACGAGGTGGAGTTCTATGCGCGGGATTTCCAGGGCGTCGGCGTGCTGAAGTCCGGGACCAATCCTGCCCGCTTCGCCCGTCACGTCACCGCCGACGTGCTGGCCTGAACCGGAGCCTGCCATGAGCACCCCCTTCGATCACACCCTGGTACGGCAGGCGCCGGCCCAGGTTGCCGCGACACCCGCGCGGCAGCGCGGCCCGGCCGTCCCCGCCGGCTTCGGGGCGGTGCAGGCGCCGGGCTTCTGGCGCAACGGCCTGCTCGCCGCCGCCGCCTGGCTCGTCCTGGGCGTGCTGACCCTCGCCTGGCCCAACAAGGAGGTCGGTTTCAACGAATGGGCTTTCACCGCCGAGTTCGGCATCGCGGCCGGAGTGGCTGGATTGCTGTTGCTGGCCGTCGTCCTGCTGGGCAACCGGACCGGACGCCTCGGCGTGCGGCTGCGGCCGGCGGGGCAGTGGCTGGTGGCCGCGCCGCTGCTGCTGGCGGCGTGGGAGATCGCCACCGCCAAGCTCGGCTTGCTGCCACCGCCTTTCTTCGCACCGCCGCAGAGCCTGATCGAGGTGTATGCCGAGGACTGGGGTCGGCTGGGCCTGTCCACCGCCCATTCGGCGCGGTTGCTGGCCACTGGATTCGCATTGGGCGCGCTGGCGGGTTTCGTCACCGGCGTGTGGATCGGCTGGTCGCGCGTGGCCGGCTATTGGGTGCATCCGGTGCTGCGTTTCCTGGGGCCGGTGCCGGCCTCGGCGCTGCTGCCGCTGGCATTCTTCTTCGCGCCATCGAGCTACGCGGCGGCGGTTTTACTGATCGCCCTGGCCACCTTCTTCCCCCTGGCGGTGCTCACGTGGTCGGGTGTGGCTTCGGTCAACAAGGCGTACTACGACGTGGCTCGCACGGTGGGTGCGTCGGAGTGGTTCCTGGTGCGGAGGGTGGCGATTCCTGCCGCGCTGCCGCAGGTCTTCGTGGGCCTGTTCATGGGCCTGGGCGCTTCCTTCTCCACGCTGGTCACCGCCGAGATGATGGGCGTGAAGGCCGGTCTCGGCTGGTACCTGCAGTGGGCGCAGGGCTGGGCCGCCTACGCCAACATGTACGCGGCCCTGCTGGTGATGGCGGTGCTGTGCTCCGGACTCATCACGATGCTGTTCACGGTGCGCGATCGGGTGCTGTCTTGGCAGAAGGGGACCGTCAAATGGTGAATGCCGCCACCTCCGGGACCATTCCCGCCGCGGCGCAGCCCGCAGCGGGGCGGGGTGCGCGCATCGAGGTGCGCGATGTCAGCCACTGGTTCAAGGTGCCTTCGGGCGTGCTGCAGGTGCTCGACAACGTCGACCTGCAGGTGCGGCCCGGCGAGTTCGTCGCGCTGCTCGGCCCCAGCGGCTGCGGCAAGTCGACGCTGCTGCGGCTGGTGGCCGGGCTGGAAACGGCCACGGCCGGTGACCTCACACAGGATGGCGAGGCCATCAGCCGACCGGACCCGTCGCGCATCGTCGTCTTCCAGGACCCCACGCTCTACCCCTGGCGCACCGTCTGGGACAACGTGGCCCTGGGGCCCCAGGCGCGCGGCCTGCTCGAAACCCAGAAGGGCCGGGTGGACGATGTCCTGGCTCTGGTGGGACTCACCGAATTCGCGGAGGCCTTCCCGCACCAGCTGTCGGGCGGCATGGCGCAGCGCGTGGCGCTGGCGCGCGCGCTGGTCAACGACCCGCGGTTGCTGGTGCTCGACGAGCCGCTGGGCAAGCTCGACTCGCTCACCCGGCTGCAGATGCAGAGCGAGCTGGTGGCGCTGTGGCAGCGCCAGGGTTTCTCGGCATTGCTGGTGACGCACGACGTGGAAGAAGCACTGTTCCTCGCGCAGCGCGTCATCGTGTTCAGCGACCGGCCGGCGCGCATCCAGGCCAAGCTCCAGGTCGACCTGCCGTACCCGCGCCATCGCGGCGACCCGGCGCTGACCACCTTGCGGCACGAGGCACTGCGCCACCTGGGACTCGATGCCAGCTGGTGAGCGGGGCTTCTCCGTCCACGCGCGGGGCGCCGGCTGAGCATGGGCAACCTTCCCGCGTCCGGATGGCTGAATGCCTTGCTGTCCCTGCTGCAGTCCATCCAACTGGGGCTTCTGGCGCTGCTGCACCGCACCGGCCTGATCGGCGACAGCCATGGCCAGCCTGCCTGGCCCTGGGCGCGGCGGCTGTCGGGCGAGAACCTGCTGATCGATATGGGGCAGGCGCGGCATACGGCCCTGGCGCTGCTGCTGGCTGCGCTGGCGTTGGGATTGCTGCCCGTGACGCTGGCCTTCTTGGGGCACCGCCGCCGGCGCGCTGCCGCAGTGTCAGGCGGCATGATGGTCGCCGCCCTGGCATGCGCACCCTGGCCGGATGCCTCCGTGCTGCTGGTGCCGGCCCATCCGACCAGCTTCCACCGTTCGCCGACCAATTTCACCGCGCAATCGGTGGCGCATGGCGGCCGTGTCTACGAACAGCGATGCGTCGCTTGCCACGGTGCGGACGGACGCGGCGAGGGCCCGCTGGCGCAGGCGCAACCGGTGTGGCCGCCCGACCTCGCCGGTGCGCTGCTGTGGCGCCGCGCCGATGGCGATGTCTTCTGGCGCATCCGCCACGGCCTGCGCGACCGCGATGGCGCGACCACCATGGCCGGCTTCGGGGACCGCATGTCCGACGCCGAGACGTGGGCGGTGATCGACTATCTGAAGGCCCAGGCCTCCGGCCAGAGTCTGCGCCGCAGCGGAGCCTGGGAGCGGCCGGTCGCCTTGCCCGACTTCATCGTGCGCTGCGAGGGCCAGCCGCCACGCCTCCTGTC